>JBDTLZ010000070.1:0-9509 GCA_039934515.1 Ginsengibacter sp.
AATCTCCCAACTACCGTTACTGAGATTGCCACGAAATTTCGGCAAAAATCCCCGACAATTTCTCGCAATGACGGGCCCCGGGGGTTCGCTGTGTTAGAGAGTTTGTTGGTCACATTTAAGAGCCAATCGACTCCTCCACGCGACGTCATTGCGAGAATCCTAAGGCAAAGACTTCTCAATATACTTGCTCATAACCTCTGTAATCTTTCGGAAGTTAGATGGTATCATTTGCGTTAACACGCCTTCAACAGCCTTGGCAATCGTGCTATCCAAAATACCAAAGCTCAATGACAACACTTTCCCTTTCCATTCGAGAGAACCCGAAAACGTTAAACGACAACCCTTACCGCCCATAGCAGTTTCAAAAACCGTAGTGCCTTTACAATGCATCTCTTCGTGAAAGTGGTGCGAGCGTATCTCCCACTCAATTGTTTTATCTTCTTCTTTCCAGTTGGCAGTATCTGTCCAGGCCAGCATATCAGGGTTTATATACTTCATTACCATTGCAGGTAACCGCGGTTTTGATTTCCATACATTCACTACCCTTGTCATGTTGCCTGGAAGAATTGTTCGCTCTATTTCAGTAATGCTCTCCAGGTCATCAACATCATTCGCGATATCAGGAAGTTTATTCAGCATTGTGTTCCATGCGATGTCAACTCGAAATTTTATTATACTGATGGTTTTAAATTTCATTTGTATAAATATTAATATAGCCTGGTTCCGCGATAGGCATAAATCTTATCATCAAGGTGAATGGTTGCTCTTAAGGATGCGGAAATGTGTTCGGACGTCACAAGCCATGATAAAGCCTGTATCATCGCAACCTCCGAAGAAGCCGGCTGATAGCCAAGCTCTTTCAACTTCTGTGAACTATACCAGTAATATTTGCCTACCATCTTTGCCTGTTCTCTTGTAGAAGTGGGCCGTTCATTTGATACCTGATACCATAATTCATGCATAGCAGAAATTAAATACGATGAAGTGCGCATAGCAGTGAAATAGGGTCCCGGCAATCCGCACAATTCGGAAATCTTTGCATGCACCTGCTTCCATTCAAGATTGTCGCTTCCCGCAATATAACGTTCACCTGGCTTTCCTTTTTCTGCCAGCAATACCATAGCTTTTGCGACATCGCCGGCGCTTACAATATTGCACCCTCCTATCCATGTTGATTTGTACGGATCCTTAATGTAATTAACCATCATCCGGTTGCTTTCAGTTAAATGCAGATCGGGTCCACCAACCGTAATCGTTGGACAAATGGCGATCACATCTACGCCATATTTTTTGGCAACCGAAAATGCAGTTTGCTCCTGTTGAACTTTTGCAACAACATAATCCGGTGCATCATCAAAATTACCGGGCGAGAGTTCGGCCAGTTCCCGTCGATCTTCCGATGCCCCTGTTGTAACCGATGAGGAAGTAAAAATAACTTTTTGAATGCCATTTGCTGCCGCAGCCGTTATTACATTTTCCATTCCTGTTACGGCTTCGCCAATAAATTTTTGAGCATCGTAGCCCCAATACGCAAATGCTCCTGCTGTATGAAAAATAATATCACAGCCTTTTGCAGCGTTCTTTAAACCATCTCCTTCCAATATATCTCCATGTATGAGGTCAATCTCCGCGGGCAAAAATTCAATATTACTTGTTGGGCGTGCTAAAGCAGTAACCGCATGGCCACCTGAGACAAGCGACTTCACTACATGATTTCCAATTAAGCCGGTTGCCCCGGTAACAAATGCCCGCATGCTATTATTTTATACCGGTTATATATTTTACATCTTTTTGAATTGCTGCAGAAACATCAGTAACAAATGATCTCACCACGTCTGCCGGGTTACCTGGCTGGCTTATATTACCTGCGAAATGCATATATCCCTTTTCATCGGTGTATGACGAAACATTTTTTGTAAGTGAATTTTGTTTGCCAATAAATTTTTCTGCTATTCCACTAAACACTGCAAAGAGATTTTTAAATTGCTCTGCATCCAGTGGATGATTGCCGGTTCCGTTTTCGCCCCACAACGGATCAGCAGTTTTACCCAACCTGGGATTTCTCCCTTCACACGCAGCTTCGAAATTGGCCATGGTCCTTGTAAAGAAGCGCAGATAAGAATCTGATACCAACGCATCTTTCATCGCGGGCACGTAATCCATATTGAAAACCTGCCAGAATATTGGCAAGGTAAACTTCTGCCTTGCTACAATTTTTATTTCGGTAATACCTTTTTGTTTTGCAGAAAAACTCACAAGACCGTCATCAAATTCTGCGGATTGATTGAGGCTTTTAACCGTGCGCCATAATATAGCCTGGCTGGTCGTTTCGTAACGAATGATCTCAATTTTGCAAACGTCAATAGGCTTACCTCCGAACATTACCATCCAGTTAGGCTGAGGCAGATAAATATCGCGCTCAGCCTGGCAGATCACCTGCCCGTTCTGGCCGGTACTTACCGAAACTCTTGCACCGCCAATATTGTCGAACATATACTGTACGGCCTGGGCTATATCTACCTTACTAATAAAAAATTCAAAATCATAGGGTACAGTCCGGGCATACTCAAATAGCACAGACCCATCGATATACCGCCACTTAATGCCATTGGCATCTGGCGGTGTATAGGCAACCAATTGCGCGAGCGGCAAAATATAATTTTCAATCGCTTCAAAATCGGAGGCTTTGTATTCATCTACATCAAATCCCAAATCGGTTTGCACCCGATAAATTTTGTCTTTATCATACATCGTTTGCCATCCCTCTATAAATTGCTGAATGCCGCCAAGGGCATAATTTAACGCTACCAATGCAGAATAGGCAAGTGGGTGGGTGTCAATATCTTTTGTAATGGGTGAGAGAAATTTATTTATTTGGGCATCAGCAACATTTTTAAAAGGAAAAATATCAGTATCGACCTGCTGAAGCCATGCTGTCGAAAGCCTGCGTATCACCGGGTTTTTATTACGGGCCTGCGTAGACTCAGCTAAAAGCTTTGGAACATTTTGCCAGTTTTCATAAAGGGACAAGTCGCCATTGATCGTGTATTTCGACGGCAATCCTGCCTTTTTTAGTGAATAGCTATTTATCGAAGAGCAATAAGGATCAAGCCCCATTTTTAAAGCCGCAACCCAGTCGGTAAGCAACACATTGTCACCTGCGATAAATGTATGTGTCAATAAATTTTTGCCATGCCGTGTTCCCTGCATTCCATGATTACTTTCATAGGCATCAACAATGCAAAAATCAATTTCATTCCGTTGCAGCAATGCCGCCGCTACCTCTTCAGGTTTCATCCTGAAATAATAATGAAAGTGTTTGGCTCTTTGCGGAAGTATATCAACAAGGCTTTTCAGGCAAAGGGAATAATAAAATTCTTCATCAGTTGTATTTTTAGTAAAAACAATTCTGAAGTTAGCATGCAGCCAATAGGATGAAAGTTGTTCGTCCTTTAAAACACTCGTCTTATCAAAATCAGCATCTTCTAAATTTTCACTAAGGCTTTCAATTACGTATGAAATGCCCTCCTGTGTTTGATAGGTATATCCTGCAAGATCAGCAAGCACCAGCAGGTCCCTGTTTTCAAGCCAGCTTCCCGATGCCTGTTCCCCATCGCCTATTGTGATATTTGTGTATCCGTTCTTCGCTAACAGTGTGACCAGGCATTCTATTAAGGCTGTTGAGGTGCCGGTTGTTGCATTGAGCTCATAAAAGCCAAGATCGGGCTTAACCAGTATATTAAAATCTGCTTTAGATAAGTTTGTAGTTTTCCTTTTAGATTCAATTGCCTTCCAAAGACCGGATTGCATCAAGGTTTGCTCCAACAAGCTATTGATGCCGGCTTCATTATCGGTGCAAATGGTTACAGTTGGATCGCTCATTATTCAGTACTATTAACCTTCCGCTATTTTATTTTCTTTGTGGCATCAATAATTGACCGTATTCCCTTCAAACCGACATCCAGCATCCCGGAGCTCAATTCTTTTTGTATGCCAATGATATTTTCTCCAAGGTTTTTTGCCTGCTCATTAAAAGCGGCGCTTTCCTTCGTGCCTGTAAATTGCGTTATCCATGCACTTTGCAAGCGCATACCTTCTGTCCATATTTTATTATAAACCGTGTACCAGTCATCTATTCCCTGCTTTAATGTTGGTGTAATTTTTTCTGCCTGGTCAGAATAAAATTGTAAAATATTTGCAAAAGGATTGCCGGTTTGTGTTTCAGTTGACATAAAATATTTATTGATGAGCAAATGTTGTTTTCGGGCTTACCAGGTAGCTGTGGTGAAATCCCAGCCTTGGATCAGCAGTTTTCCCGACTAACGGCACAAATTCCTGGATATCCGGCATCGCTACCCGAAGGCGGCGCGTAAGATCGGGATAATTGTAAATAGTAATGTGATTCATACCACGGTTTGCGGTAAACAACAAACGCTGATCATCTGAAAGCTGGCACGCATGAATTGAATCCATAAATGTAAAACGGCTTATTCGCAAGGCGCCCAATATATGTTTGTTGCTGGTAAAGAAACCGCCCCGAACCAACACATCATAAATAGTCGTTCCAATGGTCCTCTTATGATTCAGCAGTTCTGGCAATGAAGGTTTTTCGTCAATGATCCTGTAGTCTGAAAAATTTTCAAGATTGATAAGCACAACCGTGTGACTGCCGCCATTGCAAAAAATAAGTTCTTTATCCGAAATAGTTATGTCAGAATTAATATGCGAGGGAATTTCCCGGCTGCAGCACCAATGCCGGAGGATTCTTTTTTCTTTGGCGTCAATTTCAAAGGCATATTCTTTAAAGAAGGCCATTGCCCATTCATGGTAATCCCTGTGATCCTGTGGAAGTACCCTGAAGCTTACCGCATAAAAGATATCTTTTACGGGATGTGGAATTAAATGCCAGCAGGTTGCCGGCAAATCAATACGGGTTGCCTCGCCTTTTTCCATATCCCAAATGCCTACCATTTTAGCCTCTCCTTTACCACCAAATACAGGGTTGTCCATACTTCCATAACACAGGTATTTACCACTGGCTGTGAATTTCATACTATGCGGGAGCATAATTTTATGCGGGCCGAGTTTAACGCCATTGCGTAAATTGTTTACATTGAACTGGTAGAAATAATCACCAATAGCAGCAATAAATTCTTCCTTATTGATCCAGGCAACGTGCGTACAGCCCCGAATGCTGGTATCGTTGATCTCATAGCCCAATGTTGATACCCGGTCGAGTTCATCAAGACTGTGGGGATCGTATAAACCGAGGTGCTGGCCTGCAGTGCCCATGTATCCATATTTTCCATCGGGGCTTATACTTACAGCGTGCCCGCCAGCCATACCATTGAAATATTTTATTTTAAAGGCGTATGAGTTATCGGATGGATCAAACAAAAAATTACATACACCCGCCATTCCTTCCAGGCCATTAATGCCGTTTCCGTCTAAAGCAATTTGAAAACTGTATGGGTAAGTTTTCATAATTCATAAATTGTTTTAATAGTAGGTTATACCTGTTATGTCGTGCCTATTAAGTTATTATCACCAGGATCGAACAAAAATGTTTTAAAGGTTGCTCCTTAAATAAAACCTCCAGCCGCATTAATTTAACGGGCATAAATTTTAAAATTAATTTAAATAGCCCAAATTGTCCTTTCACTTTTATGCTGATAAACTGGTGTCCCAATTATTATGAAAGCCAGTTTCTTTTAACCATTCGGGTTTGGGGTTTATCAGAATAATATATCTTCCAAAAAATTTGCCTCCTGTAATAAAAAATAAATAATACCGCCAGAAAGGTCAGTAACAGGGGCATTGCCATTAGCACGATTGTTGTGCCAAAAACATCTTTAACCGAAAAAATATCATCAAAGGAACCTGATTTATTTTTAATTACCGGCCCCGAGAAATAGCAATGTTCAAATACACAATTGCCTTGCATCAACAAAGGCGTTTTCTCTCCATAATACCTGAAATTGCAACTTCTGAAAACGACGTTTTCGCCGTTGGCGGTTAATAGAGTTTGTTCACCGGCAAGACTCTGGTAGGCAAAATCAAAAATGCAATCAGATACTTCACAGGCAAGTTCAGAATTCAGTGTGCCAAAAGATCCAAGGCTCTCAGCAAATACATGGCTTATGAATGTTGGGAAGTATCCATGCTGATCATTATAAATAAAGCGTACGATACCTCCCGCAATATTGACGTGATCAATGTGCCAGTTACCCGCCATTCGCGGTGATCCATATAGCCCGGTGGCAAAAATTGTATGTGTGCCCCCCCAGCAATAAATATTTGAAATCGTATTTTCTTTTTCCTGGTCCTGCCCACCGGAAACACAAAGCTTGCAATTACTAAATTGAACTTTATTGATAATGGTTATTTCTGCATTTCGGGTGAGCCCGTTTGGTGAGGAGCAAATGCCCACAACAAACCCTTGAATGTTGAGTTCTTCAAGCTCGACACCTGTGCTTCCTGACTGGGTACTTAGTCTTCCCGATTTACCATAATATTCCTGCATACCGGGATAGCCTCCATCAGCGGGCATGGGGCTTGTTTCGAGATTTGTAAAAGGATCTATTACAATTCCTGCATAGGGTGAATAGCGGCTATCCCTGCATTTATCATCGGTAAAGCTTTCAAATGACATGCTGTAAAATTTATGCGTGTCATTAAAAACCGGCGGGGTGAAAAGTCCTGATATCCGTAACTTTCGAATCTTGCAGCCCTTTCCGTTTTGTATGCCAATCGCAAAGGCGTTGTTGAATGTGGTATATATTTCGCTGCCAAGATTGCTATCCCAAAAAGATGATTGCCCAAGCAGTTCAACGGTGCAAAAAGACCTGCGGTCATTTTTATTATTATCTTCTCCTGCAGTGGCAGTACCGCGAATTACCAACGGCCGGGATATTCTGTACCTGCCTACCGGGAAATAAACAGTGCGGATATTGCTCCTGATGCAGGTGTTTATCGTTTTTTGAATCGCCGGATAATCATCCGTATTATTCCCTTTTGCGCCAAACCATTTTACGGAAAAATATTCATTAACCGATTGCAGGTTTACAGTTAAGGATGTGTCAAATAACTGGGACTGGTAATCTGCTTCTATCTTTCCACCATTAATAGTGCCATGACCAGTAAGCCTGTACCCGTTCTCAAACTTCAATGTTTTTCCTGCAGGGATCGTAACAATTCCGTTGATGTTAATGTCACCGGAATTGATCAATACTGTTCTTGTGTCCTTCAAATTGAACGCTGCCTGTATGGCTATTGCCTGGTCAGCGCCGTTTTCAGCTTTTGCAATATATATTTGAGCCTCGGATATGTTGCTTATAAACAAAAACGTGATTAATATATGTCTCATTTCCTGCGTATATTTTTTCAATATATTACAAAATATTCAAAAGTATTAAAGTAATATTTATAAGAGCTAATGAATGATAAATCAAAGACAATTCAACCTATTTTTATGTCAAAAAAGACCCTGGCCGGGAAATAACTTTTATTCCGAATGTTCTTTCGTCGAAATGAGGGAAGCTTTTTTTGGCATCTTCTTCACCAAAAATTTTAATACTACCAAAGCAGTAGTTTTCAAATATATTATAACCTTAGCGATACAAAAAAATTAAACCTTTACTTTTTTCCACTTTCCTTTTCTGAATAAAATAAAAGAAGCAATGGTCATTAATGATTCAGCGACGGGAATAGCAATAAAAATACCTACAGGGCCCATAGATGCATTTTTTGAAAGATACCACGCGAGTGGGATTTGCAGGACCCAAAATCCAAAAAAATTTATGATGGTGGGTGTCCATGTATCGCCGGCGCCATTGAATGCATTTATTAAGACCATTCCGACACCATAAAAAATATAGCCTGCGCTGACAATGCGAAGCGCAGACATTGCAATCGCTTTTACAGCAGGCTGCGTTGTAAAAAAAGACAGGATCATGTCTGCACCGACAAAAAAGAAGACAGTAACGATGCCCATGAAAATGGCATTGTATTTTGCTGTTTTTATAACAGAATCAGAAGCTCTCTTTGGCTGATTGGCGCCAAGGTTTTGCCCGACAAGCGTTGCCGCCGCATTGCTTAATCCCCAGGCTGGCAGTAAAAAAAACATGAGGATCCTGATTGCAATTATATAACCTGCTGATGCCACGCTCCCCCCCGTTTCCGCAACCCATTTAGTCAAAAATATCCAACTACAAGAACCAATTATAAACTGTAAGGTACCTGGCCCCGCAACAATCACCAGGCTTTTTATTATGTCCCATTGTACTTTCAGGTGTGCAGCCTTTAATCTAATAACACTATTCCCTTTAATCAAATGAAAAAGCTGGTAACAAACGCCTATACCTCTTCCACACGTTGTTGCAATCGCCGCACCGGTTAATCCAAATGCAGGTATGGGGCCCAAACCTTTAATAAATAACGGGCAAAAAATAATATTACATATGTTGGCAAGCCATAGGCTCTTCATTGAGATAGAAGGATCGCCCGCTCCCCTGAAAATACCATTGATCAAAAACAATAACATGATCACCACGCTGCCCGCCATCATGATACGGATATAATTGGTCCCTACGTTAACTGTTTCGTCTTCAGCACCCATGAGCCGCAGGATATTCTTCGCATAAATAAAGCCCGGAATACTTATACATACCACCACGAACAAGGCAACTATTATAGATTGCATCGCAGCCACAGACGCTGCCTCAGGGTTTTTTTCTCCCACCCTTCTTGCGACCATCGCAGTTGCAGCCATGCTCATTCCAATCGCAAGCGAATAAACCAGTGTTAACAAAGATTCGGTAAGGCCTACTGTTGATATGGCATTTTTCCCAAGCTGGCCTACGAAAAAAATATCAACAAGGGCAAATACACTTTCCATCATCATTTCAAATACCATCGGTATTGCAAGGAGGAACACTGCTTTGCGAATGCTACCGGTTGTATAGTCCTGCTGATCGCCGCGTAGGGACTGTTTAATTAAAGTGAAAAAATATTTAATCCTGTTTGTGGAATTTTGAATTTGCATATAAAGCGTTAACAAGCATTGAAAAAATAATAAACCGGTAGATGGCAAATTGCACTGCCATTGATTTAGATAGTATTTGCCCGGAGAATTGGGCGTTTTAGCTGTTCATATGCAAAAAATATAGGTGCAAATGTAAAAAAATAACATGGAGAAAATTTATATTTTGACAGGCTATTTCCAGGTATAATTATTTCAGTTGTTGCTTTCGAAAAAAAACGCAACGCGTATTAACGGATAAACTGCAATGCATTCCATATAAAATTTAAAAATATTTATCCTTTGTTAACCAAACATTTTTTGCTAATTATACATCCTGATTTACCTGCATCCATACCCTCTCATAATCTAAAAATAAAAATTAAAAAGCGGGCACACACTCACCCACTTATCATTTTGCCCGCAAAATATTAATTATGAAAAAGTATATTTTTGTTATTTGCCTTTTGGTTATGTCGCCTCTTTTACT
>JBDTLZ010000071.1:0-8211 GCA_039934515.1 Ginsengibacter sp.
TTGTCGACGATCTTTTTTTCAAAATTGATCTTGCCTTTATGCAATTCATATTCTATCAGCTCGGCGTCTTCCGGCAGATCTTCAATGTGTAATATTTTAATTTTTGTGTTCATTGGTTATTTACAGGTTGGATTTTTATTGATCATGCGGAGGCGTGATTGAGAAGCATCCAGTACATGCCTAAGCCCGATAAAGTTTTAATGAATGTGTGAAATTCAACAGGCTTTACGATATATCCATTCGCGCCAAGCTCGTAACATCTTTTTATATCAGGATCTTCTTTGGATGAAGTAAGAATTACCACCGGAATAGTCTTCGTATCTATGTTTGACTTTACTATTTTAAGTACTTCCATTCCATCCACTTTAGGCATCTTCAGGTCAAGCAGGATGAGCTGCGGCTTCAGGTTGACGTCTCTTCCTGTATAATCTCCCCTGCCGAAGAGATAATTCAAGGCTTCCTCTCCATTTATTACATGAATGAGTTGGTTCACAAGATTGTTTTTGCGCATGGCATGCATCATTATTTCTGCATCATCAGCATCATCTTCAACCAAAAGAATTTCAGTAAGTGAATTTTCCATTTGATACTTTAATTATTATTTGTTGCGGGCAGGCTAAAACAGAATGTTGCCCCTTTATTTAATTCTCCTGAAGCCCAAACCCTTCCCCCATGTTTATTAATAATTCTTTTCACCAAAGCCAGCCCAACCCCGGTACCTTCGAAGTCTGCCTGGAGGTGTAACCGCTGGAATACCCCGAAAAGCTTGTGTACAAATTGATTATTAAAGCCTATTCCATTATCAGATACACAGTAAATAATCTCATTTTCTTTAGTATACGACTTAATCTCAATAGCAGGATTACCGGTCCTGGAAGAATACTTTATTGCGTTGGATAGAAGGTTGATAACTACCTGTTTAATCATTGGACTATCGGCATCAACCGGGTGAAGTTGATGAATTTTCACCGCTGCTTTATGATTTGTTGTGCCGTTCAATTCAAGAAGGGCCGTTTCTACAAGTTCTGTCATTTGTATAGGCGATTTATGAATTTCTTTTCTGCCAAGCCTGGAAAATTCAAGAAGGTTATCGATAAGAAGCCCCATTTTATGAGCATTTACTTTTATCCTGCTGAAAAGCCGCAAAGCTTCAGCATCGAAAATAGTACTGTAATTTTCCCCAAGCAAATTTGAGAATCCATTTATTGCCCTTAGTGGTGCACGAAGGTCATGTGAAACAGAATAAGAAAACGCCTCCAGTTCCTTATTGGCCGTTTCTAATTGTTCGGTGCGGTCTATTATTTTTTGTTCCAGGTCTTCGTTAAGTTGTTGTATTTCAAACTCCGCTTTTTTGCGTTCGGTGATATCTATAGAAAGAATAAAGATACCCTCATCTACAGGTTGAAAACTGAGTTCAAACCATCCCGTTGTTTTATCGGGGAAAGTAAATTGGTTTTCCAGGTGGATAGCAACCCGCTCATCAAAACAACGTTGATAAATTTTAAATAAATCTGTTTGTTCAATACCAGGATATTTTTCCATCACTGTGTGATCAAGCAGTTCCTCTTTTGAATATTTTCCATGTCTTGTCATGGAGTCATTGACATATTTGTAACGCCAGTCAAACCCGATTATCTGGGCACCTTCCATCATTGTATCCAATGTATCGCGGAAACGTTTCTCACTCGCTATCAGGTTTTCTTCGGCTTCTTTGCGGGCTGTAATGTCTCTGAGGTTAGTTATGATGGCCCCGACACTTGGATCATATATCATATTGGTAAACACGCCTTCAAGCAATATATAGTGGCCATCTTTATGTTTTGTGCGGAAAGTAATATCAAGAGACTTGCCTGGCGTGGCCATCATCTGTGTCATCATCTCAGACACATGGGCTGCGTCATCAGGATGAATTTGCTCATGAGACCTTAAAATTTTACTATCGGCATAGGTCCAGCCGGTAATGCGTTCCGCGGCGGGGCTGCGGTAAATGGTATGAAACTTTTCATCGAGGAGCGCAATAATACCTTCATTATTTTCTACAAGTGCCCTGAAACGTTTTTCATTGCGGTCTAATTTTTCTTCAGCTTCTTTATTTGTAGTCATGTCCAGGATGATAAGGACGACCTCGAGAATATGGTCTTCCGCATCTTTTAATGGATACATGAGCATTTGTATCCACCGCTTCCTTCCAGATTTTCCAATATGCACGGGATCATATTGATAAACTTCCGAGGTGGCTACTTCACCTGAAAAGGCCTTTTCAATATACTTTGATAAGCCGGAAGCAATCATTTGCGGGTCTTTACGAATGTTGTAACCCACAACATTTTCACGTTTGTCTTCCCACATCACTTCCCATGCAGGATTCGCTGAAATATAGGTGCCGTCCGGAGAATACCGCACAACCGGCGACGGGTATTGTTCTATGATCGAACGGAACCGCTCCTCACTGGAGGCAAGTTTTTTAGTGCGCTCTATTACTTTTAGTTCCAGTTCGTTATTTAACTCTGTAAGGGCAGCTTCGGCCCTTTTACGAATCGAAATATTGTTACTGATGGAAAATAGAATAATGGCAAGTAAGAGAAATACTCCCGCAAGAAGAATAACAAAAGCGTGGTTAAAGGAAGTAATGCTTCTTTCATTTTCTTCCTGTCGTTGAGCAAGCACATTCTTTTCTTCCTGTTGTATTTCTGCATTGATATCCCTGATAGTTTCTGCATAAAACTTCCCGAGTTTTGTGGGTATCAGTTTATTAACACCCTCAATACCTTTTTTATTTTTCACTTCAATAGCCTGCATAGAAAGATTTACCCGTTTATCAAGCATCAATGACAGGGAATCAATTTTTACCTGTTGCGAAGGATTATTTTTAGTGAGTTCTTTAAGCTTTTTTATATGGGTGAATATATCGTCTTTGGCAATTTTAAAATATTTTAGATATCCCGAATCACCGGTAATAATGTAACCACGGCCCCCGCTTTCTATATCTTTCATCAGGGATAAAGTTTCGTTGGCCTCAACCAATACGTTATTCGTATGTTCAATTAAACGGGAAGTTGTGACACGTTTATCGCTGTAGTAAAATGAAAATATGCTTAATACCGCAATGAGAATGATAACTGCCGTGAAACCGGTGAATAGTTTTCGTTCAAAGCCGATTTTTTTTTGCAACATTGGCTGTGAGAAATAAAGAGCCCCGGATATCGCAATAAAACCCGTAGCAGTAAAGAACGACAAATAGATTAATGCCGGGAAGTCAACAATAAAATTTAAGCCGATCAGCATTAACAGCGACACGAAGGTGATGGCAAACAAATAATAGAATTGATAAGAACCTGCTTTCTCTTTGTTTAATAAAAACAGGCCGATGCCGGTTAATATAAAATTGAAACCCGACAGCGGAGACATCGTGCCGGCATGATCGGTTGTTGCCGTTGCCTGCACATCGTCATTAAAGAAGAGCCGGTCAAAGCCGGTATCAAAGCCGAAAATATAATCTGTCAAAGTTATAACGCCAATGACAAAAACAGCAACAGACAATACAGCGGCAATAAATTGGACGGATTTATCTTTTTTTCCGGGATTGAGCAGGATGACGATTGAAGAGAATACAAACCCCAGGGCAATATTAAATGCCATCATTACCTGTCCGTGTACGAATGCCTGCTCAAAATCAATATGGATAAACCGGCCGATAATTACCAGGATGCCACATAGCAGGGCACTGATTGCAGCTAGCCGGGAAATTAGTTTGCTCCTGCTCTTATTCATAGGCAGGCTGTTTTTGACTGTTATGTGATAATTGCTGCTGCTTTACAGTATATACTGATACGTCTTTTGCAAACAAATAAGCGGTAGTATTTACGGGTCTTACTTTTCGCATTAACAGGGAGGTGCCATTATTCATTAAATTACCGTGACCGGCAGGATAGAGATCACTACATGCGACCGCGGTTACATCCGGGTTGTATTTTGAAATTTTGAAATAATTATTCTTGAAAATGAAGGAAAGCATTTTTTGATAATCCAGGAAGGGGAGAGGAGGTGCGCAAACAACGTATTGACAAACCGATACTTTTTTAAGATTTACCGCGGCTGAATTATCAGCGGCCTTATATAGCCGATACGGTTTTACCAGGATAGGATTTTGAGGTAACATTTTGTGATTTTAATAACTAACGGAAATAAAACATTTTTAGGAAAAGTTTTAAAACAAGGTTTTTATATTAAAGTCATTTATCAGGTTAAAAATAAAATTAAGACGTATTGATTTTTATAAAGGCCGGTGCAGATATAAAACAATGAAATTGAGCATCAGCAGTTTCAATTTTATTGTTTTATGTATTAACAATCGTATTTTTTTTATTCCGGGTATTTTTTCGTTGTACGGGATCGTTTGCCGCTTAAAACCGTCGAAAATTTCATAGAATCTATCGTAAAGGCGGGCAAAAGTAATACGAATACTCCTGAATATCAAATTTAATTAATATGATATAACAGCGGTTAACGGTGAAGAGGGGTGTATTCCCGGGATCCTGTTTCCATTCCTGACTTCATTACTGTCGCAAATTACTGTTGCAAATGCGCTTAGCCGGTTTTATACTGCTTAAAAATTTTTAAAAGTGAAAAGTGAAAGGAAGAAATTTATGAACTATTATTCATGAAAACCATAAAACCTGTGGTCAAATACTACTGGATAAAACCGGGTGCCCGGCCTGTTGCTATTCCGTACACATTTACGAATTGATATAAGACAGTGTTCTTTCTCAATACAATCTTAGCGGGTATTATAGTTGTATTATCTGTTGCCAAACTTTACGATATCATTTTCTTTTAAAATTTTCAAAAGCCAGTTGACAGTATAACAAACTTCCGAAAGTAAGAATTTTGTCCTGACACTTTAGTTTAGCCTAAATTTAAACCTTGGTGATGGAATATAGTTTTCGCCCTTTTATTTCGGTGGTGTTAAGTAAATTGTCCAGAAGGTCTGTTAGCGTGTCTACCTGTATATTCATTTTTGTAAGCAGGGATTTTGTATCCGCGTTCCCCTGAGTTAAAAATTCCATTTGTAGCAGTTGAGCATATGCTTTAATACATGTAACCGGCGTTTTTAACTCATGGGAAGCTATGGTTACAAAGTCAACTCTTTGTTGGGCCAATGCCAGGAGGTGCTTATGCTCTATCACTGTGTTTCTTTCTATTTCCACTCTTTTTTCCAATGACCTTCTCACGGTAATGTCATCTATTGCCAATAAAATCATTTGATCGCCCTGGTCTGCAATATTTAGTTTGCGTGCATTTAATAGCATCACTTTATGGCCTATTGTTTCGAAATTATTTTCAATTTCAAAATCATCGAGAATATTTTTTTTGCTAAGGGTTTCTTCCAATAATTTTTTTAATAAGGGAATATCAAATTGCCTGTCGCCAATTTCATAGAAATGCTTACCTATTGTTACCTTTTTATCGGTTTTAAAAATTTCATAAAATGCCGCGTTAACACTGGAGATAGTAAGCTTAGGATATAGCACAACCAAGGGCTCACGCATGGTATTAAGAATGGCCTTCGCATAAGCAAGTGCATGTTTTAACTCAAATATTTCCGCTGTGTTGCGTTTTAATAAGCTCATTGGTGTAAGTTCAGGTGTCATAATATTTAAATGACCATTTCAACCAGAAAAAATTTCCCGGTTTTTATCAGCAGTCATTAAATCCCAGCTTCCGAAGTGAATTTTTTCCTGCCCGGGTAACATACCATGATACTTCATTTTTGCCGTTAACAGTAATGGTCCTGGAATCAATATATGACCGCTTTAGCAAAGCGATAAAAGAACCATCAAGTTCATTCTGGCCGATCGCTTCATTATTATCCTGCATCTTGCAGGCGGCCCTTAAAGTCTTTATCATTAATGGTGAAAGCGGGCGGCTTGTAGTGTTTTTAAGTATAGGAATGATCTTAGCCATGGCTATAAGGTAGGCTTAATAATTGGCATACTCACATATCATTTAAATTCATGTATAATATAAAATGGGTTATTTTTCAATCACAGAAGAAAGGGATTTAATGCGGGCATCGCGAACTATGTTTTATCAACGGGAAATGAATCTTCTTCTGTAGCGTCACCGGGGATATTTGTACTGCTTACAGGAAGATAAGTAATGGACCCTATAAACATTCCTGAAGAGAGCGGGGCCTCATGAAAACTACCTAAATCATAAGGCCCCTGGCTCTTTTTTTTACATGGTTAATCATAGATATTCAGAGCTTCTTAAAAATCAATATTATACATTTGACAGGTTGAATTTCGCATCTTATTCAATGCAAAGTGTTACACAATTCCATATTTTATTTACATAATTCACAGGTATGATAATTTTCGCATGTGATTTATCTAATGTATGCCGTTATCATATCATAAGAAGAATAGGAAGGCCTGGTTTCAGTACGCCACCGGCAGGGTGAAATAAATCCTGGTTCCTTTCCCTGGCTCACTTTCGGCGCGGATCGTGCCGCCGTTTTGTCTAACAAAATCCTTTACCAGTATCAATCCCAGCCCGGTGCCTTTTTCATTGTTGGTTCCAGGTATTGATGTAGAATGGATGTTACTGAAGAGTTGATTTGTTACAGCTTCGGTCATGCCTATTCCAGTGTCAGTTATAGCAATTTCTATCATATTGTCAACTTGCACGGCAGTTATTGTTACCAACCCATTTTCCAAAGAATATTTTATGGAATTAGTGATAAGGTTTTGAAAAACAGATCGCAGCATAAGGATATCAGCATTTACCAAAATATCGGGGGGGATTTTATTTTCAAGAATGACATTTTTTTGCGCTGCAACTACCTGTAACAAATCCAAAATTTTATTTACTTTTAAAAACAAGTGAATTTTCTCAGGATTAAAAATTGCTTTTTCCAGTTGCATTTGCGCCCACTCCACAGTTTCATCCAGTTGTTTAAGAATGTTATGTGATGTGCGATTAATAAGATCGATAAATGGCCGTACTTTATCAAAATCGGGACTTTTAGTATCCTGGCTTAAAGTGTCCGATGAGATCAATAAAGCTGTCAGCGGATTGCGCAGATCGTGCGAAATTACTGACAGGAACTTGTCCTTGGATAAGCTTAGATCCTTTAGCTCACGGTTTAAATTTTCGAGCTCACCCGTTCTTTCGTAAACTCTTTTTTCAAGGTGTTTATTTAAATCCAGCACCTCATTACTTACTCTTTTGGATTCTGCCTGCTGGGCCTGCAGGTCCCGGGCAAGTAAAGCCAATTTCATGTTTTTTTCTTCCGACTCAATTGCCCTTAATTTTAGTTCTTCCTCGTTTTTCTTTTGTACGGTAAGATCGGTAAGAATAATATTTACAACGAAATTGCCGTCTAACAAAAAAGCGTTTATCGACATCAATACAGGGATGGCCGGGCCGTTAGTTGAATAAAGATAAATTTCGCCTTTAATTGAATTTTCATTGCGTTGCCCGAGCAAATCTTCAAATCGCTTTTTTAAGGAATCATCAATGAACTTTTTAAATATTTCGCCTATTACTTTTTCTAATGGAAGGTTTATCATTTCGGCGAAGCTGCGATTGCAATAAATAATTGTTCCATCTGCATCAACAGTGACAGCCCCTTCGTTCATTTTCTCAATTAAAATCCTGTATATTTTATCAGCCGTGTTTTCTGTATAGACCTTAAGGGATTTTGCATCATTAACAATGAGGGCGTCAATATTTCCGGATTTGATGCTTTCAATTTCTTTTATATATTTCTCAATATTTTTCATTTCTATGCGCAAAAAACGTATTAATTGTAGATGGCCAATCCTGCCAAAATACTTTCCGTATCAGATAAATCTCCTATCATCCGTGTTTCAGGCAGCGGGAATTTCTTTATCAATAACGGTAAGGCAATTATGTCTTCTGAGAGTGCCAGGCCAGGTTGCTGGTAAATATCAATGATCTCCAGCTCATACCTGCCTTTCAGATACCTCTCACAGATTGCCTTAATGTTAGTGATTGCGCGGGAAGAATTGGGTAGAATACCGGTGACAAATAACCGAAAAACATATTTTCGTTCCCCGGTATTTTCAGCGTCTGTTATTATGAGATTTTTTAATACTTTTTTTACCATTATCTACGATATTATCATTAAATATTCAGTTCATTCGGACGGGTGCATTCCAAATTATCGCTCTTGCCCCTAACCCC
>JBDTLZ010000072.1:0-23838 GCA_039934515.1 Ginsengibacter sp.
CCCCGCTTCTGCCGGCCCCCAAAAACCTTGTATTTGTTGGATTCGCCCACCGGGGATCTCTTTCGCTTCCAGCAATAAAACCTTTCTACCTGCAGCGGAAAGGGTCTTTGTGGCCATTAACCCGGCAGCACCACCACCAACTACTATTATATCATACATCAATGCTGTTTTAATAATTACAAACTATCCGGGAAGTTGAATTCTGAAAAACAAATTATCAACCATATAGATATTCATATGCAGGGTGAAACCAGGCAATGATGTCTCATTATATCAATCCTTGCCTTCATGGAAACACCGCAAACAGATCCTTATAGAATGAAGTCTCTACATCAGCTAACCACTTCAGCATAGGCGCTTACAGGCTCGCAGGTACAAATTAAATTTCTATCCCCGTAAGTATTGTTAACCCTGCTTACTCCGGGCCAGAATTTATTTTGTTTTAAATAAGGAAGCGGAAAAGCCGCTTTGCTGCGTGGGTAAGTATGTTCCCATACATCAGCGGTAATCACCTCCAGGGTATGCGGTGAATTTTTCAGCACATTGTCTTTTTTATCTGCATCCCCGTTTTCTATGGATTTTATTTCACCATAAATGTTTACAAGTGCATCGCAGAATCTGTCAAGTTCGGCTTTGTTTTCGCTTTCGGTAGGTTCAATCATTATTGTACCGGCGACGGGGAAGCTTAACGTTGGAGCATGAAACCCATAATCCATAAGCCTTTTGGCGACATCTTCCGCTTCAATACCCGTAGTACTTTTAAAAGGACGCAGGTCAACAATAAATTCATGGGCACAGGTACCCCCCTTGCCGGAATATAAAATTTTATAATATTTTTCCAGCTTTGCTTTCATATAATTGGCATTAAGTATGGCATATTCTGTTGCTTTGCGAATGCCTGAAACACCAAGCAGCTTTATATAAGCATAGCTGATCAACAATATGCTCGCAGAACCGAATGGAGTTGCGCTCACTGATCCCTGGCCGCCTTCATGGGCAGGTAAAAAAGGAGCGAGTTTTTCATTTACACATATAGGCCCCATACCCGGGCCGCCGCCGCCATGAGGTATGGCAAACGTTTTATGAAGGTTGAGGTGGCATACATCGGCTCCGATTATCCCTGGAGAGGTTAGCCCGACCTGCGCATTCATGTTGGCTCCGTCCATATAAACCAACCCGCCATTATCGTGTACGAGGTTGCATATCTCCCGGATACTTTCTTCAAATACTCCGTGGGTGGAGGGGTAAGTAACCATTAAACCCGCGAGTGAATCCTTATATTTTTCAGCCTGCAATTTTAAATCATCAACATCTATATTACCCTCATCATCGCATTTCGTTACGACCACTTTAAAGCCTGCCATTACTGCTGATGCGGGGTTGGTACCATGTGCAGAGATCGGAATTAATATTACGTTACGATGGGTATCATCGCGATGTTCGTGGTACCTGTGAATGGCCAGCAGGCCGGCAAACTCTCCCTGCGCGCCGCTATTGGGCTGCAAACTGCAGGCGGTAAATCCCGTAATGCTGCTTAATAATCTTTCAAGTTCATTAATTATATATTGATATCCCGAAGTTTGATCCGCAGGTGCAAATGGATGCATCCTGCTAAAATGTGCCCAACTCACCGGGATCAACTCAGACGCGGCATTCAACTTCATGGTGCAGGAGCCCAATGCGATCATAGATGTCGTAAGCGAAAGATCTCTATTCTCCAGCATTTTTAAATACCGCATCATTTCAGTTTCACTATGATAAGTGTTGAAGACAGGATGTAATAAAAATGTGGAGTTTCTTGTAAGTAACGCAGGAATGTTTTCCAGGTCATTTTCATGATCAAATGTTGCCACTGAAGTATCAATGCCCGAAGACGAAGAAAATACATTTATAATATCCAGCACATCGTTTCTGCTGGTGGTTTCATCCAACGAAATAGTAACAAGTTCATCGGACGGAAAATGAAAATTCATTTCATGCAATGAAGCGATCTCCCTGATTTTTGCAACGTCACTAATTTTGAAAGTAAGGGTATCAAAATAATATTTGTTTTGCAGTTCAAAGCCGGCATCCTGTAATTCAAAGGCGAGGGTTTGTGCGAGCAAAGAAATTCGTTTAGCTATGTCCGTTAGTCCTTCAGCCCCATGATATACCGCATACATAGCTGCCATATTGGCAAGCAATGCCTGGGCCGTACAAATATTGGACGTAGCTTTTTCACGCCTGATATGTTGCTCCCTGGTTTGCAATGCCATACGAAGACAGCGGTTGCCCTGTGCATCAATACTTACCCCTATAATTCTCCCGGGAATGTTTCTTTTAAATTCATCTTTGGTAGCAAAAAAAGCAGCATGAGGGCCGCCAAAACCCATCGGTACACCGAGGCGCTGTGATGAGCCAATAGCAACATCTGCACCCAACTCACCGGGCGGCGTAAGTAAGGTAAGGGCAAGTAAATCTGTGGCCATAATTACCTGTGCATTTACTGCATGGGCATTCCCGATAAACCCGCGATAATCTTCAATGTTTCCTTCACTGTCGGGGTATTGTACAATAGCCCCAAAAAAAGAATCATCAAATTCTATTGAATCAAATTTTCCAAAAACCGGTTGAATTCCCACAGGTTTTGCGCGGGTTATTAAGATATCTTTTGTTTGTTGAAATAGTTTTTCATCGATGAAAAATTTTGGGGCTGTAATATGGTCATGATTTTTGTTCTTATGATTAAAAAGCATTGCCATTGCTTCGGCTGCCGCAGTTCCTTCATCAAGCAAGCTCGCATTGGCGATAGGTAAAGCGGTAAGGTCGCTTACCATCGTTTGAAAATTCAACAGGCTTTCCAACCGCCCCTGGGCGATTTCCGCCTGGTAGGGTGTATATTGAGTGTACCATCCGGGATTTTCAAAAAGATTTCGCAAAATAACACTGGGTACAATGGTATCGTAATATCCCTGCCCGATGTAAGATTTATATACTTTATTTAGGTTGGCAATGTCTTTCAGATCACTCAAATATTCAAACTCACTCAAAGGCCCCGGCACATCCAATTCGCCGGTTATTCTTATATCGCGGGGTATTGTTTTGTCAATAAGTTCTTCCAGTGAATCAACTCCGATTTCCCCGAGCATTTCTTTCGTCTCAGTTTCGTCGGGCCCAATATGCCTGGAAGCAAATTCACCCGATTGTTTTTCAAAAAGATTCATATTCCTGTATTTTTCTAACGAAATGCACTGCATTTCTTCTTAAAGTGTGTAAAATAAAGGCGCAAAGTTACGTTGCAAAAGGGAGAAAAGATGATAATGAAATAGTAAGTTTACCGGGCTTTGTATATTTACAAAATGAAGGAAGATTTGCTGCATAATTGGGAAAAAAAATCCGCTGAACATCAAAAAAAATATGCCAGTTTTTTAAAAAGAGCCGATAAAAATAAAGTACTCAAAGCACTCCCCGATTTACATGACGAAGCATTTGAAAAAATTGACTGCCTGAAATGTGCCAATTGTTGCAGGAATTATTCGCCGCGGTTCAAAACACCTGATATTAAAAGAATTTCGAAGCATTTAAAAATGAAAGAAGGTGTTTTTATCGAAACGTACCTGCGCCTTGATAACGACGGGGATTATGTGGCAAAAAGGGCTCCGTGCCCATTCCTGCGGGAAGATAATTATTGCAGCATATATGAAAACCGGCCTTCCGATTGCCATCGCTTTCCATATACCGATGAGGACGTTCTTTTAAAACGGCCGCACCTCACCTTAAAGAATTCAACCTTTTGCCCAATTGTATATTACGTGTTGGAAAAGCTGGATAATTAGCAAATAACATAATCAAAATAATCACTATTTTCTATACTGCTTGTTTTCATTACAAGGCAGGCAAGTTGGGATTTTTTGCACATGACTACGACATCCAATAGCCTATGGGTGCATTTTAAATTGTCGCAACACTCCAATCATTAAATTTATCCAATAGCTAATAACACTCAATAATAAGAACAGTTGTTCCCCTTTAGGGGTTAGGGGCAAGAACGACATTTTGGAATGCACCCTAGCCTATTGGCACATTAGCTAATTAAAATTATGTTTGTATTTTAATAATGATTCCATGATAAAAATAAGTAAAGACGCTATTGCCGAAAGGTTTATGCGGTATGTGCAAATTGATACCCAGAGCGATCCGCAAAGCAACAGCTATCCTTCCACAGAAAAACAAAAAAACCTTAGTAAGCTGCTGGCAGAAGAATTACAGCAAATAGGAATTAAAGATGCACAGATGGATGAATTTGGATATGTATATGCTACCATCCCTTCCAACTCCGATAAAGAAAATGTACCCGTTATTTGTTTTTGCAGCCATGTAGACACAGCGCCCGACTGTAACGGAACCGGCGTGAAGCCCATACTCCATAAAAATTATGACGATGAGGAAGATATTATTTTGCCCGACGATCATTCACAGGTTTTATCGGCTATAGCTCATCCGTATCTGCGTGAACATATTGGTGAGGACATCATTACTGCCAGCGGAAAAACACTTTTAGGCGCAGACGATAAAAGCGGGGTCGCCGCAATTATGCAGGCTGCCCTGTACCTGGTGAAAAATCCCGAACTACGGCATGGGGAGATCAAAATTTTATTTACGCCTGATGAAGAAGTTGGCCGTGGCACTGCAAAATTAGACATGAAAAAACTAGGCGCCCGGTTTGGCTACACCCTCGATGGCGGGGAAGCTGGCAGCCTCGAAGATGAAACTTTCAACGCAGACGGTGCGACGATTGTTATTCATGGTGTTATAGCCCATCCAGGCTATGCCCTACAAAAATTGGTAAATGCGCTTAAAATTGCCGGAGAGATACTACACACGCTTCCTGCCACTGAATGGGCGCCGGAAGCCACTGAAAACAGGGAGGGCTTTGTGCACCCGGTAAGGCTCGAAGGCATCGCTGAAAAGGCAACCCTTGAATTTATTATAAGAGATTTTGATGAGGATACCCTGAAACAACACAGCGAAAGATTGCGAAATATCGCTGAAGGTGTCGTTAACCATTACCTGGGTGCTTCTATGGAATTTACCGTTACTGAACAATACAGGAATATGAAGCAGATTCTGGAAAAACATCCGGAAGTTACCGCCTATGCTGCCGAAGCTATAAACCGTGCAGGGCTTGATGTGAAAACAGAGAGCATACGGGGAGGTACTGATGGGAGCAGGCTTAGTTTCATAGGCCTTCCATGCCCGAACATATTTACCGGCATGCAGGGTATTCATTCTAAACAGGAGTGGATAGGAGTAAAGGATATGGCAAAGTCTGCAGAGACCATTGTACACCTGTGTATGATATGGGAAGAAAAAACTGAATAAATAGGAAAGCCCAATAATTCAAATCAAAAAATACGAATCTAAAATCAAGTCCTACCTTCAGTTAAATTTATTTATATGGATATCTTAAGAGATTATTGGTGGGTGATCATATTGGTGCTTGCTTTTTTTGGTTGTTTTGTCACCATCAACCAGGGCATGATCGGGGTCGTGACCATGTTTGGAAAGTATCGCCGGATACTCAGGCCTGGCTTAAATTTCAAACTCCCGTTTGTGGAACAGATCTTTAAAAGAATCAGCATTCAAAACCGATCGGTGGAGTTGTCTTTCCAGGCAGTAACTATCGACCAGGCAAACGTGTATTTTAAATCAATGTTATTGTATTCGGTGTTGAACATTGACGAAAATACCATTAAAAATGTCGCATTTAAATTTATAAGTGAGAAAGACCTCATGCAGGCCCTCGTAAGAACAGTCGAGGGTTCTATACGCGCTTTTGTTGCCACCAAAAAGCAGGCTGAAATTCTAATCGTGCGGCGCGACATCGTAGAAAATGTAAAAGAGCAGGTTGACCTTACATTGGAAGGCTGGGGATACCACCTGCAGGATCTGCAGATAAATGACATCACTTTTGATGAAGCCATTATGACAAGCATGAGCAAAGTAGTTGCGAGCAATAACCTGAAAGCTGCAGCAGAAAATGAAGGCCAGGCATTATTAATAACAAAAACAAAATCCGCTGAGGCAGAAGGTAATGCTATAAAGATTGCGGCAGAAGCGGAGCGGCTTGCAGCTCAGTTGCGCGGGCAGGGCGTGGCGCTTTTCCGTGAGGAAGTAGCAAAAGGTATGAGCCAGGCCGCTGAACAAATGAAACAGGCCAACCTTGATACGAATGTAATTTTATTCAGTATGTGGACCGAAGCTATTAAAAATTTTGCTGAGCTTGGCAGGGGTAATGTTATATTCCTTGATGGCAGCAGTGAAGGCATGGAAAAAACGATGCGCCAGATAATGGCTATGCAACATATGGACAATAAAAAATAGGTAAAGTGTTGACAGTATTGATTTCCATTCTTTAACAATAAAGTTAAATTTTCCATCCCAGTTTCAAGTTTTTAACCATTTATCAAATTACTATTTACATTTGTTTCAAACCTCATTCAATGGATCTATTTTTTCTGCAGATGGACACTACCGGTGTAGCCAAGGCTGCACCTAAAGTTCAAAACTTATGGGAAGTGCTTGTAAGTGGGGGCGTCATCATGATCCCGCTTGCCATCTTGTTTATAGCTGCAGTTTATTTCTTTTTTGAAAGATTGATCGCCATAAACCGGGCCGCTAAGATCGACGACAACTTCATGCGAATTATCCGCGACCATATTGTTACGGGCAATGTGGCTGCCGCTAGAAGCTTTTCAAAGAATAATAGCAACCCCGTTGCTCAAATTATTGATAAAGGCATACAACGCATCGGGAAGCCAATTGATGCAATTGAAAAAAGCATGGAAAATGTCGGAGTCCTTGAATTGTACAAGCTTGAAAAAAATCTTTCCATTATTTCCATAGTCGCCCGTATTGCCCCCTTGTTTGGTTTCCTTGGAACAATCATAGGAATGCTCGCCCTGTTTAAAGGCATTGCTGCAAGTACGGAATATACTCCCAACACAATTGCTGATGGTATTTATATCAAGATGATCACTTCTGCTACAGGCCTGATCATCGGTATCCTGGCATATATCGGCCACAGTTATCTTACGGCCCAGATTAACAGGATAGAAAATAAAATGGAGATTGCCAGTGCTGAATTTGCCGATATCCTCCAGGAACCGACGCGTTAATTATCTATCACTTTTTTAATTACCATTAGGGTTTACATGAGTATAAGAAAAAAATATACAAAAGAAAATACAGAGGTTGATACCGGCCCGCTGAATGATATTTTGTTTATTCTTATGTTCTTCTTTTTGATCATTTCGACACTGGCCAATCCCAATGTTATTAAAATGAACAATCCCAAGGCAACGAGCGATACGAAAGCAAAGCAAAGTGTGATTGTAAGCATAAACAAGAACCGGGACATTTACCTGGGACAGCAAAAAATAATTTTCGATTCGCTGGAATCTTCCTTGAAGAAACAACTTAGAGTGGGTGATACCATCATAAAACCTGCAGTGGTAATTAACGCAGATTCCATGGTTAGCTGGGGTGATATCGTACGGGTTATGCAGGTTGCCAAAAAACTAGGTGCCACTACATCTGCATCTGTCCGCGGCGTTAAATAAAATGGCAACAACATTCCACAAAGAAAAGAACAAGCACCCGCTTACAGGGCAAGAAAACGCAAGCCACAGATGGCTTCGAAAGAAAATGCAGCCACTGATCACACAGATCTCCACGAGTTACTCCTCAGTAAATAAAGCCACGAATAACTCGAATTGACACGAATTAAAATGCGCGCCAGGGCAAAGATGAATTTTCAGAAATAGCACTACCTATTCTCACCGATAATTATATTGCAGGTCAAACCAGGTAATCTGTGTGTATCTGTGTAATTCGAGGGGGAATCTTCATGATTCGTGTAATTCGTGGCTCACTTTTTTTGATTAAATAAAAATATTATCTAACTAACCTGGCCTGAATCATTCTTTTCTTTCCATACATATCATCCCTGGCTTCAGTTATATAATTACAACTTTCAAAAATTTTCGTTGTTTCCACAGAATATCCTTCGTGGATCTCTACAAAAATTCTTCCGCCTTCCTTTAAATGCCGCTGACCAAATCGGGCTATCTTCTCATAAAAAATAAATGGATCATCATCCCGGACAAACAAGGCAATACCTGGTTCAAACGCAGCAACGTGCTTTGAGAGTTTTTCCTTTTCCATTTCCGGAATATAGGGTGGATTGCTGACGACGATATCATACTTACCCAGAATACCCCAGGCGCCTTCATCTAAAAAATTAATTTTTAAAAAATCAACTTCCGCCTGCAATGCCTGTGCGTTTCTTTTAGCAATTAGTAAGACTTCATCATTTACATCAATTGCCGTTACCCCTACATTTTCTATTTCTGTTTTTGCAGATATAGCTATGCAGCCACTTCCTGTTCCAATATCAAGAAGCCGGCACTCATTAAACCGGTAATCAGCCAACCCGCCTCTTATATCCCTTACAACCCAACTCACCAATTCCTCGGTTTCCGGCCTTGGTATCAGGACGTGTTCATTTACAAAAAATTTCATTTTATAAAACCAGGCTTCATGGAGCACATATTGAACAGGCATGTGCTGGAGCAATGCCTGCAGGTGGGTTGCCAGTAGCTTTTCTTCAACGTACTTTATTTCATAATCTTTATGAATTCGCCTTTCGTACCTTTGTAAACCTGTGACATTTTCAAAAACCCAATCGGTGATATTTGTGGCCTCTCCCCTGTCATATAATGTTACCAGTTTATTTAAAAAATCATTATACCCTTCTTCTGTTGTCATTACGGCAAACTTAATTATTTTGCGGAGCAATACATCAACCCCTGTTATTTGACAATACACGAACAATACATGAGCCGTTGCATTCAGCTTGCAAAACTGGGTGAAGGAAACGTGGCTCCAAATCCCATGGTGGGTGCTGTATTGTTATGTAACGATAGAATTATTGGCGAAGGTTACCATCAAAAATACGGAGCGGCACATGCCGAAGTCAATTGTGTAGACAGTGTAAAAGAGCCTGATAAAAAGTTGATCGAAAAAAGTTCCCTGTATGTATCCCTGGAACCATGCTCCCATTTTCGCAAAACGCCTCCTTGCGTTGATCTTATTATAAAAAATAAGATCAGGAATGTAATAATAGGGTGTATTGATGTTTATAAAGAAGTAGCAGGTAAAGGGGTGCAAAAACTGGGCGAGGCTGGCATAGATGTTACAACCGGCATTTTAGAAAAAGAATGTATTGATCTTAATAAACGCTTCTTTACATTTCATCAAAAATTTCGCCCCCACATTATTTTAAAATGGGCGGAGAGTGGCAACGGAAAAATTGCCGGGAGGCTATCCGGTAAAAGAATCCATATAAGTAACGAATACAGCAATCGTCTTGTGCACAAATGGAGGAGTGAGGAAGCTGCGATTTTAGTTGGCACAAATACGGCAATGCAGGATGATCCATTGTTAACGACACGGCTTTGGGCCGGCAAAAATCCCGTACGAATAGTCATTGATAAAAAACTGGTATTGCAGCCTGGATCGAAAATTTGTAACAGCGAGGCGAAAACGATAATTTATAACTGTATCAAGGACCTCATTGTTGAAAATCTGGTTTATATCAACCTCGACAATGAAAATTTCCTGGAACAAATGCTAAATTCACTTTTTGAGATGAACATTCAAAGTGTCCTCGTTGAAGGAGGCGCAAAAACGCTTCAAACCTTTATTGATAGAAATTGCTGGGATGAGGCCAGGATTATTACCAATGAAGGGATCTTCATTAAAGATGGCGTCAGCGCACCGGTATTGAAAAATTATTTTGTAGAAAAAAAGGAACAATATTTTACCGATGTGACCAGGTATTATAAACCATTATAAAACTTATCATACAACACCGCTAATTAAAGTATTCCACTTCTGACAGTCGTGAATTAGCGCTTCAGCTTTTGAAAGCACCGCCAAAATAATAATACCCGTGACTAGCTTCCGCTTACTTCCAGTACCTCGCTCACTTCTGTAGCAGGGAGCTCAGCATTTCTCATCGAAATACCTCTTATGGCATTTTCGCTAAAATCGATAAAAGCCTGTTTTGAGTTTTCATCATCCCCCATCATGACGGGCACCCCGATATCTCCGCCTTCGCGAATAGATTGTATCAAAGGAATCTCGCCCAGGAAAGGAATATCAAATTCTTCGGCAAGATTTTTCCCCCCTTCTTTTCCAAAAATATAATATTTATTTGCTGGCATTTCGTTCCCGGCTCCCGGCGGTATGAAATAGCTCATATTTTCCACAAGGCCGATTACAGGCACTTTCAGGCCTGCCTGGTTAAACATTGCAATGCCTTTTTTGGCATCTGCGAGTGCTACAAGTTGTGGAGTCGTCACAACAATAACGCCTGTTACAGGTACCGTCTGTACAATCGTGAGATGTATATCCCCGGTACCCGGGGGCATATCGATTATCAAATAATCAAGATCGCCCCAATCGACATCAGTAACAAACTGCCTGATGGCACTGCTTACCATGGGTCCGCGCCATACTACTGCCTGCTTTTCATCTACCATCAATCCTATGCTCATTAGTTTTATGCCGTAACGCTCAAGCGGCACAATCATTCCCTTGCCGTTTACATCTTTCATCACCGGCCTTTCGCCCCGCACCCCAAACATGATATGTACGCTCGGACCGTAAATATCTGCATCCATTAAGCCGACTTTGGCGCCACTTTCTGCTATTGCCAATGCAAGATTTGAGGCGACGGTGCTTTTTCCAACACCACCTTTTCCACTCACCACTGCAATGATATTTTTCACCCCGGTGAGTACATTTTTATTATCTCTGCGAAGTGAGGTTGTATTGCTGGTAAAATTTACAGTCACCAGGGCATCTTTATCCACCAGGATCTTAACGGCGTTGATACATGCATTTTTTATGAGATCTTTCATTGGGCAAGCAGGTGTGGTAAGCACTACGGTAAAAGAGACTTTTTTATCATTGATTGTAATATCCTTCACCATATTCAAGGTCACCAGGTCCTTCCCCAGGTCGGGCTCCTGCACATTGCTCAAGGCTTTCAAAATATCTTGCTGCGTCATCGTTCAATTTTTTGTTAAAAAGATTATGTATTTGCAAAATTAAACATTGATACCCTTACTTTGTTTAAATAAAATCGTCTAAACGTATTCGCGGGATTATCATAAATTACAGGATAACTAAATAAGTAAAGTAAGTAATCAATTAAAAAAATTTAACAGCCTCCTTTATGGCCTGGATTTATGAAAAAAATTATACAATACATCTTCTTTTTCCTGTTTCTCCTTCCTGTGGCTGCTACAGCCCAATTTGAAACGTACCGGGATTCAGTTGTTCAATTGTATGGTGTTGTAATGTCGGCAGATAGCCTTAAAGCGCTACCCTCGGTGAGTATCGTGGTAAAAGGCCGCAACCAGTTCACGATTTCAAGCGAACAAGGTGTTTTCTCAATAGTTGTTTTAAAGGGCGATCAAATAGAATTTACAAGTGTGGGCTATAAGCCAAAACTGGTAACCATTCCAAAGAATCTCAATGGTAAAGAACAAAGCATGATACAATTAATGGTGGAAGATACTGTCTACCTTCCAGCAACCATCATTAAAAAAAGGCCTAGCCGTGAAGAGTTTGAGAGGGATTTTGTGACTGCAGCGGTTCCCAATGATCAGCAGGAAATTGCACGTCAAAATCTTTCTGAAAGTAACCGGCGGGCGTTGCTGGCTGTTTATCCAAGGGATGGGCGTGAAGCAACTAATTACTACCTGAAACAAAATGCCCAAAAATATTATTCCGCAGGGCAGCTACCCCCTCAAAACCTTTTCAATCCACTCGCCTGGGCAGAGTTTATAAAAGCCTGGAAACGTGGTGATTTTAAACAGAGTAAATAACTCCCGGGCCTGGTAAGCCATTCTGAATATTACCGTAATCAATATCCAATAAGAATTTAATCTGCCGGTGAACATAGTAATAATGGCCATCGATCCATTAAGATCTCTGTAAGGAAATGAGAACATGCCTTCTTGCGGCCATTAAAAAAAACAGCTAACAGGTGAATAACCAATTAGCTATTTATTTTGAATTTTTTCTCCGAACGGTTCTATGATTTGCTAACCAGCTCTGGCTGATCAGCGCATTATTAATCTTCAATTTTCACTTTGCCTTTCTGTTTTGCCATTACTTCTTCGGCAATGTTATTAGGCGCCGCAGCATAATGGCTAAATTCCATAGTTGATGTAGCACGGCCGCTCGATAAAGAGCGCAATTGAGTTACATATCCAAACATTTCACTCAACGGCACCTTAGCTTTTATGACCTGTACCCCATGCTTGCTGTCCATACCTTCAAGCATTCCACGACGACGGTTAAGATCGCCTGTAACATCACCCATATATTGATCGGGTGTGAGCACTTCAATCCTCATGATAGGCTCGAGTAGCACTGGTTTCGCTTTACGGCCGGATTCACGATACCCCTGCTTGGCACAAAGCTCAAAAGACATTGCGTCAGAATCGACCTGGTGGAAAGAACCATCAAAAACCCTCACTTTCATGCTTTCCATTGGGTAACCTGCCAATACACCTGTGGTCATAGCAGTTTCAAAACCTTTCTGGATTGCAGGCACAAATTCTTTTGGAATAGAGCCACCAAAGAGTCCATTAATAAACTGGAAATTACCCTTACCTTCTTTCAGGAACTCTTCATCTGCAGGGCCTATTTCAAAAACAATATCGGCAAATTTACCGCGTCCACCGGTCTGCTTTTTAAGTACTTCGCGGTGTTCGATTGTTTGTTTGAATGCTTCTTTATAAGCAACCTGGGGAGCTCCCTGGTTAATTTCAACCTTAAATTCACGCTTCATCCTGTCAACGATAATTTCCAAATGAAGTTCACCCATTCCGCTCAAAATTGTCTGCCCTGTTTCTTCATCAGTTTTCACCCGTAATGTAGGATCTTCTTCCACGAGCTTTGCAATAGCCATTCCCATCTTATCCACGTCGGCTTGTGTCTTAGGCTCCACGGCCACAGAAATCACCGGTTCCGGGAAGGTCATAGCTTCCAATACTATTGGATGATCTTCTGTACAAAGGGTATCGCCGGTTTTGATATCCTTAAAACCAACTGCTGCACCAATATCACCCGCTTCGATAAAATCAACCGGGTTTTGTTTATTTGCATGCATCTGCATAATCCTGGATATCCTTTCCTTTTTTCCTGTTCTTGTGTTCAATACATAGGATCCGGAATCGAGGTGGCCGGAATAAGCCCGGAAGAATGCCAGGCGCCCTACAAAAGGATCGGTCATTATCTTAAATGCCAAAGCAGCAAACGGTGCTTTAGGATCTGGTTTGCGTTCAATTTCTTCACCGGTATCCGGGTTAAAACCCTTCACCGCTTCAAGGTCTGTTGGTCCGGGTAAGTATCTTACGATCGCATCCAGTGCCGTTTGAACACCTTTATTTTTAAAAGATGAACCACACATCATGGGGATGATGGATATATCAATGGTAGCTTTGCGAATCGCTTCATGGATCTCAACTTCTGTAATACTTTTAGGATCATCAAAAAACTTTTCCAGTAAGGCATGGTCATAATCAGCAACAGCCTCAATCAGGTGCTGTCTCCACTCATTCACTTCTTCGATCATGTCTTCAGGAATGGGCACCTCTTTATAGGTCATCCCCTGCGTAGCATCGTCCCACACCATTCCTTTCATGGAAATAAGGTCAACAACCCCTTTAAAAGAATCTTCCGCGCCAATGGGAAGCTGCAAAGGCACCGCTTTTGCACCAAGCATTTCTTTAACCTGTTTAACAACATTTAAAAAATCAGCTCCGGCACGGTCCATTTTATTTACAAAGCCAATACGCGGCACTTTATACCGGTTGGCCTGGCGCCATACCGTTTCACTTTGGGGCTCAACGCCACTTACCGCACAAAATAAAGCCAGCAGGCCATCGAGCACCCGCAAGGAACGTTCCACCTCTACGGTAAAGTCCACGTGGCCCGGGGTATCAATGATGTTAAATTTATATTGCTTTGTGTCAGCAGTTTTTGCCCCCTGAACGGTAGGAAAATTCCAGAAGCAGGTAGTAGCAGCAGAGGTAATGGTAATACCTCTCTCCTGCTCCTGTGCCATCCAGTCCATAGTCGCGGCACCATCATGTACCTCACCTATTTTATGGTTAACACCTGTATAATACAAAATACGTTCTGTAGTGGTGGTTTTGCCTGCATCGATATGAGCAGCAATACCAAAGTTTCTTTGAAATCTTAAATCGGCCATTGCCTTTTTTATTTTTTGTTATTAAAATTATTTATTGAAAACACCCGGTCTCACTATCAGTTTCCGCTTTCTTTCCGGGATACTTTTTGGAGGCGCAAAGTTACAAAAAATATGTCTGAAATAAGCAGGATTTTAAGTGTATTATTTCCTGTAACACTGCTTTCGCCTGTTTACAGGCAACAATAACGGCGATTGGGTGAAATTATTCTTCTTGTATCGCCCATCTTACATAAGTTGTGGTAAACTAAAATGGTCGTCATGCAGGCTCTTTTTTTGCGGAGTTTTTGCCGCAAATCGCCTTGCAAAAATCCTATAATAAAAAAAACCCTTTCCAGGAATCAGAAAGGGCGCACAATTCGTTTTTTGTAGAATTATATCCTGAAATGTGCAAACGCTTTATTTGCGTCTGCCATACGATGGGTATCTTCTTTCTTTTTAAAAGCAGCACCTTCACCTTTGCTGGCTGCAACAATTTCATTAGCCAGTTTTTCAGACATACTACGGCCATTTCTATCGCGGCTGTATTTTATCAGCCATTTGATGCTCAGTGACGTTTTCCTGTCGGCCCGTACTTCTGCGGGAATCTGGAAGGTTGCTCCTCCAATGCGGCGGCTTTTTACTTCAACTCCTGGTGTCACATTTACCAGAGCCTTCTTCCAAACCTCATATCCATCTTCGCCGGAAATTTTAGAAACTCTATCCAGGGCGTCATAAAAAATACTATAGGCACCGCTTTTTTTCCCCTGCCACATAAGATTGTTCACAAAACGGGTAACCAATTTATCCTGGAATTTAGGATCCGGAGCCAGGGGAAGTTTTTTTGCTTGTGCTTTACGCATTGCTGATCTTATTAATTTATTCGATTAAAAATCTGATCACCCGTGAGGGCCTCAAAAATTATTTTTTTGCTTTTTCTTTTTTCGTACCGTATTTGGAACGGCTTTGTTTACGGTCTTTTACTCCCGCTGTATCCAGGCTGCCACGCACGATGTGGTACCGTACTCCCGGCAGATCTTTTACCCTTCCACCCCTGATCAGAACAATAGAGTGTTCCTGTAAATTGTGCCCTTCACCAGGTATGTAGGCGATAACTTCGATCTTATTGGTAAGCCTTACCTTAGCCACTTTACGCAATGCTGAATTGGGTTTCTTGGGCGTAGTAGTGTACACCCTGGTGCATACTCCGCGGCGCTGGGGACAACTATCAAGAGCCCTTGATTTACTTTTTGCCCTTATTATTGTTCTTCCTTTTCGTACTAACTGCTGTATTGTAGGCATTACTTTTACCCTGATTTTTTTGGACGGCAAAGGTAAGCGCAGGTTTGCGAACTTCCAAAATTATTTGGATATGGCGGTATGATTAAGTAGTTAGGAGAAATTTATGGTTTTTTGCTTTAAAACGCAACCATTTACATGACATACAGCCTGTAAAAATAGGTCGTCCGGAAAAGGCTGCCAGGCGATAATTATCAACAGGCTTCATTAATTTATGGTATCTTTTTCAGCGTAAAGTGGCTTCCGGAATCATTTGTCCGGCAACTCAAATTTTCACCATCCATCCATATTTATCTTTTTCCCGGCCCTCTTTTATGGCACGCAGGCTTTCTTTAATTCCAGGTGCAATTTTCCATTTGTCAACGTCAAAAGTCATCACAAAATCTTTATAGCACAGTTCTTTGATCAGTGAAATTGTTGCGGCAGTACCGGTTCCGAATACTTCTAACAGGGTGTGGTCTTTATACGCCGAGACAATTTCTTCGATCGCTAACCTCCTTTCCTCTATAATGAAGCCTCTTTCCTGTAAAAGCCGGATGACGCTATCCCTTGTAATCCCCGCCAGGATGGTCCCTTCATCCAAACCCGGGGTAATGGCTTTGTTCCCAATAATAAAAAAGATGTTCATCATTCCGCATTCCTGAACGTATTTATGCTCAAAAGCATCTGTCCACAAAACCTGGTCGTATCCCTTTGCTTTTGACTCGGCAGAGGCATACATTGCGGCTGCATAATTTCCGGCGGTTTTGGCATAACCAACTCCCCCCGGAACTGCCCTCACATACTTCTCTTCAACATAAATGCGCATGGGAACACTAAGGTAGGGCCCGGTAGGGCTTAGAATGATCATGAATTTGTATTTGTCACCGGGCTTAACCCCAATCATTTCATCGCTGCTAAACATAAGAGGCCTGATGTAGAGCGCATGTTCCTCTTTGTCGGGAATCCAGTTTTGATCGAGCTTGATGAGCTGCTTCATACCTTCAATAAAGATCTCTTCGGTAATTTTGGGCATCTCCATTCTTTCTGCGGAGATATTAAACCGTTTAAAATTCTCGTAAGGCCTGAATATCTGTATATCTCCCTGTTGGTTTTTAAATGCCTTAATCCCTTCAAAGATCGCCTGGCCATAATGCAGTGCCGCGAGGGACGGATCCAGTAATAGTGGCTGGTAAGGCTTGATTTCCACAGTTTTCCATTCTCCATCTTCATAATCGACTTCCAGCATGTGATCGGTAAAATATTTTCCAAATGGAATATCTTCCAGAGTCATCGAGTGTAATTTGCTCCTGTCTGCGCGTGTAACATTAAAATCGGAGGCTGCGATCATTATCATTAAATTTGTAACAAAGAAACGAAAAAAAGGAGGTAAAATTACAAAATGAGTATAGACAAAGTGACACTTCCGGCCTTTTTACTGCCTTCCATGTTTGGAAATAATCTTGTGAATTTAACTGGCTGGAGCGCACCTTCGCCGGAAAAAGAAGAAAAAGGAATTAATTTTTTAGGGGGCAATGAAAAAAAAATAGCCTTCTTGTTCAGTGACAATCAAAATAAATTCCTGGCCGATTCTCATGTCAAGTTCATTTACGACCTGTTAACCGCTTGCCAGCTAACGATGGCAGATATTGCCCTTGTAAACTTTTTTCATAATAAATCCATTACTTACCGCGAATTACTCACTCAGTTACACCCTAAAAAAATATTGATGTTTGGAATATCGGGCAATGAACTGGATCTTCCATTTACCATTCCCTTTTTCCAGATGCAAAATTTTGGGGAGCAGGTATATATGCTCAGCCCCCGTCTTGACGATCTTCTCCCAAACAAAGAACTGAAAAAACAACTCTGGGCATGTCTTCAAAAAATTTTTAACATCGTGATGCCAAAATGAATACCATAATATTTGCAACCAACAATACCAACAAAGTTGTTGAGGTGAGGAGTCTCCTGGATAATACATTTACAATAACAACACTTTTTGAAGCAGGTATCGTGGCGAACATCCCGGAGCCTTTTGACACATTTGAAAAGAATGCCGTTGCAAAAGCCGAATTTATTTACAACCTTAAAGGTGTTGATTGTTTTGCAGAGGATACGGGGCTTGAAGTAACGGCATTACACGGTGAACCGGGTGTTAAAAGCGCGCGATATGCCGGCGATGGCCGTTCGTCAGAAAATAATATTAATAAGTTGCTTTCCAATCTTGAAGGTGAGACGAACCGCTCAGCCCGTTTCAAAACAGTTATTTGTTTAATAATTAAAGGAAAACACAATATATTTGAAGGGGTTTGTAAAGGCACTATTATTGCAGAAAGACGGGGAAATCAAGGATTTGGCTATGATTCTGTATTTATACCTGCCGGGGCCAAAAAAACTTTTGCAGAAATGGAGCTCCGAGAGAAAAATAGCTTCAGCCATAGGAAAAAAGCTACCGAAAAATTAATACAGTATTTACTAAAAACCTGTGATACTGTCGACAGCCTGTGATTAAAATGCCAAAAAATTGAACGAACAAAGCAACCATAATCTATCGGAAAGCGACTTAATTAAAGGTTGCATTGCCGGGAACCGGCAGATGCAGGAAATCCTATACTATCAATTTTCTCCTAAAATGTATGGTGTTTGCCTGCGCTATTCCGGCAATGTCGAGGATGCCAACGACCTCCTACAGGAAGGTTTTATTAAGATTTTCAGAAACCTGGAGAAGTTTAGGGCCGATGGTTCTTTTGAAGGGTGGATGAGGAGAATTTTCGTGAATACGTCGATCGAGCATTTTAGAAAGAAGGTGAAACTTTACAACGTAACAGAGGTCCAGGAAAACACGATCGAAGATGATGAATTGAATATATTGGATTCAATGGCAGAAAAAGATATTATCCTCCTGGTGAATGAGTTGTCACCCGGCTATAAGGCGGTTTTTAATATGCATGTTATTGAAGGATATTCGCATAAAGAAATTGCCGCAATTCTTGGAATAACGGAAGGAACAAGCAAATCTCAGTTGGCAAGAGCAAAAGGAGTTTTAAAAAAGTCCGTGGAGAAAAGGATGAACCGAACAAGTGGTGATATAATTAATACTTAAGCAGCAGCCATATGCAGAATTATAAAGACCGGCTATACAATCATGAAGCGACGCCCCCGCCTGAAATATGGGATACTATTTCGGCCGGGCTGGAAAATAAAGGGGGACGCATTTTTCCGATGAATGCATTGCGCCGGAGGTCTAAATTTATATTTTATGGTCTAACAGCCGCTGCTTCCCTTCTTATAATTTTTATAAGTTCCGTTATTTTTAATAAATCAGGCGATAATGCCAATTCAAAAAATTCACAGCTCACTGAAAATAATATAGGCACACAAAAAGTCAACGACTCCCTCACTCAGAATAATAAAACCCTGGCAGCCATTATTAAATCTTCGAAAGACAAAAATCCAGGGATCAATAATGAAGATGATAATTCAATATCGAAAGTAAAGAAATACATAACAATTGAAGGCCCCGAAGGCCAGCCGGTAAAGATATCTCCCAAGGTTGCTACCCTCATTGAATCCGCTGACAATGAATACCCACCCAAACCCGTATGGAGTAAAAAAATTGATAAGTGGAAGCAAATAATGCTGAGCAGTACCATCTCCCTTACTTCTACAAGCCTGCTTGATATAGCCCAGCTTTCTGCCTCGCTGGACAATAATGAATAACCTGCTCATTTTTTATGCCGCGAATAAGGATTGAATTGCCCAAAAAATATATCGCTGTTTTTACAATCCCCGTGCGGATTACTGATATAAATTATGGCAACCACCTGGGCAATAACTCATTGGTTGAGATAATCCACGAAGCCCGTATGCAGTTTTTGAGGCAACATCATTTTACCGAAATGGAGGCCGGAGGTTGTTCACTTATTATGAGTGAATTGGCCGTGGAATTTAAAAGTGAGTCTTTTTACAAAGATGCTCTTGAAGTAAAAATATTTATAGGCGAAATTTCCCGGGTAAGCTTTGAACTGTTTTATTCAATATCAGCCCTAAGAAATGGTATTTCAACAGTCATTGCCAATGCTAAAACAAGTATGGTATGTTTTAATTACGCCCAAAAAAAAGTAATGGCCATGACTGGTAAATTGAAAGAAGTCCTGCAAGGCTGACTATGGCGTTTGTCGCCAGGCCATTCAGGTTAACTCATCCAGATCTTCCAACTTTCCTCTGCCTGTATTGCCAGCATTTGGTCTCCATTCCTGGTAAGAGCGCCCCGATCGCCGGCCCGGGAAAGAAATAAAGTCCTCGATGGATTATATACCAGGTCAAAAAAGTAATTCTTTTCTGAAACAAACTCATAAGGGATTTTCGGGTAGCCGTCAACGTTAGGAAACATGCCGGCAGGCGTTGTATTAATTACAATTGTAAATTCCTGCAACAGCGACCGGGAAATATCCTCATATTGGATAGCCCCGGGCGCGTTTTCTCTTTTCCTGCTCACCGGCAAAAACTCAATGCCCGATTTTTTAAGGACATACCCAACAGCTTTTGAAGAGCCACCGGTGCCCAGCACCAGCGCTTTCGTATGATGGGGCTGCAAATATGGTGTAAATGATCTTTCAAAACCAGTAATGTCTGTATTATATCCTTTCCAGTTTCCATTATATATTTTAATGCAATTACAGGCGTTTATCTCCCGGCTCTCTTCTGAAATTTCATCCAGGAATGCAATTACATCCGATTTATAAGGAATGGTAACATTGAGCCCGCAAAGCCGGGGATCCTTTTTCAATTGGGGGATCTCTTTATTAAGATCCTTTATTTCAAAATTAAGATAACTGCAACCAGTGATATTTTCTGCCCTGAACTTTTCCGTAAAATATTTTTGCGAGAATGAATGACTTAAAGGATTTCCTATCAACCCATACATTTTCATTATGCCTTTTCTTTATTAAGGTATAAATGAAAAGTATCACCGCGCAAACCAATACGCATGGCTTCTAAAGCGATCACTTCAGAAGGTGCTATGTTTCCGAGATTAACATTGCAATCGATCAGTTCCAGGAAATATAACTGCTGGGCTTTTTGTGGCGCTTCCCAGAGAATTTTTTCATGGGGAATTTGTGTGAGTATTTCCTGTACAAGGCCTTCCCGTACTTCTCCGGTGCCGCGATAGATACCTACGTTACCAGATTCGCGGGCTTCTGCAATCACATAAGTGGCGCCTGCTTCCAATTCGGCTTTCATCAATTCTATCCACTTGTAAGGCGGAATAATGTGGGCGGCATCTTTACTGCCCACCTCGCTAAGTACCGTTCCGTGTTTCGTAAGCTTTTCTATGTACCCGCATTTCTCAGCATGGGGAATGGTGATCGAACCATCACTCACCTCCATATATTTAATATTAAATTCCTTACAAACATTTATATAGTCATTAAATTGGTTCCTTATTAAAAAAGCTTCAAATAAAGTACCTCCAAAATATACGGGTATATCAAAGGATTGGTACAAATCAATTTTCTCTCTCAGGTTGGGCGTTACGAAAGCTGTTCCAAATCCTAATTTTATAATATCAATATGTGGATGGGCGGCACTCAAAAAATTTTTGGCTTCTTCGAAACTCAGGCCTTTATCCATTATCATCGTTATGCCATACCCCCGTGGCTTGGGAATCCTTTCCGGAATCTGTGAGAGATTAAAATTCATGCTTATTTTCTTTTGAGAAGTGCCAAAGATAGCTTGGTGCCACCAATAATTCAAAACATGAATTATAACCGTTAAGTCAAAAGATGAAATTAATCTCCTATTTTTTTTTCTTTGCCTTTTTTTTGTAAGCGGCAATCAGTTCAATGATCGCCTGGTGCTGAAGATGTGATGGATTTAATTCAATGAACTGTTTAATAAGAGCGGGAGATTTTTGCATAGCAAGCTCCAGTTGTAACAAAGCCTCTTTGGATTTACCGAGTGAGAATAAAACAGCCGATTTATAAAATGTAAATAATGGTTTATAATTGGTGTTTTTTTGAGCGTTATAAACCTGTTCAAGAGCCTCTTCGTAATATTCTGCTTCGTAGAGGCATTTGATGAGCTCTTTCCATCCGTTTGCATTTTTGGGCCTGGCTTTAATGAAATTCGAAAAATGAATGACAGCATCTTTAATACGATTGAGCTGCACATAACATTTTGCCAATGCAAAGTGATAATCCGGCTGTGATTTGTTGATCCGCATTGCACTCTCAATATTTTTTACAGCGCTCTCCCAGTGCCCTTCATTCATATAGGTCCCTGCTATCTTAAAATACAAATGGCTGTCGGTTGAATTTAGATGAGATGCTTTACGGTAATGAAACCGTGCCTGCGCATAATTTTTCAACTTTTCATAACAATGGCCCAAAGCTTCATAGATTACTTCTTCCGGCATAGAAAGCTCAAGCACTTTTTGGAGCACTTCTATTGCTTCACGATATTTATGCAGCCTCAAATAGGCATCTCCCATATTACGGTAAGCATAATCGAATTTCTCATCTATTGCGATCGCATACTGGTATGCATCGATCGACTTTTCGTATAACTTCAGGCCCTGGAAGGCCGCACCCAGGTTGAACCATGCCAGCTGTGTATAAGGATACTCATCAATTATCTTCTGGTGCAATTGTATACTTTCTTCATTCCTGCCTGTGTAATCAGTCCAGAAGCAAATTTTATAAAGCGCTTCTTCATTGGTAGGATCCTGCTCCAGTATTAGTTTGAGGCAATTAAAAACTTTGTCAAATTCTTCATAGTCGTCATAAACATCCGCTAGTTCGAAAAGTAATTCTGCTTTTTCTTCCCCTTCAAAAACATGGATCGCTTTTTCCAGTAATGCTGCAGCCTTCTCCTGGTTATCCAATGCAAGATGCGCATCAGTTTTAAGGATGTATAAATTGATATCATTGCTGTCAAGCAGTTCGGCCTTATCCAATAATGCAAGTGCCTCGCGGTAACGCCTTGTGGCAATTAACAGATCCGCTTTTTTTATGTGAAGGCTGGCTGAATAAGGAAATTGTTCAACCGCATAATTCACCGCTTCAACGGCGGCCGGAATATCATCTGTTTCATCAAAGTAGTCAATTATCCGCTCGAAAGAATCTTCCTCAATGAAACTGAACTTCTTTCCACTTTTGAAATTATTATATTGCAAGAGCAATTCCTTCATTTCATCTCTGTCCTGTCTATAAGGGTTTTCTTTCATACGAGTTCTGTTATGCCAAATTACGAATTTTTTTAAAATAGTGTCCACTTCTTACCCTCATCGCCTGCCTGGCGACAAAAAATGATGAGTGGCATTGATATATTGGATTTTTGTTGTAGCTTTGTTAAGATTAAAAAGATTTTTCGATCATGAACAAATATAAAAAAATAGCAATGGGTGTGTTGTTGGCTTGTTGTGTGTGGCTATTGGCTTCGGCAGACAGGGGCGGTTTCATTAAAAGGAATAGAACGCACCTCAATATTAGCACCCACGGGACTTTAAGAAATTCAATTGCGTTTAACCTGAAATCGGGAATGTACTACAAAGGAAGTTTTCTTTTGAACACTCAACAGGTTGGAAATGCTTCAGTTAGTGATGCTTTTATTTCATATAAGAAAGGAAATACGGTTTACATATTGCCTTATAAACAAAAAGTTGTAATACCTGAATACTCTCAAAAAGACGGGTATAAATTAATTATTCGCTCCAGGAAATGATAAAATTTCCATGAGAAAATCTCACTAAAAAAACCTGCAAAAATGCAGGTTTTTTTGTAACCATAACCGGGATTATATATGTTAAATTAATTTCCTTGGCTTTTGGAGTGACTTATTGCCTGGAAATTTACTTTTTGGTCTCTTCATAAGTTAAAACACGATATCCCGACTTTGGTATTTCAAATTTGGATGCCGGGATAACGCTATAGTTAACTTTTGATAACGTAAACTTAAATTTCATCTTTCCATTTTCCATTTCATACTGTACCGCAAGGCCTGGCAAAGTTTTAAACTGGTAATCGTAATTCTTATTAGAAACACTTACATCGGTGGTATAATACACCGTAAAAGTTGACCCGTCCTTAAGTTTCGCAATTGCTTTTTTGCAACTAAATCCAGCAATATCACTGGTTTCGCCCGTGTTTTCAAAAGTTATCCCTTCATATTTCTTGTTGTTTTTATCCCATTCCTGCGGCGTTAAGGTTATCATAAGCTTCTGACCACTATAATCCTTTAATATA
>JBDTLZ010000073.1:0-5866 GCA_039934515.1 Ginsengibacter sp.
GAGTTGTTCCCCTTTAGGGGTTAGGGGCAAGAGCGACAAATTGGAATGCACCCCCTTGCTTTCTGTAACCTGCCAAAAAAATTAATGTTGTACTATCGCACAATTATTGAAGTTACCTGTAATCGTTTGCCATCGTGGCCCGCAATCAGGAAATTTAAAACAATGAAAGTCAGCCGAAAGGCATTTCCGGTAACATTCGCCGTTAACCATTACTGTTAATTCATTACTTTATCATTTAAACAGCATTTTTAGATAGCCTGAAATTTTTTTAGAAAAAAAGTGTTGGACATCATTGTATATTTATTCTCAAAGTCAAGCCGGTAAAGTGCTTTTAGCAAAAACATGTAGCGCTGAGATAATATAAAGGGCATTAAGTTGGTCAATAAAAGTTGGATATGCAGCGTAATTTTAATCTATTGAAGGTCATTAAAACCGAAGAAAGTGAAGAGTGGGTTAAGCTGGAAGACCAGCACAAAAAAAGACAGTTAAAGTTTCTCATATCAAGCAATCGTAAGGGTCGTCTTGTTTCTACAGGAGGGCCTGTTTTTATTGATACCCCAAAAGTATGTAATGATACCCATTTCGGAAAAAAATCCTTCACCCCTCCGGCCCAATAACCTGCGGGAATTCCTTTTGGTAACAACAAATAAATATTCCTTCCTGGACAAAATGTTCAATCATTTGGCTTACCAGGCCATTTTGTAAATTTCGGGATACCTTTATTCCTGGTAACCTCTTCCTGCTATAGCCTTAGTACCCTATTTGATTATTTGAAAAACAAGCCACAGCCATTCCTGAATTTCCACCTTGATACCAGTTAATCGCTTAAAATAAAGCTACTTTAATAAGATTCTTATATTTTTAATGGACTTCAAATATCAAATTATCAATAACAAACATATGCACCAGGCCTTTTCCAATATATTATCGATTTTTTTATCCCCTTTTAACTGGGTAGTTATCCTGCTTATCGCGGGATATTGTTTCCGCAAAGACCCGCTTAAAAGGATTTGTCGAATCCTGGCATTATGCCTTTTTCTCCTGTTCAGTAATGCATGGCTCCTGGACTGGTATGCAAAAAAATGGCAACCGGCGCCGGTTGCAGATAATGAAATGCCCACGTACAATTGTGGTATCGTTGCAGGCGGATTCGCTTCGCCTGACGCTGATGAGGGCGGCCATTTTAATGCCACTTCAGATCGGTTTATACAGGCTGTAAAATTATACAAGCTTGGAAAAATAACGCATATATTGATCAGCGGCGGCAACGGGAAGATTAATAATGAAAGCTTTCGGGAAGGTGCATGGGTAAAAAGAGAGCTCGCAATAATGGGAATCCCGGATTCAGTTATCTATGTAGAAGACAGATCAAACAATACAGCCGACAACGCATTTTATGCCAGGCAAATTCTTGATTCGGTGCAATTAAAGCCACCATATCTCCTAATCACTTCTGCGTACCATGTACCACGCGCTTCTTTATTGTTTAAGAAAGTGGGAATACCTGTTACTCCCTTTCCCTGCAATTACATTGCCGGGCGTGGAACTGCAAACTTTCCATCATCGTTTTTACCACAGCCAGCTATACTAACATCCTGGAATATATATCTTAAAGAAGCCGCAGCATATTTTTGGTACCGGTATGCCGGTAATTAAAAATTAGCGCTGCTTATGCTTTAACTGCCTGCCACGTTGTTGCGTTCGGAGCATCTTCCGGTTATGGTTATTCATTACAGCAACAACATGTTGTCAACATTTCCTGCCATAAAGCATTAATCATACCTTTCCGGTATGAAAATCATATTAATTCAACTCTTTTATCTTACAACACTTACTGCATTTGCACAGCCAGAAATAAAAGTTAATGATGCAAAAAATCATGTTGGTGAAACAGTAAGGATTTGCACTAAAATATATGGCGGTAAATATTTGGAAAAAGACACGCTTACTTTATTAAACGCCGGTGGAAATTATCCTGGTGCTCCTTTAACTATCGTGATCAGGGCCGGAGCGGCAAAAGAATTTAGTTCCAATCCCCTTGTATATTTTAAAGGAAAGGATATATGTGTTACCGGAAAGATTGAATTGTTCAAAGAGAAGCCTCAAATTGTCATCATCACCAAAAGCCAGCTCGTTGACCATATAAAAGATATAATAGATACAGAACCCAAATAATTGAAAAGCGCAAACCAATTTACGATCAACTAAAAACAGGCCGTACCGGAAATAAGTATTCAAAAAGACACAAAATATTGAGGCAATACTATAACTAAATCAACATCATAATGCCAGTAGAAATAAAGGAGCTAATCATAAAAGCCACGATAGCAATTGATTGGGAAAATCAAACGGTAGAAGAAAACCAGGAAAGCACTGTTTACATGAAATTACCCGGCAAAGAAGAAATTAAAAAGTATGTGAAGGGCTACTTTAGACAACAAAATTCCAGGATACTTGAATTTGATCAATCAAAACTCGCTGATTTCCTGGTTAAATGGCAGGCCTCTTTCCTTGAGTAAGAAAATCACTATTTTAATGCGGCAGCCTCTCTCTTACTAAACCGTAAACCCAGGTTCCTGCAATGGCAGAGACCAGGGTGACAATTATTACAAGTGCCCCTGTGCCTATCTGTGCAAAGATAGGACCCGGACATGCACCGGTAAGCACCCAGCCAAAACCAAAGAGCAATCCACCATAAACCTGGCCCTTGTGAAATTTCTTTTGTGGCAGCACAATTCTTTCACCGTCAATGGTCTTAATACCAAGCCTTTTAATTATTTGGATCGAAATGACACCTGTTAAGATTGCACTTCCGATCACTCCGTACATATGGAAACTTTGTAAACGAAACATCTCCTGGATGCGAAACCAGGAAATCACTTCAGACTTTACCAGGATTATTCCGAACAAAATTCCTGCAACAATATATTTAATATATGACCACCAGGATTCTTGTTTTCGCTGTGGTATAAATGTGGTGTCTAATGACCCGACTTCAAAATCAGTATTGATCTCTTTCCTTTGAAATATATCCGTTTCGTTCATACTTACAATTTTAATATATAGGGAAGTATAAAATTAGCAGTAATAAATCCTCCTGCCATAAAACAAATCGTAGCAACCAGTGATGGAAACTGTAAATTAGAAAGGCCCATAATTGCGTGACCCGATGTACAACCTCCTGCATACCGCGTTCCAAAGCCTACCAAGAAACCACCCAAAATCATTAGTATTCCGCCCCTGATAGACAAAAGTGCTTTCCAGTTGAAAAGTTGCTTTGGCACCAACGACTGATAATCTGTAACGCCGTACCGGGAAAGGTCACTTATTAATTTAGGGCTTAGCTGCACGGGTTGCGAATTTAGTAGCAAAGTCCCAGCGATATAGCCACCTATTACAATACCACCTGCAAAAAATAAGTTCCAGGATTCCTTTTTCCAGTCGTATTCAAAAAAGGGGATTTTCGCAGGGATATACACTGCACAAATGTGCCTGAGAGATGACGACAAGCCAAAAGACTTGTTCCCCATGATAAGTAATACAGGAACCATTAAACCTATCAAAGGTCCTGCAATATACCAGGGCAAGGGTTGTTTTAAAATATCCATCATAAAACCGATTTTTTATATAGTTATAAGCCGATTAAAATTACGATTTAACTTCAATACAATATCGCCATTACTGGTAGCACTTACCCGCACGCAACCAACTTATCACAAATTAATACCGATGCCAGGCGAGCGAAATTTTAAAATGTTCATAAAGATTTTTCTTCCCCTTACCGGTTATAAGCACTGCTCTTGAATCATTTATTTTTCTCAGCCAGTCCTCCGATAACATCTTGTTCAATATGGCAGCAGCAAGAGAACCGGCAATATGGTACCGCCTTTCGCTCCAGTCAAGACATGGCCGTAAAAAAAAACGCCGTTGTTGCTGTAATTCGTCGATGTGAATACCCAATCCATACAACCAATTTTGCCCCTTATTGCTGAGTTCAAATGAATCATTTTTATTAAGAATAATTTTTTGCTGCAACAAGCTATCCGAAATTAAAACCCCCACTTTGCCCGCCAGGTGATCGTAGCATGTCCTGCAATATTTTATTGGAGCAACTTCTTGGTATCCACTTTTATTAGTATGCGGCCGGGGTACAAGATTGGCCATAGCCTCAATTGCGTAAGCGATTTCTTTTCCCGAAAATTTATAATATTTATGACGACCCTGGCTTTCAACTTTTAAAAGGCCGGCATGAACAAGCTTATTCAGATGCATACTTATATTCGGTGGAGACGTATCTGCCGTAATAGCCAATTCTGTTGCCGTGAAAGCCCTTCCATCCAGCAATGTCCACATAATAGTTGCCCTGGTGGGATCCCCGATCAGAGCGGCAATTTGTTTGAACTGATCCATTTATTTTACAATCATAGTTAAGTGTGTGATGAAGTATTACAGTATAAAGCTACTTATTTTTGTAAAACAATTGCTGTCCATGACAAAAACTTTATTTCTTCACTCCGAGGTGGCAGATCCTTTTAGTTTGTATGAGGCAAAGCTGAAAGATCCTGTTTCCTGGGATAACTCCGACAATCTCTGGGCTATCTATTCTTACCAATCCTGTAAGGAAATACTTTCCTGCGCTTTAGCGCAAATTCCCGAAACAAATCCTGGCAATACAGATGGGCTTAATGAGTACGCATTATTGATATCAGGAAAACTCGCCAGGTTGAATAATGGAATCCGGCATGAGGCAGCAAAACATGCGGTCTTGCTGTTACTTGATCATATGAAAGCGGCCCATACAGGCAGTCTCATAGACCAGCTTATTGAAATGGGTAATAATAAAGGAGAACTCGATTGGGTTGCCTCAATTTGCAAAAAGCTGCCGCTCATGTTAGTATTGAAATGCTTTGACTTTAATGATGCAGACTGTAATTTTATTGTAAACTGCACAGAACAGCTTACGAAAATAATGCTACCCGTTAAAACTCCCGGACAGGTGATAGCTATCAATGAAATTTCCAGGAAAATATACCATATCACTGAAAAGCATTTATGTGTTAGCAGTTTTTATAAACCATTGCTGAAATCACTTTCTGAAAGCTACCATACAAATATGCAGGAAACACTTACTATATGCGTAAGTAATCTTATTGGGCTTTTCATCCAGGGTTATGATGCGGGCCGCGGAATATTAAGCAACACATTGTTACAGCTTCTTAATAACGGGTATTCAACTGGAAAAAATTCCGACGATAAAACCATCCTGGGAAACAATGTCGTAGAAACATTGCGGTTTGACCCACCAGTTCATAATACCAGGCGCATTGCTGTTGATAATATCCTGATGAATAACATAGCAATCAAAAAAGGCCAATCGATACTTATAATACTTGCTGCCGCAAACCGGGATCCCCGCCACTTTAATAACCCCAATATCTATAATACAGAGCGGCTCAATAACAGGGATCACCTTGCGTTTGGAATTGGTAGCCATAGGTGTCCGGCGAATCACATATCAGTCAAACTGGCAACAGATGCCTTACACTATCTTTTTGAAAAATACAAAACCATTCGTTTGATCGAAAAAACAATAACTTATGAACCGATCATAAATGTAAGGCTCCCAAGGCAACTTTTCATTTCGCTTTATTAAAATAAATTATGAAAAAATGATCGCAGTAATTTTTGGGGTAATTCCTAACCCGGGACAAGAGGGCTGCAAAGATGCCCCACATGAATGGATTTACCCTGTTGCAACAATTAAAAAACAAAGATTTTAAAGTAATTTTTAGTACCGGCTATGATCACTATGCCATTAAAGCCATCAAGTTCAGCGCCCTGGCTATTTATTAAAGCCTGTTGAAGT
>JBDTLZ010000074.1:0-14364 GCA_039934515.1 Ginsengibacter sp.
TTATAAATTTACCGCCAGGTTTTTAACCGGGAAGATTTCTAGCTATGGGTGATAAAAATAGTGTGACTAAAAAAAAGATATTAAAAGAGTTGTATTACACCCCTTCATTGTCATGCTCAGAACTGGACGCAAGGGTTGATAAAAGTTTTCCGGTAATCACAAAACTTGTAAATGAATTAATGGACCACGGCTTAGTTATAGAAACAGGATACGCTACGTCAACGGGCGGAAGGCGCCCACAGACTTATGCCATAAAACAAGGTGTAATGTACCTGGTTTCGGTTGCAATCGATCAGCTTATTACAAGGATCGTTGTGATGGATATGGAAAACAATTTTGTAACAGGTGTTGAAAAAATTGAACTCGACCTGGCATTAGATTTAAAGCCCTTACAGGTAATTACTGATATGATTGAAGAGGTCATTCATAACTCAGGTATCCCAAAAGAAAAAATTATAGGAATAGGAATAGGGATGCCCGGATTTGTGGATGCCGAAAAAGGTATTAATTATACTTTTTTCAATTTGGGTGATAATAGCATCTCCCAATATATTTCGGACAAAACCGGCATCCCGGTTAAAATAGATAATGATTCCAGCCTTACAGCCCTGGCCGAATTGCGCTTTGGAAAAGCGATGAATAAAAAAAATACGCTGGTAATAAATATTGGATGGGGAATAGGTTTGGGCTTGATCCTTAATGGCCAGCTTTTCCGGGGTAGCAATGGTTTTGCTGGTGAATTCAGCCACATTCCTCTTTTTACAAATAATAAATTATGCAGTTGCGGAAAGAGCGGTTGTCTTGAAACCGAAACCTCCCTGCAAACGATAATTCAAAAAACAAGAGAGGGATTAGAATTAAAAAAGCTTACAAAATTGAATGCCTCCATATTTGAACATCCTGGGTTGGCGATTGATGCAATAATGAAAGCCGCACAGTCGGGTGACCGCTTTGCAATAGAACTCTTCTCAGAGGCTGGATATAATATTGGTAGGGGCATCGCCATTCTTATTCACCTACTCAACCCCGAACTGGTAATACTGAGTGGGCGGGGTTCTTCGGCAGGAAAAGTGCTGATGGCGCCGATTCAACAGGCATTAAATGAATATTCTATCCCAAGGCTTTCGCATAGTACGACGATCGCGGTTTCAGAGCTGGGAAATATAGCTGAACTTATTGGTGCGGCAGCCCTTGTAATGGAGAATTTTGAAAAAGAACATATAATCATTCATGCAGCGACCTTCGAAAAGAGATTGTCATAGTATCATAACTGCTTTTACGATGCTGCTGTAAACAATTTTTTAAATTAATGGTTTGTATTACAGAACAGTGGGTGTAAACCAATAATACCGCTTACCATAACAAATTTTAATTGCCTTACAATTCAATAAATCAGAAACTTTTTTTAATCATTCTTAAACAATGCTTATGATACGATCTCTCGCCATTTTGTGGCTGACATGCCTCAGCCTTACCTCTTTTGCACAGGAACAAAAAACAATAACCGGTACACTACGCGATGAAGCTTCCGGCAATTCAATCCCTTCAGGGACCGTCTCAGTAAAAGGAACCAAATTAGCTGTGGGCACAGACGTTAACGGGTCTTTTCGTATCCGCACCAGTACGAATAATCCTACATTGATTTTTACTTCAGTTGGTTACGAGCCAAAACAAGTAGAATATACTGGTACCGATGCTCTAAACATCACACTTAAATCCAAAAATGCCGCTTTAACAGAAGTCGTAGTAACTGCATTCGGAACAAGACAATCTACCAGTAAGTTGCCATATGCTTCACAGCAAATAAATGGAGCAGAATTGGCAAAAGCCCCATCTCCCAATGTGCTGAATTCGTTACAGGGAAAACTTTCTGGTGTGCGAATCGACCAGGGCACAGGTGGTGCGGGCTCGAGTTCCCGTATCCGGATACGCGGTAATACTTCGCTAAGCGGTAATCAATCGCCTCTTTTTGTAATTGATGGTGTGCTGCTTAAACCAGAGGTTACCGGCCCTGAAACATGGTCGGATAATAACAATGTTGACTTCGGTAATATTTTGAAAAATATAAACGAGGATGATATTGAATCAGTTTCGGTACTGAAAGGTTCCGCAGCCAGTGCTTTGTATGGCTCGGGGGCCCAAAATGGAGTCATATTGATCACCACTAAAAAAGGAAGGGGCGGCAATGGCCTGGGCGTTTCTTTCAATGTTACCCAAATGTGGGATAAGGCCTATAAAGGACCTGACCTGCAATACGAATTCGGCGGAGGCATTTCTCCGACATTTCAAAAAGATGCGAGTGGAAATGACATACTTGATCCTGACTGGAGCCCGTATTATGATTTCGGACCTAAACTGGACGGACATACGATAAAGGACCTCGATGGCCGCTTGCGTCCATGGTCACCCTATAAAGTGATCGATTATTTTCAAACAGGTAGCCAGACCAATTACAATGTAGCCATGCAGGGTGGAACCGACAGAAGTTCTTTCAGGGCTTCTTATTCCAAAAATATTACCGATGGCATTATTCCTAATGGCGCCAAATTTGACCGGGACAATTTCTCCATCCGCGGAACCCAGAAAATCGGGAAAATATTTGACATTGATGCGACCATAACCTATACACAAACAAAAAATAAAAATCCCATCCGGCAGGTAAGTAATTACAATCCAATTTTCAGGTTTAATTATTACAGGGCTAACAGCATTGACTGGAATTATTGGATAAATAATTACACCGATAAAGCAAATGGAGGTCAGATCACCGGAGCAAACGATCCCTATGGACTTGGTTTATTTTTATGGAGCACTTATAATAATAATCAATCCAGTGCAGAAGACAACCTTAGGGCCAATGTAGATGTGACCACTCATATTACGCCATGGCTCACGCTTCTTACCCGCGGTAATTTGTCAAACTACAATACAAAAAATGAAAAGCAATTTTTGGGTAACGGCGCTAACTATACAAATGGCTATTACGGATTGTATATTAACGATCGTAAGAGCTACCGTTTCCAGGGATTATTAACCGCCAGCAAACAGATCACCGCTGATTTCCAGGGAAGCATCACCGTAGGAGCAGAAACAAATAAAGACCAGAGAAATGATATAATCGACATGGAAACTACCGGTGGCTTAAATCCCAGCAATCCTTTTTATTTTAATTTAAACAATGGCATTAATCCACCGAGGTTCGCACCGGGCCATGCTATTTATAATCCCGCCAAGCTCACTAATGCCATGTATACTTATGGCGACATTACCTGGAGGGATTTACTTACACTAACGTACAGTGTGAGAAAAGACTACAATTCCACACTCATATTGGCTAATGGAACCGGAGACTATTCCTTTGTATACCCTTCTGTTGGTGGATCGTTTGTATTTAGTAAGCTGCTTAAAGATAAGGCTGCATTCAGCTTCCTTAGCTTCGGACAACTTCGCGGGTCGTACGGTGTAACAGGTAAAGATTATGATCCATGGAAATTGAACCAGGTAGGAAACTATGCCATTGGCGGCACCGATGAGGTGGTGAACAATGGTGCCGGTACTACTACTGTTCCTCACATTGGATTTACCAGTGCTACATTGCCCAATAAAAATCTGAAAAATGAAAAAACCAAGGAATATGAATTTGGAGCAAACCTTCGTTTTTTTGATAACAGGCTGGGCGTTGATTTTACCTACTACAATAAAAACACATACAACCAGATCCTAGAGCTGCCTGTATCGCCCGAAATTGGTGCCAATACGGCGTTATTTAATGTAGGCCAGATAAGGAACAACGGTATAGAAATTCTGTTGAATGCAGTTCCGGTGCGTACCAAAGATTTCAGCTGGAATTTTAATATGAATTTTACCAGGAACCATAATACAGTGGTTTCATTGGCCGATGGCGTTACTTCCAGGGATTTACTCGATGCCTTTGGAAATGACGTGCGTGCAATTGCTCAACCCGATAAAGAGTATGGAGCAGTATACTCGAAATTTTCTTTTGCTTATTACCAGGCGAGGGATGCTAATGGAAATCCAATAGACAACCCGAGCAATGGCAAAAGAGTAATAGGAAGCCCACCAAACGGATCAAATGGTTACTCGTTCCTCCGTTCCGGCGACTATACCCCGGGGCTTGTACAGGATAAATACCTTGGGTCAATAATGGAAAAATTCCTGGCAGGCACCTACCAAACTTTTCGTTACAAAGACTTCTCACTTAATGTACAGATAGATGCGAAAGTTGGCGGGCTTATGGCATCAGGCACTCATCAATACGGGTCGTCAAATGGCGCCTTCTCCTTTACACTCCCTGGCCGCGATAAAGACCATGGTGGTATTGAATATACCGATGCTAATGGAAACAAACAGCAAGATGGTATCATACCCGATGGCGTATTCGCCGATGGTATTACCAGCACCAATGGCACAGACCTTGGCGGAATGTCGTGGAAGGAAGCCTTTGATAAAGGATTGGTCGCACCAAAACCAGCCTGGCAATATTATGAAGACCTTACGCAATGGTCTTCAGGCATCAGGGAATTTTCTGTATTTGAAAATTCATGGGTAGCACTCCGGGAAGTTTCATTTGGATATAATTTACCCAAGTCTGTCGCTTCTAAAATAAAAGTTAACAACCTGAGGGTTACACTCATCGGCAGAAATCTTACCTACATCTGGAAAAATGCCAAGGGAGGCATTAATCCTGAAGGGCTCAGCAGTAATGGTCCCGCTGCTTTTGCAGAGTATGGAGGCGTACCGTATGTAAGAAACCTTGGGTTTTCAATAAATGCTGATTTTTAATTTAATAAAAAATTTATATGCTTAAAAATATCTTTATTATCGGTGTTGGGTGCCTGCTATTATGGGGTTGCAAAAAATCCTCATTTGTAGAGACAAACATAGACCCCACCGTAGCTTATAGTATAAATCCTGAAAATCAGTTTTTAAATGGCTCGAAGCATCTTTTTTCGAATGACTTCGAGGCATATTATGAAATCTACCGGGATGTTATGCCATGGCTGCAATTGACTACTGCTACCGCTGGAAATTCAAAGAACTTTACTGCCAGTGCCAATCCTTTTGGCAGGTATGATAACCTGTATGGCAGGGGTGGCGGTTCTGAATTATTTGACGTAAATGTTGCTATTTCTAAACTGGAATCACCAAAAAAAGAAACCTACCAGCAACTGGGCGCTATTGCAAGGATACTGCTCGATTACGAGGCTTTCTATGTATCTGATGTGTATGGCAGTATTGCGTATTCAGAAGCATTCCAGGGCCGTTACACACTTACTTTTACAGTTCCTTTTGACAAGCAGCAGGATGTATTTAACGCCATTGACCTGGATCTGAAAAGCGCCGTACAGGACATTAAATCTGCCTCCAGCGGCCAGTTCGTACTAGGTAATTATGACCAGTTCTTTTTTGGCGATGCCTCCAAATGGGTAAAGGCGGCCAACGCTTTGCGGTTGCGGCTTGCCATGCGGATTATGAAAGTGGATAATACTAAGGCAACTTCTATCATCCAGGAAATAGCTGCAGCACCTGCGTCAGATTTAATGAGCGACAACACAGATAGCTGGGCACTCCTGGCAACTTCCTCTTTTACATCAGGAGGCAATTGGAACCCCAACGGGTTGAGGGCTCCAAAAGCCCTCGCCGATTTTATGGTAAAAAATGACGACCCAAGGCGGCGTGTCTTTTTTACAAAAAATGCCTACAGCCAGGAAAATTTCGATCTTGCAAAAGCCCAGGGTAAACTTTCAGCCGGTGCAGTATTCGTCGACCAACGTTATGTGGGTAGTTTCGCAAGTCCGGATTCCGCTTCTGCACCAATTATTAAAACTACCTACTATACACCGAAACAAATCGCCAAAGGTTCTAACAATATCAGCCTGGATACTTTAAGTAACATAAATCCAAGAATATTCCAGGCTGCATTTAACGGAGGTACCGGTACGCAGTATATCCCCTTGATAACATATGCAGACTATTGTTTCATGATTGCAGAACTTAGCGTAACCGGCATGATAGGAGACGACCCTGCAGACTGGTACAATAAGGGTGTTACGGCATCAATACAATATTATGGCAAAATGTCGCAGGACGGTTTGTTTCTCGACTACTACCTTGAAACCGGCGTGGGAACACAAGTTGCCGCACCCACACAAACAGAAATTGAGGATTATCTTGCAAGAGCCGACGTACAGTATGAGCCGGCTATAGGCCTCGATCAAATACTTTCACAAGCCTTCATCAACCTTTTTAAAGAGCCCAATGAGGCCTGGGCACTGGTAAAACGAACTGGTAAGCCTGATAATACCACTCCTTTAAAGATGGAAACTTTATTATACAATGGCTCTGAATTAAAAATACCAAGGCGTGCACCGCGTACCCTTCCTCCTACTTCAGATATCAATTTTGAAAACATTAATGCGGCATTCTCAGAAATGGCATCAAATCCTGATTATGGTTCTGGCCCATCTGATATTTCCGGCAGGGTATGGTGGGATAAAAAATAATTTTGTTAAACCTGTTTTCACAATACTCCGGTCGTATGCCGGAGTATTGTAATTTTATAGATGGATAAAAAAATCCTTTTGCCCCTGCTGATGCTTGCGTTCGCCATGAACGCTTTCAGCCAGCAATATCTTTTACCGGGCAAAAAAATTTTCAACAAAGATTCCATTACCTCCTTTTTAATAAAAGGCGTTGATGGACAGAAATCACACCTCGCATTTCCTTCAAAAGAATTAATGGTTATTGCCTTTCTTTCACCCGAGTGCCCGATTTGCAAAAATTATTCACCCAGGCTTGCACAAATCAAAAATAAATATGCAAACAAGGCTGCTTTTATTGGAATTATTCCAGGTAGTTTTGAAGCCAGTGATGTAGAAGAATTTCAAAAAAAATCCCTCCCTTCCTGGAAACTATTCAGAGACACTTCCTTGCTTCTTACCCATTATCTTGAAGGCAAGGTAACTCCCGAGGTACTGGTGATCGATACAAAAAACGGGTTGTTACTTTATAAGGGCGCCATTGATGATTGGGTAGTTTCTTTAGGCAAAACACGAACCCATATTGCCAATTTTTACCTTGAAACCGCTTTAATAAATTTTATAAATAATAAACCCGTCATTCCATTTACCAGTCCTGTCGGATGCCTGATTAATGACTTTTAAATATGCAAGTATTATTAATACTGTTTTTTTTAGGGATTGCGATATTACCGCAGGCGCAACCTGTCACATTCAATAAAGATATCGGGCCAATAATAGAATCGAAATGTGCCAATTGCCATAAACCCGGTGAATCAGGGCCCTTTAACTTATTGTCGTACGAAGATGTGGCCAAAAGGGCAACATTTATAGCAAAGGTGGTCAATAGTAAATATATGCCGCCGTGGAAAGCTGATGATCATTATGCGGCTTTCTCCAATAACCGATCCCTATCTGCAGAGCAAATTAAAAAAATTAATGATTGGGTTAAAAGTGGCGCTCCGAAAGGGAATGGCCCTGACTTCAACATTACAATGTTAAACAATACTTCGTTCATAAGAAGTCCGGACCTCACCCTCACCGTAAAGAACGGCTATGAGGTTCCGGGAGATAACAAGGAAAGGTTTATCGTTTATAAAATCCCTTTTGAGCTTACTTCAGAAAATAATGTCGAAGCCGTTGAATTCTTCAGCGATAATAAGAAGCTCATCCATCACGCTAATTATGGTATATATGGTGTGCCTGATACAAGTATCAATATCTACAACACGGCAGACCTGGTCAACCTTACCGATGATGACAGAACCAAATATGCACAATACCTTCCCTATAAAAAACATATTTCTTATTACGGCGGATGGATACCCGGAACGTCCTATGAAAAATACCCGGAAAATTTTGGCTGGATCATGCCGAAACGGGGAATAATCTTGCTTACCATTCACTACTCGCCACTCGCGAAAAAAACCATGAATATTTCGGGGATCAATTTATTTTTCACTAAAACGCCGGTTAAAAGAACCATAAAGGTGATCAGTCTTGGAAGTGGTGGAATTGGTGAGAAAGATATTCTGCCGGAATTTCATTATATCCCTGCCAACAAAATAAGTAACTACAAATTGGAAATTGTTAACCCAAAAGAAAACGAATCTGTTTTTTATGTATGGCCCCACATGCACCTTATCGGAAAGTCATTTAAAGCTTATGCAGTCTTTGGGCCGAATAATGACACCCTTCCGCTTGTAAATATTCCGGAATGGGATTTCAGATGGCAGGAAATCTACAGGTTTAAAAAACCGGTCCTTATACCAATGGGCTCCAGAGTCGTCATCGAGGCATCCTATGATAACACTTCGGATAATCCGTTTAATCCTAATAGCCCGCCAAAAGTAGTGACCTCTGAGGGTGATATGAAAAGTGACCAGGAAATGATGACACTATTAATGCTTTATGTACCTTATGCAGATGGTGATGAAAATATTTCACTTGAATAAGCTTCAAAAAATAGCAACGGTCTTATTGATGACCCTCCCTCTGCTGTATGTTGATGCACAGGAAACATTATTTTCCCTGGTGCCTTCCCATAAAACGGGTGTCAACTTTACCAACACAATTCCCGAAAACAATTCGTTGCATATCATGAACTACGAATACCTCTACAACGGGCATGGTATAGGAGTTGGCGATTTTAATAATGACGGGTTTGAAGATATTTTCATTTCTGGCAATGCTGTACCCAACAAACTATTTCTGAACAGGGGCACAAGGCCTGGAGTAAAAGAAGGTTTTAGTTTCGACGATGTCACAAAAAACGCGGGCGTTGCCGGAAATGGTACCTGGAGCACAGGTGTTGTCGTTGCCGATATAAATGGTGACGGGCTTATGGACGTTTATGTTTGTCATTCCGGTAAATATGCTGACCCTAAAAAATTATCCAATGAGCTATACCTTAACCTCGGTGTAAAAGACGGTGCGCCGGTGTTTAAGGAATCTGCCGAACAATGCGGATTGGATGCGCCGGGTACACAATCAACGATGGCAGTGTTTTTTGATTATGATCTTGATGGCGATCTGGATATGTTTTTAGTAAATCATGCCTTACATAGCTATGACCCGTTTGAAAATACCTCAAAAATGCGCGGAGAGGCAAGCATGCAATTTGGAAACCGGCTTTTTAAAAATATGCTGACAGAGACCGGAAAATTTACTTTTACGGATGTGACGGCAACTTCCGGCATCATAAATAATGCGCTCAATTACGGGCTTAGCGTGGGTATCAGTGATCTCAACATGGACGGTTGGCCGGACATATATACTTCAAGCGATTACACTGAAAAAGACTGCTTTTATACCAATAATAAAAATGGCACATTTACCGAAAGCCTTCAAAAAAGCTTTACGCAGATTTCAAAATACTCAATGGGTTCCGATATTGCAGATTGTAATAATGACGGCATTCCCGATGTAGTTACGCTGGACATGTTACCAGAGGATAATCACCGGCAAAAATTACTAAAAGGGCCTGATGAGTATGACAGGTATCATTTGATTGCAGACAGTGGTTTTTATTATCAGCAAATGCGCAATATGCTTCATTTGAACGAGGGCGTTGATGAATTTGGAAATGCAAGGTTCAGCGAGGTCGCACAACTGGCCGGAATTTCAAATACCGATTGGAGCTGGAGCGCCCTTTGGGCAGATCTTGACAACGACGGATGGAAAGATCTCTTTATAACCAATGGCTATCTCCGCGATTTCACAAACATGGATTTTTTAAAATACACCGTTGCCGATTATGAAATGGAAAAAGTGTCGAAAGGAAAACTCGATTTTAAGACGTATGACCTGGTAAAAAAAATGCCGTCAAATAAATTATCCAACTATGCATTTCAGAACCTGCATGATTTGAAATTTAGAAATGTTGCGAAGGAATGGGGATTGGATGCACCCTCGGTGTCGAACGCAGTTGCCTATGCAGATTTTGATAACGATGGCGACCTGGATTTAATAGTTGGCAACAACAATGAGCCGGTTACTTTATATAACAACAATGCACAAACGCTGAATCACTCTTTTACTATTATTGCGTTAAAGGGTAAAGATTACAATACACAGGCACTTGGCGCAAAGGTATATGTGTTTGCAAATGGCGGAAAGCAATTTTCTGAAAACTATACTGTTCGGGGTTACCAGAGTACGGTCACCAACAAGTTACATTTTGGCTTAAATACTGCCACTTTTATCGACTCGCTGGTAATTGTGTGGCCACGGGGAACAACAACGCGCAGGTATCATCTACCCGTCAATACCTTATTACAATTTAATGAGCATGGTGATTCGCAGGTGCAACAGATAACTAATGAAATCCCCGGTGCGCGTTTTAGAAATATTACGGCCAAAAGTGGTATCAACTTTATACACAAAGAAAATGAATTCATTGATTTTAAATCAGAGGTTCTGTTACCCTGGCAACTGTCACGTTATGGACCCGCCCTGGCAAAAGCGGATATCAATGGCGATGGGCTAGATGATTTTTTTGTGGGTGGCGCAATTGAGCAACCAGGCAATATTTTTCTACAACAAAAAAATGGAAAATTCAGCAGGGCCAGGGAAGTCGATATTGAAAAAGATTCAGCAAGCGAGGATGTGAGTGCAGTTTTTTTTGATGCCAATGGCGATGGTTATGCCGATCTGTATGTAGTAAGCGGTGGCGATGAATATGAAGATGGCGCGCCCGAATACCAGGACAGGCTTTACCTGAACGATGGGAAAGGTAACTTTACACGTGCCGGAAACGCATTGCCTTCTATGCTTTCAAGTAAGCTGGCTATTGCGGTCGCAGATTATGATGGCGATGGGGATATGGACATTTTTATAGGAGGCAAAGCGGTTCCCGGATCTTTTCCATTACCGGCAAGAAGCTATTTACTCAGGAATGATGGTAATGATGGCATCGTAAAATTTACTGATGTTACCAGTAAAGCTGCGCCCGGTTTATTAAATCCCGGTATGGTAACCGCAGCCGCATGGATGAAAAATAAAAATGAGTCGGGCGCTGCAAATCCCGCGGGGCCTTCGCTTATCATTGCAGGAGATTTTATGCCGATAAGGTATTTTAGAAATAGCAATGGAAAATTTATTGAACAAACCGATAACGGTTTTCAAAATACCGATGGGTTCTGGTCGTCTTTATTGTTGTATGACATCGATGGCGATGGTAATATGGACCTTATCGCTGGTAACTGCGGCGATAACCTGCAATACAAAGCCACACTTAAAAAACCCATACTTCTTTATTATGCCGATTTTGATGGCAATGGTAATATCGACCCCATTATGACTTATTATAACGGAGACAAAAGTTATCCGGCTGCATCGCGTGATGAAATACAGGATCAAATGACCGGATTGAAAAAACTTTTTGTATCCTATAAAGACTATGCCGATGCCGGTATAAAAGAGATAGTAACGCCGGCACAATTGGCAAAGGCAAAAATCCTAAAGGCCAATACATTGCAGTCAGTAGTGTTTATAAACGATGGTAATAATCATTTTACAAATAAAACTTTACCGGTTGAAGCACAGTTTTCCCGGGTGAGCAGCGTTCTGAGATTGGATACAAACCGCTTGTTATTGTCGGGTAATTTTTATCCTTATCGCACTCAATGGGGTCATTGCGATGCTTCAATGGGATTAATTGTTAGTTATGATAAAGATAAATTCAGCGCTGAAGCGCCTTATCAAAGCGGCTTGTATTTAACTGGTGATGTGAGAAATACTGTCCTATTAAAAGGCATTGACCATAAAAGATTTTTGTTGGTAGCAGCCAATAATCAACCGCTTCAGCTTTACGAAATTCCATGAAAAAAATTATTTTCATACTATGGTATTGCACAGTCTATTCTTGGGCGTCGGCTCAAAAAAATGATAACGCAAAATACCTGCACCAGGCCCAGGGTGCGCTTACAACAGTTTTAGTTCATGATGTATTTTCTCCTCCTGTCGCAAGCCGGGTGTACCTGTATAGCCACGCTGCTGCGTATGAAGTAATCGTACACGCATCAAAGCAGGATACCTATAGTTCACTTATGGAAAGTATAAAGAAGTTTCCCCGGATTGATCCGCCGGCAAAGCCCGTAAACATAGAATTGGCAAGCATGGCAGCATTTTATTATACGGCCGGTAAATTTATTTTTTCAGAAAAAATGTTGCGGGATTCCTTTAAGATTGCGTTGGATAAATTTACATGGCTTTCAAAGCAAAACCATGGAGCTTACCAGGCATCATTACAATATGCAAGGTATGTTGCCGATACCATTATCGAATGGAGCAACAAGGATAATTATAACAGCACAAGAAAAATAAAACGGTATAGTTTTTCCAACAAGCCTGGTAAATGGGTGCCAACTCCACCTGCGCACCTTGCAGCGGTTGAACCATACTGGTATCTAATGCGTACAATTGCCATAGATAGTTCTTCACAATTCGCTCCGCCACCTGAAGATTTCAGTACTGAAAAAGATTCAAAATTTTACAAAGATGCCTATGAAGTTTATGAGACAGGGAATACATTAAATGCTGAACAAAAAGCAATGGCAAGCTTCTGGGATTGCAATCCTTTTAATGTGAATACAAACGGGCATTTAATATTTGCCAGGAAAAAACTTTCACCCGGGGCACACTGGATGAATATTACCAGGTTGTGCTGCAAAAAAATAAATGCAGATCTTATAAAATCTTCTGCCGCATATATATTGACAGCAATAGCATTGTATGATGGATTTATAGGATGCTGGCAAGCCAAGTACCGGGATAATCTTATTAGACCTGAGACTTATATCAACAGGTATATTGATGTCAACTGGAATCCATTACTCCAAACCCCGCCATTTCCGGAATATACAAGTGGGCACAGCGTAATATCGACTTCGGCTGCGGTTGTTCTTGGCAATTTTTTTGGTGAAAATTTTTCTTTTGATGACGATACGGAAACGCTTTATGGGTTGCCGGTGCGTCATTTTAAGTCTTTTATAACTGCAGCGAACGAAGCCGCTATAAGCAGGTTATATGGAGGTATTCATTTCAGGGATGCCATCTCAATTGGCCAAACGATGGGCAGACAGGTAGGTGAACAGGTTTTGAAAAAAATAAATTTATCCAACCACAATTAATTCAAACTCCATGAGAATATACTCCGAAATTTTATTACAGTAAGCGCTGCTTTATACTGCAATCACATAACCGCGGAAGAGACCAACTGGTGACATAGAATTGATTTTATTTTTTCCATTAAATTTTTTAACTCAAATGGTTTTTCAATAAAGTCATCGGCGCCATAAGATTTATAACCTTGCAGGTGTTGGGGAAATGCAGAAAAAAGCAGGATCTTCAAGTCGCTGTTTCTATTAATTTTTCTTATTTGCTGGCATATATCCCTGCCGTCATCGTCCCCTAAAAATATGTCAATTATTAACAGATCCGGCTGAAAATCATTGATTTCCTGTTGGATGTTATCAGCACTACTGAGCGTTTTAACTTCGTATCCATTGCGTTGTAGAATATACCGCAATGTTTCTAATAATGGAACCGAATCATCTGCTATTAGTAATTTGGCCATGCCGCAAGTTTGATTTGGAATTGGTAACAACCTTATACGCTTTTCCAGGTAACAATATTGTATTCTTTTTTAATATTTATGACATCTTCTTCCTGTTGATTCAAAAAGGTAATTCCTGGCCCTGTAATATAAATACCCACCATTTCCTTTCCATCGACCGATATTGTCCTGGTATTCACAAAACCGCGCCTGTAAAAGCCGGCAATGGAACCTTTACAGTTATCAGGCATACAAATATTTCGTTCGTTTTCAGAGAGTTCAATTGATCGGGCATTTCTCAATTGCGCTGGCATTTTTTGATTAGTGATTTTTTATCAACTATTTCATTTGCCAGGTAAAAAAAAGGTTAGGTTAATCAGCATCATTTAGCGGAGACTGATTCTCCGATGAGCTACTGTATCAGTCGCTTGTAGAATTACAGGGGTAGTAAGAATAATCCGAGATAGTAACCGGCATCAGAAAACCAAAAACATTTTCATAGTTGTTTTGTTCCTATCACGTATTTTTTAAATATATAAACAACGCTTAGCTGTACCGGGTTATGATATAGGTATTCAAAACAGAGCAAGTAACTTGTTAACATTATCCGCTGAGAAAAATAATTTACAAAGTATCTGCCAAATTGAAAAAAATTACCCTATTTTACTTAAATCTATCATCCTGTGTATACGGAAATTTATTTTACCATATTACTATTACCTGCCTGCTTGTGCTTTTGTGGTTAATGTGATTAGGAACATCTTTCGT
>JBDTLZ010000075.1:0-11226 GCA_039934515.1 Ginsengibacter sp.
AGGATCCAGGCAAATATTAAAGGAGCCACGATAGTTGCGTCACTTTCCACAATAAATTTAGGGGTATGGATATCCAATTTACCCCAGGTAATCTTTTCATTCGGTACGGCACCGGAATAAGATCCATACGATGTTGTTGAATCAGATATCTGGCAGAAATAACTCCAGAATGGAACGTCGTGCCATTCCAGGTCCTGGTACATCATGGGAACAACACAAATAGGAAAATCACCGGCAATACCGCCACCTATCTGGAAAAACCCAACTCCCTTACCCGGAGAATTCTTTCTATACCAGTCGCTCAGCTCAACCATATATTCAATACCACTTTTTGTGGTTGTGGCCTTTAATTCCCCTTTTATGACATACGATGCAAAAATATTCCCCATCGTGCTGTCTTCCCATCCGGGAACAACTATCGGAATATTTTTTTGAGCGGCAGCCAGCATCCAGCTGTTTGTAGGATCAATCTCATAATGCTGTTCCAACACCCCGCTGAGGAGCATCTTATACATATACTCGTGTGGGAAATATCTTTCACCCGCATCATCTGCCTTCTTCCAAATTTGATAAATATGCTCTTGCAATCTTCTGAAGGCTTCTTCCTCAGGAATACAGGTGTCAGTAACCCTGTTATAATGATTCTCCAGAAGTTCCCACTCGTCTTGGGGGCTTAGATCGCGGTAGTTGGGAACCCTTTTATAGTGGCTGTGGGCCACGAGGTTCATAATGTCTTCTTCGAGGTTAGCGCCGGTACAACTAATAATAGCCACTTTATCCTGGCGGATCATTTCTGCGAAAGAAATGCCTAGCTCAGCAGTGCTCATAGCCCCCGCAAGGGTTACCATCATTTTGCCTCCTTCATCCATATGGGTGACATAGCCCCTGGCCGCGTCCATTAAAGCAGCCGCATTAAAATGGCGATAGTGATGCTCTATAAATTGTGAAACCGGTCCTTTTTCCATCAGTAAGATTTGTGCTGGCAAATGTAATTTTTTTTATGGACAGCGCCCCTGGAAAAAGAAGGATCCAGGTGATTACAAACATGCCAGGAGATAATGCCAGGTTAATTGTAATTACAAATCTGTGAACGAACCTTACGGGATAAGGAATACTTAATTCTTTGAGGCCGAATGCAGGCCAATTCGATTCCCTTCTGAGTCAAGGAAAACTCCCATAAAACCATATTCAGGTGAAATCTCCGTTTTTGGCACCAGGATTTTTCCGCCCGCCGCTTCTACTTTATCCAATACCTTTTGCACATCAGGATTGGCATTAAGATAGATCAATACCCCATGGCTTGCGGATGGTTTATGAAACTCCCCGCTGTCGACCACTGCGCCGCCGACACCGGTCATCATGTCGTCCAGTGGGAACATTCGCATTTTAATATTCGCAGTATCAAACGGACTTAATGTAATTCCAAAAATTGTTTCATAAAATTTCTGGGCCCGGTCCAAATCGGTTGCAGCAATTTCGAACCAACTGATCGCATTTTTCATAAATACATGGTTGTTTGTTATAGTTGTGTTTTAGTTTTTGTCAATCCCTTCGCCTGGAAATACGCCAGCAATTCCTGTGAATCCTCCCCACCACGCTGCGCGTGATGTAAAAATGTAAATCCATGTGGTCCCCGCGCATTAATGTATTCGGGATAAGCATCTAAAAAAGATGTTACAATTTGTGTTTTACCGAGCATGGTTAACACAAATAAATTCGTTCTTGCCCCTAAACTTACCAGGTAATTGGCAATTTCTTTATTACCCACATGACCTGCGCCTTCCAGTGCGGTTTCAAAATCGCCACCGCCCCAATCCCATGTCGCATACAATAACGTAGGTATTTCCTGTAACAGTGATTTCACTTTAACCAGGTCGCTGTGGCCTGCAACTACAAAATCCTTAACTTTTTCAGGAGGCAGTGCGTCATCTTTGAGATTTTTTAACAGGGAAGATACCTGCCCATTTGATAAAAACGGGATTGCTATAAGGCTTCCTGAACGTATGGCTGCTTGTCGTAAAAAGGCATGGCGCTTCATATTCTTTAAAGTTCTGAAATGTAATTTGAAGTTTTGTACCGCTTATAAAAAAATTGAATCAGTTAAGGGCCGGGTGCAATCGGGCGCATTATAAGCATTGGCCAACTGACCCGGAATAGCGGAAAGTATCCTTATTGTCAAAAACAAACCAGGGGAGACTAAAAATTTATAAAACAGTGGGTTATGCAGCAGTTTCGATGAATTCGTTGTCATCCTGATAAAAGAAAGAAGTGTACATTTTGATCTGGTAATTGTACCTTTATTTGCAGTAAAATTCAGGCAAAATAAATCTCTGAAAGATCACAAAAGCTCCATTTCTTTAAATGCTGATTCATGTAACCCTGGACGTATTCAATTGAAAATTTCCCTTTTACTTACTTGAGAATTCAGCTTACAGATTCAATACAATTGATAACTTCGATTAAAAACAGAACCTCTATCTATAATCATCTATTATGACTCTACTAAAAAAAGCTTTGTCGAAATCCGGTTCCAGTTCGCAAATCCTGGCAAAATTAAAGGTGATTAGTCCCGTCATACTGCTTATAATGATGGGCCAGCATGTATTATCCAATCCGGATCCAAGGAAAGCAATGATTTTTCAAGGCGACAAAGACCCGATTTTCAATACCACAGCGATTGCTGATACCACTATCCGCGGCACCGTTACCGATAGTGCCGGAGGCCCGCTGGCGGGGGTATCTGTGTTGATAAAAGGAACAAAAACAGGAACCTTTACCAATACTTCAGGTGATTTTGTATTGCCAGGCGTTTCTTCTCGAACTACACTTGTTATAAGCAATGTGGGATATCAATCCCGGGAAGTAAAACTGGCACCTGGTCAAATGATCGTTTCCCTAAGTCTTTTCAGAGAATCGGGTACGCTTGCGGAGGTGGTGATCACAGGATTTCAACTTATTGACAAAAAGAAGTTTACCGGTGCGGCGGTAACATTAAAGGCAGACGACATAAGGGTCGATGGATCGACAGATGTAAGCCGTATGCTTGAAGGCAGGGCGGCGGGGGTGTCGGTACAAAATGTATCGAGCACCTTCGGCAGCGCTCCAAAAGTGCGTGTGCGCGGCGCGACCTCTATCAATGGGGATAACAAGCCTTTGTGGGTTGTGGATGGAGTGGTACTTGAAGATATTATTAATATATCCAATGACCAGTTATCAAGCGGAGACCCGACCACGCTTCTCGGGTCTTCCGTGGCGGGAATAAATGCCAATGACATTGAGACGTTTGATATTTTGAAAGATGCCGCTGCAACGGCTCTGTATGGCGCAAGAGCAATGAATGGCGTGGTAGTGATCACAACTAAAAAAGGCCGTTCCGGAAAACCGGTGGTTTCTTATACGGGAAATTTCAGTACCCAGTTAAAGCCTTCTTATAATGATTATAATATTATGAATTCCGCCGAGCAGATGTCGGTACTGGGTGAACTGGAACGTAAGGGAATATTAAATTCAGATATTTTAAGCCAGGCCGATTATGGTGTCTATGGGAAAATGTTTGACTTAATAAATGTACCGGATGCTTTTGGAAATTTTGCCTTGCAAAATACGACCGAAGCTAAAGCAGGCTTTCTTAAAAAATATGCCCTTGCAAATACGAATTGGTTTGACATCCTATTTAAAAATTCTCTTACCCAGGAACATTCCTTAAGCATATCATCGGGCACCGACAAGTCGCAATCTTTTTTCTCAACGAGCTATTACCAGGATGACGGTTGGACCATCGCAGATAACGTGAAACGGTACACATTAAATTTCCGTAATAGCTACAATTTTACTGACAGGCTTACTGCCGGGTTTACTACCGTGGGCTCTGTACGCCAACAAAGGGCTCCGGGTGCCCTGAGCCGCGTTACTAATCCCGTTTCAGGTGAATACGACCGTGATTTTGATATAAATCCTTTTAGTTATTCTTTAAATACGAGCCGCACTATGACGGCATACGGTGATGATGGTAAGCTTGAATATTTCAGAAGAAATTTTGCCCCTTTTAATATCATCGATGAATTGGCCAATAATTACCTGGATATAAATGTAATTGACCTCAAGTTGCAGGGAGAACTTGGATACAAGATCACCAATCACCTGCATTATGATTTTATCGGGGCCGTGCGATATGTAAAATCTTCATTTGAACACCAGATAACAGAACATGCCAATATGGCCAACGCATATCGGGCCGATGAAAATTCAACCATTGCCGATAATAATAAATTTTTGTATAGGGATCCGGACAACCCTTCTGCACAGCCGGTTGTGGTGTTACCATTCGGCGGCTTCTACAACCGTACTGAAGACAAGTTGATTTCATTTGACGTGAGAAACAGTCTCAACTATGTAAATACTTTTAATGGCAAACACACGGTAAACATTTTATTGGGGCAGCAGGTAAAGTACGCCGACAGGCAAAATTTTTCCAATACGGGATATGGTTACCAGTATGATAACGGTGGTATCCCTTTTGTTGATTATCGAATTTTAAAGCAAACCATCGAAGCAAATTTTCCTTACTATGGAATGACCAAGGAATTTGACAGGTTTGCAGCCTTTTACCTGAATGGCCAATATACATTTGATAAAAAATATAATTTCTATGGTACGGTGCGCTACGATGGTTCCAATAAATTAGGATCTTCCAGGGACGCGAGGTGGCTGCCTACATGGAGTTTTGGAGGTGCATGGAATATTGATGAAGAGAATTTCATGAAGAATGTACACGCCATAGATTATCTTAAACTTCGGGCCAGCTATGGCCTAACGGCCAGTCTTGGCCCTGCTACCAATTCAGGTGTTGTATTGAGAAGCCTTACCACCAACAGGACATTTCCTATAGAAAGGGAGTCGGTGATACAAATTGTAAACCTTGAAAACGCTGATCTTACCTGGGAAAAAAATTATCAAACCAATATTGGTTTGGATGCGGGTTTGTTCGGTGGGAAGATTAATGTAAGCCTTGATATTTATCAGAGAAAAAGCTTTGACCTGATAAGCCTTATTAAAACCGGGGGCATCGGCGGTGAGGCAATTAAAGCTGCCAACTATGCAGATATGAAAGCGCAGGGCGCCGAAGCATTAATTGGCGGCCAGGTTTTTAAATCAAAGAACTGGGGATGGAGAACCAATTTTACGTTTGGCTATAATACCACCAAAATAACCAATGCAAAAAACAACCCCATCATTTTTGATCTTGTAAAAGCTGAAGGAGGTAATACCCAGGGCTACCCGGTTAATAGTTTGTTTTCAATAAGGTATAAAGGCCTTGATCATATAACAGGGGTGCCTACATTTATTAATGAGAAAGGTGATATAAGTCCAAATGTTTTTTTGCAGGATGAAGATATTTCACATCTTGTATATGAAGGATCTGTTGACCCCAAATACACCGGTGGATTTTCCAACACGTTTAGTTATAAAGCGTTCTCTTTAAATGTTTTTGTTACCTACCAGGCTGGAAATAAGATCCGGTTATACCCGGCATTTAGAACGGCATATTCAGATTTTGATGCATTACCAAGAGAGTTTACCGACAGGTGGGTAATGCCTGGTGACGAAACGAAAACCAATGTGCCGTCGGTTCTTGATGCATACCAGCGATACCTGGTAAGTAATACCGGTAATTATCCATATAACAACTATAACTATTCTACTGAACGTGTAGCAGATGGAGGGTTTGTGAGATTGAAAACTGTATCACTTACTTACAACCTCACACGTAATATATTAAAGAACACTCCTTTCAATTCGCTTTCTGTAACTGCTGTGTCGGCTAATCCATGGTTGATTTATTCTGATCCAAAGTTAAAAGGACAGGATCCTGAGTTTTTTAACACGGGTGGTGTTGCCCAGCCAATTCAAAAACAATTTACACTATCATTAAAAGCCGGTTTGTAAAAATAAAAACATGAAAAAAATATTTTTTTATACTTCCTGTTATTTTCTGTTTGCTGTAAGCACAAGCTGTAATAAGTATCTTGAAAAAGAACCTGATAACAGGGCAAAGCTTGATTCTCCTGAAAAAGTATCTGAACTGTTAGGTACCGCTTATCCCCAGGCAAATTACCAGTCATTTGCAGAGACCATGTCGGATAATGTAACCGATATCGGAAACGGGGAAACGAATAATATTATTCATGATCCGTACTTTTATATTGACACAAAAGAAAATGCACAAGACACGCCTGAGAATTATTGGTATGGTTGTTACAGCGCCATTGCGGCCGCCAACCAGGCATTGGCAACAATTAGTAAAGCTGCCAATCCCAATGACTATTCTGCCCAAAAAGCTGAAGCTCTTGTCGCAAGAGCTTACGCTCATTTTATGCTGGTAAATTTCTTTTCTAAATTTTACGACCAGGCGACTGCAACAACCGATCCCGGTATACCTTATGTGACTGAGCCCGAAACTGTTTTTATTAAACAATATGACAGAAAAACGGTGCAATATGATTATGACATGATAGAGAAAGATCTATTGGAAGGGCTGCCTTTTTTACAGGATAAGAATTATACGATTCCCAGGTTTCATTTTAACCGTGCTGCTGCCAGTGCTTTTGCTACCCGGTTTTATTTGTATAAAAAAGATTATGCAAAAGTGATACAATATGCTAATGAAGCTGTGCCGGATAATAATTTTCTTCCCTTGTTGCGTGGATGGAACACTACCTACCAGGATATTACTGACGTTACCGAGCTATTCAAAATTTATGCAAATGCAACCGAACCTGCAAACCTGCTGTTGGTTGAGACTATTTCCGATTGGGCACGTAATTATTATTCAAACCGTTATGGTGTGAGTGAACAAAAAATAGCTGAAATTATTCCAAGGCCAGACGCCATAACGAAGGGAATTTTTGCATTTAAACTATATTCAGTTAGTGAAGGAACCCATAACCTGGTTCCAAAAATTGATGAATATTTTGTAAAACTATCTGTCAATGCAAACATCGGTACTGCCTATGTAATGGTTCCGCTTTTTACTGCTGAAGAAGTATTATTTAACCAGGCTGAAGCCTATGCTTACCTGGGAAATACAAACGCCGCTATCGCCGATCTTAATGCATATGCAAGCAGGCGAATCCTTAACTATTCGGTGGGTACCCACAAAATGACCCCGGCTAAAATTAATGCCGCCTTTGGCACTACTGATATAATGCAGGGTTTAATATTGGCTATTTTATATTACAGGAGGGCAGAATTTATTCATGAAGGGCTGCGTTGGTTCGATATTGTAAGATATAAAATACCGGTAGAGCACACCTTACTGGGCGGGCAAACAGTAACGCTTTCAGCAGATGATCCGCGCAAGGTATTACAGATACCACAATCAACATCATTAGCGGGATTAACACCTAATGCCCGATAAAAATTTAATTAAATTATCATAACCTTACTATGAAGACAATAAAAATTATAATAACTGCACTGTCCGTGTTACTAATTATCACCTCCTGTAAAAAGGAGCCTGCGCTGGGAAATGTTGACAATATCCCTGGCCTGGGCGGCGACACATGGACCCCCGGGCCAATTGACACATGGATTTTTGATACTTTGACAACTCCATATAATATAGCGGTTAAATACAAGTGGGACCAGGGGGAGCTGGCGGCCGATTTTGGTAAAGTTTTAGTACCACCGGCAGAAAATCAGGTGATACCTCTCATGGGTGCTATTAAGGAAGCCTGGATAAATCCATATGTTACCGAGGCAGGCCTTTCGTTTTTTAAAAATATTAGTCCTAAATTTTTTGTCCTGGTTGGCAGCCCGGCATTTGAAAGAGGCGCTGTGAAATTGGGCACTGCTGAGGGAGGCCGTAAAGTTGTCTTATATGCAGTGAATGATTTTAGGATAAAAGGGATGCCTGGATATGTACTTAGTGACACCGCTAACGTAAAACAGGTTTTCCATGTAATTCACCATGAGTACGCCCATATACTTGATCAGAATATCAAGTTCCCGGTAGAGTTTAGTCAATCGAGCGCGAGCTCTTATACATCAGATTGGTTAAATCTCACCCCGGAAGAAGCTAAAAATGAAGGGTTCATTTCACAATATGCTATATCGGGTTCATTCGACGACTGGGCTGAAACCGTGTCGTTAATGATCGTGGAAGGCAAAACCTGGTTTGATCAGTATGTTAACAGCATTAATTATACAGGGACGACGCCTAATGGCACCACTGCCGCCGAAGCACAAGCCAGGTTAAGACAAAAGGAATCGGTAGTGATAAGTTATTTCAAACAGGCCTGGAATATCAATTTTCGCAACCTGCAGCTAAGAAGTAAAACGGCCATAGACGGACTGCTGTATTAAATGATCTAAAATATTCGCATTAAAAATCGCGCAATGAAAAAAGTTTTAATAATCGCTATTATAATTTCTGCATGGGTTTCTTCCTGTAAAAAAGTTGACAAGCCCGCTTTCGATAAATCAGCCGATGAGCGTTTAACAGAAACCCTTGCCGCTTACCAAACACAGCTTTCGGGTGCTGCGAATGGATGGAAAGGATTTTTAACAACTGATAGCGGGCGGGGTACTACCTATAGTTTTTATTTCAAGTTTAATGACGCCAACCGGGTCACGATGCTTTCTGATTTTGATTCAGCATCCGCTGTAACGCCGAAGGAAAGCAGTTATCGCTTAAAAGCTTTGCAGCAGCCAAGCCTGCTTTTCGATACGTATTCATACATCCATGTTTTAGCCGATCCTGATGAAACAGTAAACGGTGGAACCCGTGGAGCAGGATTGGTATCGGACTTTGAATTTTATTTTGATTCATCGTCTGCTGATACCATAAAGCTTGTGGGAAGGATCTTTGCCAGCAAAATGATGCTTGTAAAGGCTACCCAGGCCGAAGAAACAGCTTACAATGGTGGTGGGCTGGCTGCAGGGCTAAACATCAATAAAATAGTAACGTATTTCAAGCGGTTAACCATTGGCAGTGATGTATATGACGTAAGAATAAATACTATAACCCGGCAGTTTGTTTTCGGCTGGTTTGATGCAAACGGAAGTTATCAAACTTTTACCACAGGATTTTATTTCGCTGCCGGCGAAATTCTATTTACAAACCCGGTTGTGAATGGAAGCCAGCTGATTACTGGATTTAGCAACATAACGTGGAGCCAGGCTACCCAAAAAATTAATCTGACGGTAAATAACAGTTCTGCAACTATGACAGGTATCGTTGTGCCATTAAAAGTTGATGTAGGTGCACCGCGCAGGTGGTGGCAATATGCTATAGATAATGGTAATAACCCCTGGACGTCTCTCAATGGGTTTCACGTAAACGGTAAAGAGGATGCCTTCGGAATAAAGTCGCTAGTAAGCGGCGATTTCAGGTATGCATATTTACTATATTGGCCAACGCCCGGGCCTCCGATCAATTCAACTACCAATGACTTTTTTGGGCCCATTTTTACAGACGTTACGGGAAATGCTCAGACAATTATATATGGATCGGCTGCTGATATTCCAACTTTTACCAATGATGGACGGGTTCTGTTCAGTGAATTGGGAACCTATGGTCAGTATCCAACCTCGGGGCCTGCGGCGTTAACGGCAGACCAGCTCTATATTCCAAACGGGTACTACCTTGTGCAAACAAGTGCGGTAACATACGATATGGTAAGCGCTGCAGACGGAAAGGCATGGATAAGCTGGGAATTTTAAACAAAGGGAGATTATTTAATTGATGCTGAAAATTTGAAAAATTTAAACCAGCAGGTCGTTTCCAGGTAGATACTTGAATTGTCATTCTGCTATAAACCTGCTATAAATGCTGTAATATCCAGGGACTTTAATTGGAGATTTTCTCACTGGTAAGTAATTTTCAAAGACAGGTATCTTTTATATGTTAAACATTCAAAATCTTTATTTATTTTTTATTGCCTCATTGTTGCTCAATGTAACCCCAGGCAATGACATGATCTATGTAGCCTCACGAAGCATTTCACAGGGAACGAAAGCAGGAATGATCTCGGCACTTGGTGTTTTCATTGGTTGTTTTGTACACATCCTCTTTGCGGTTTTTGGCTTGTCAGTAATTATTGCAAATTCTGCCTTTCTTTTTGAACTCGTTAAGTTTCTCGGTGCCGGGTATCTAATTTACCTGGGTATAAAAGCACTGGTCTCAAAATCTGGTGTTAACAAGGATACCGAAACATTTCTAAAGTTAGATAAGTGGAAACTATTGAAGCAGGGCATTTTGACCAATGCACTTAATCCTAAAGTGGCATTATTTTTTTTGTCATTCCTGCCACAGTTTATTCAAATAAATTCCCCGCAATATAAAGTTCAGCTTTTCTCTCTTGGCCTTTGGTTTGACATGCAGGGAACATTCATACTTATAACAGTTGCCTACCTGCTTGGTAAGACGGGTAATTTCATAAAAAATAATCCAAAGTTTTGGAAGGTACAGGGAAAAGTTACCGGGATCATATTGATTGGGCTTGGTATTAAGGTGGCACTATCATCGAAAAAATAGGAGACTGAACAATCAAACATTCAAAAAATCAAAATCCGATATCGGATCAATATTAAAGTTGGGCCTGGTGACATTGCGTAGGAGAATTATCATGGAACTTTCAATCTTTTCATGATTACAATACAAGTGACAGATGTTTTCATCTGCCACTTTATACCATAATAACCAGGGATAGAATTATAATTTTTGAAAGTTTTCTACTTCTGCCACCTCACCATCTGCCACACTTACAGCGATATAGTCCTTTTTACCGGAGCGTTTTACTGTCCAGGTTGTTCGATTGTCCTGCAGGACTCTTGTAACGCTGGATATGCAATTCTCAAAATGCTTTTATCAACCTGCGTGCCGACAGGAAAAATCTCAAAATTGCCTTGGAAGGTATCTTATATGTCGAAAGCCTGGAGGACTATATTAAAGTGGTGACCACAGCAAAAAATATCATAACCAAACAATCTATCTCTTCATTGGAGGAAGCATTACCCAGGAATAATTTTATAAGAATTCACCGTTCTTTCATCGTTGCTTTCAATAAGATTGAATCTTTCACCAGCGACACGATTGAAATAGCCAAGCATGAATTACCTATTAGCCGTTTGTACCGGCACGAAGTTGAAAAGCTTCTGAATGTTTGAGCCTATTTAATTCTATTATATTTTTTTAAAACCCTTATAACTGCTTCATGGGGAAGG
>JBDTLZ010000076.1:0-17765 GCA_039934515.1 Ginsengibacter sp.
AACATATTTACAACCCTTCTGCCACCGATACTACTTTTCATTAATACCTGTCGTACGTGCCCACTGGTTACTTCTCCTACGATTCCTGCCATTGCACCGTATTCCCACTGTCTTAGCTGACATACAAATTTATCTGCTACGGCAGCATCGACAACAGCGACAAACAGGCCTTCATTAGCGACGTACAATGGATCTAGTCCGAGCATCTCACATGCGCCATATACCTCTTCTTCAACAGGAATGTGTTTCTGCGAAATGTCGATTCCCAATTTTGCATCGGTGGCGATTTCATTTAATACAGTTGCTAACCCTCCTCTTGTAGGATCACGTAATAAATGAATGGTTTCACCAAAGTCATCCAATAACGCCAAAATAATTTTATTCAGCGGGCGGGTGTCACTGCTTATTGTTGTTTCAAACTGTAACCCCTGACGATGGCTCATAATCGTTATGCCGTGCCTGGCCAGCGGACCGCTTAAAATAATTTTATCACCTGTTTTAATATTACTTATATCAATAGCTGCTTTGGCATGAACCGCCCCAATACCGGTTGTATTAATGAAGATTTTATCACCCTTTCCCCTCTCAACGACCTTAGTATCGCCGGTTATTATTTGCACTCCCGCTATTTCGCATGCATTTTTTATACTCAATAGGATATCCCAGAATTCAGTCATTTGTAAGCCTTCCTCCAGGATGAAGCCAAGTGATAAATATTTAGCAGCTGCACCGCACATGGCCAAATCATTCACTGTTCCGTTAATAGCTAAATCACCTATATTTCCCCCTTCAAAAAAAACAGGTGACACAACATACGTATCGGTGCTCATTGCTACTTTACCATCAAGATTGAAAATGGCGCCATCATGTTTTTTATCAAGAAGCTCGTTACCCAGCAATTTAAAAACACCGGCATTTAACAACTGGCTTGTTAAGGTGCCACCGCTGCCGTGTCCTAAATTAATGGTGTCAAAATCAAGCTTTGGAAGCGGGCAGACCAGGTTCATGAATTGTAAATTTTAGTGTGATGCCGGCAGATGATAAATGAGAAATTTCCTATTACTTCCAAATTATTATTACCTGTCGACCGTAGCGCCTGTCATGTTATAATGATAATAGGCCGCGCAAGCACCTTCACTGCTTACCATGGGTGCCCCCAATGGTTTTACGGGTGTGCACCTGTTACCAAAATTGGGGCATTGGTGCGGCTTGATTTTTCCTTTCATCACATCACCTGATAAACAAGTAGGATCTTCATGTGCTTCAGTAATATCAATGTTAAATTTCCTGTTCGCGTCGTAATGGCTATAATTTTCTTTTACAGCATACCCACTGAAAGGAATGTTGCCGATACCTCTCCATTCACGGCTGGTTACTTCAAATATTTTATCTATCGTGTCAATTGCATTTTTATTTCCTTCCGTTTCAACGACACGTGTATATTGATTTTCCAATCTATATTGTCTGCTTTCTAATTGTTTAACTACCATTAAAATGCCTTCCAGGAGGTCAACAGGTTCAAAGCCGGTAACTACAATGGGTATTTTATACTTCTCAACGAGGGGATAATACTCGCTGATGCCCATGATCGCGCAGACATGTCCTGCGGCCAGGAAACCATCAACCCTGCAGTCATCATCACTCATAATAGCCTCCATAGCGGGAGGCACCAATACATGCGAGGTAAGTATGGAATAATTTTTAATCCCTTCCCTGTGTGCGTGAACAACAGACAGGGCATTCGCAGGAGCCGTAGTTTCGAAACCAACTGCAAAAAAAACAACCTCTTTGTCCGGGTTATCTTTGGCAATTTTTACGGCTTCCAGTGGAGAGTATAAAATGCGTACGTCGCCTCCTTTTGCTTTTGCCTCCAACAAACTCATCCCGCTTCCCGGAACCCTGATCATGTCCCCGAAGGAACAAAGGATCACGTCGTGCTCCATTGCAAGATGCACCGCTTTGTCTATCAAGCTCACCGGCGTTACGCACACCGGGCATCCCGGACCGTGTATCATTTGTACGTTTGACGGTAACATGTTAAGCAACCCGTTTTTTACCAGGGAATGCGTTTGGCCACCGCAAACTTCCATAATATTCCAATCGCTGTGTACCGTTCGCTTAATTTCTTTAAGAAGGGCGTCGACTATTTCAGGCGAGCGAAATTCTGATATGTATTTCATATTTATTAAAAATTAGAATGATTAATATTCAGAGTGCAGGATCATACAACTCATCCAATTCTCCGGCTTCTTTCAAATAACCGAATACTTTATTGGCCTCTTCTTCATTCACTTTACTGATGGCAACACCCACATGCACGAGTACGTAATCCCCCACATTGGCCGAAGGAACCATTTCCAGTGATGCTTCCTTGATAATTCCACCAAAGGATACCTTTGCTATTTTTACAGCTCCTCCATACATAGATTCGATGGACTGTATTTTTCCAGGAATTGCTAAGCACATAATTTTGAATTTTACCCCTAACCATAAAACAGGATAGAGCGGTTAGTATTAAATATTTATTTTTTCTAAAACAGCTTTTTCATTTTTTTTTGTCTTGTTTCGTAGCGCTCTTCCAGGCAGCTGGGATTGTTGAATATTATTGTCATAGTATACCAATTGTCCGAATGAAACATTTTCATCGTTTGGTGATAAGTTCTTATGAAAATACAAATCATACTTTTTGTTAAGGGCAATCTGTATCCAATCAGTTAATAGTGAATTCTGAAAAACGCCACCGCTGCAACAGATTTTTGTAAGGCCCGAATTTTTTGCAACGATATCGATAATGCAGACGAGCGAATAATGAAATTTAGCAGCTATATATTTTGTTGATTTGCCATTCTTCATATCCATTACGATTCCCTGGATTAAATTCGAAACAGGAATATGGTAATTATGTAAACGTTCTTTGAAATAAGCATCGTTCATAACCCATCCATTTTCAACAACATAATTTTCGGCCAGCGACTGCAGGTACATAGCTGCCTCCCCCTCATAGGTTTGCTTATCGCATAGGCCAAGGAGCGATGCTACCGCATCAAATATTCTTCCTGCCGATGAAGAAAACAACCTGGTTGTACTGACCATCGATTGATAATTATTCCATTCCCTTTCCGTAAATTTATCCCTCAGTGTCTCGGGGAATGGCCATGCACCGGCTGACACACATAATGCTGCAATACGCGGCTCGAGGGCCAGTTTATCACCGGCAATTGCCGGAAAATAATCGAAATGACAGTAACGGACCATTTCATTATTTTCATATTTAAAAAATTCGCCACCCCACATATTTCCATCAGTTCCCAACCCGGTGCCATCCCAGATTATTCCAAGAACCGGCTCTTTGGAATACAATAAATTATTTTCCGCCAGCACGGCAGCAAAATGCGCTTCGTGGTGTTGAATAAATTTCACATCGGCTTTATATTTCTCTCCAAGTTCAATGGCGTATTGATGGGAAAAATAACCTGGATGAGCATCTGTAATAATCACGAGGGGAGCAGCATCATACAACTCCAGCCAATGGTCTAATGTATTCTTATACATCTCCTGCGATTCATAAGTTTCGCCGCTTCCTAAAAACTGGCTTACAAAAACATTGCTGTTTACTGAAAAAGTAAAACTGCTTTTTATAAACGCGCCTGTTGCAAGCACGCAAGGTTTCTTTTGGGGTGTATAGTGCAAAAATGATGGAGCATATCCCCGGGACCTTCGCAAAATAATTTGCTGGCTTGTATTGTGTGAAACCTGTACAACACTATCATCCTGCGGTATAGCGATTTTGTTGCTATGGGTTACGATATAATCTGCGATCTCAAAAAGATTATCAAAGGCATCTAGATCACTATGTATGATCGGTGAGCCTGAAATATTAGCGCTTGTCGCGATTATGGGCTTTCCATAGTCTTTAGAAATAAGATCAAGTAAAGGAGTATAAGGGAGCATCGCTCCTACCCTGTTTAAACCCGGCGCTACATCATCGATCAGTATACCACCCGAAGATCCCTTTTTCGGGTATAATAAAACTATGGGTGCTTCCTCACTTTGGAGCATTATTTTTTCTTCGTCAATTAATTCAAATTGCTGCTGAATAATACCTATAGATGGATATAAAACTGCAAAAGGCTTTGCAGGGCGGTGTTTCCGTTTACGTAATAAACTGATAGCTTCTATATTAGTAGCGTCACACAAAAGCAAATATCCCCCTATGCCTTTTAAGGCAATAATTTTCCCCTCCCCAATAAATACAGAAATATTTAATAAAACTTTTTCCGGATCATCAAATAAAGAAAATGAGCCCTTGTCTTTAATACACAATTCTATACCGCAATCCTTGCAGGAATTTGTCTGGGAAAAGAACCGGCGGTCCAAAACCATCTCATATTCTGCAAAGCATGTAGTACACATAGGAAAGTTCTGCATAAAAGTATCCTGTCTTTCATAAGGTAGCGCGTTTATAACTGAGTATCTCGGGCCGCAATGCGTGCAGGTAATAAAGGGATAACGATAGCGTCGATTATTTTTATCATGCAGCTCATTGCGGCATTCATCACAAATTGCTTTGTCCGGAGAAATTAATACACGCTTCCAGCTAGTATCATTTTCTACAACAATTGTGAAGCCGTTAAACGCTATATTATTAATCTCACGCAATTCAGAAAATATTATTTTAGAACCTATAGGCGCTTCCCGCTTTATTTTTTCAAAAAACAGACCGGCATTATGTTCCGAAGCATTAAAAAGAACGTGAAGGCCATCACTTCCATTTTTTACATAGCCGTTCAAATGCATTTCTTTTGCCAGGGTATATATCAACGGCCGGAAGCCTACTCCCTGTACAATGCCATTTATATGGATGTGGTGCGTTTGCAACTATTGTCTTTTATTTATCCTGTTTTCTATTGTTGATACTTAGATAGCCAATATTTGATTGCCGGCAAGTTCTCCTTTTTTCTTTTTCATTTTTTGAATTAACCACTCACACCATTGTTCTATCCCATCTCCGTTTAAACTTGAAATGGTAATTACTTCAAGGTCGGCATTGATGTCTCTTGCATCATGAGTAACTGCATCCACAGAAAATGGTAAATAAGGAAACAGGTCTGATTTAGATACCAGCATTAGTTCGCTCGTCAGGAACATTCGGGGATATTTTTTAGGTTTATCATCACCTTCGGTACAGGAGATTACTGTAACACGATAATCTTCTCCTAAATCAAATGCTGCGGGGCATACAAGATTACCTACATTTTCTATGAACAAAATATCCACCCCGTCAAGATTAATATGATCCAGAGCCTGTAATATCATTTGAGCCTCTATATGGCACATGCCACCAGTTACTATTTGCAATGCATTAATACCCACCTCTTTCATACGGATGGCATCTCTTTCGGTTTCCGGGTCACCTACTAACACAGCCATATTCACCTGGTAATTTTTAAATTTATCCTGAAACAGCTTGCCTGTTGCCTGCATCAAAGTGGTTTTACCGCTTCCGGGTGAAGAACAAATATTGATCACGAGCATATCCGTAAGGCGTTCTCTTATAGCTTTTGCTACAAAATCATTGGCTTTGAGCAAATTCAATGTAGTGTTCTCGCATTGCAGAGAACCAACAGGTGCCCTGTTTGATTTTGGTATTGTCATTTTATTTTTTTTGGTTGTAGCTACCAGAATCCCTGTTCAATTTTTAATCCAAAGATCTTCAAACGAATTCTTCAACTCCCTGGCCCGTCTTCTGTAAATTCAACCTTGCTTATCAACAATTCTTCTCCCTGCACTATATTTCGACTGGGCTTGCCACAACTGCATATAAATTTATAATGGTGGACTTCAGTGGTTGCATTACATTCATCACAATGTATAAGTACCGGCAACACTTCTACAAAAAGGGAAGCTTTATTATAACGGGTCTCATCCTGCAATACCGCGTCAAAGGCATTCTGCATTAATATCGGTTGAACATTACTCAATATGCCAACCCTGAGATGAATAGCCCTTACCCGTTCTATCTCTCCCGGAAATTCATCCTCAAGGGTTTTAAAAATATTTCTTACCAATGATATTTCATGCATAAGGTGCAGGATGGACTGGTAATTTAATAACTTTTGTAAAAGGTACGGTTAACTTATGGTAAAAGAGGAGATTATACTACTGCCTAGAAAATGTTTTCTAATTCGATCGTTTTATCCAGGCAAGTTTTCTTATTTACCTAAGAAATTACTTAAATCAAATGTTGCCGAAATTGTAAAAAAGGACAAGAGATGAAAGACTTTTATTGATGGAGTAGCAGGAGTACCCATACATTTTACAGTTGATGCTGAATTTATATTACAATGATTAACGAATATTACCTGCTTAATAAATAATTCATTGAAAACGCCGTATTCCGGGAAGATCATATTTTAAACCTGGCCAGTTCTTTGCCCGACTTAACGTCGTGTGCATGAACGGTACAAACCAGGCAGGAATCAAAAGACCTGGCAACAATACCAACCTCGACGGGATCATTTACATCTTCAATTTCCAGGCCGGTCAACGCTGCTTCCACAGCACCGGGATTTCCTTTGTTATCCCGGGGACCTATATTCCAGGTAGTGGGAGCGACGATCTGGTAATTTTTTATGAGGCCATCTTCAATTTCAATCCAGTGAGCCAGTGCCCCGCGAACCGCTTCAGTAGCGCCAAAACCTTTACCATCCCTTTCTTCGGGCTTAATATAAAATTCTTCATCCAGGTTTATCTCACCCAGCCATTTATTAAGCATTGTATACAAAAGTGTCGCCTCATGCATGCGCGCAAGGCAACGAACAAAAACGCTCGGGCCCATTTTATGCATAATATCTCCAAACAATGGGTCGCGGTACTGGTGCGCTAAATTTGCCGGGTTGGCATTCATCATTGCCCTTGCGAGTGGCCCTGCCTCAGCGTTGTGTTCCATATAACGCGGGGCTTTTGACCAGGTATATTTTGAATTGAAATCAGTATTGTTCAAATGTTGAGATGGCAGCGGTTCTGGCATAGGTTCACTCCACGGATGCGCTGCAGGGTAATCTTCATACCAGCTATGCTTTACATGTTCCCTGATCTTGAGATGATCAAAAACCTGGTATTTGTCACCATCATAGAAGCCGCTGGGGCAAATTAAGGCATCGTTGCGTGCTTCAATAGTGGGGTGGTTGTATTTATCTTTGTGTAAAAAAGTACCAAAGGTTATATATTTTCCAATTCCCTGCCCGAACCTGTTAAGCCCGAATTCTATGCCTACACGAAGAAATAAACCGAGATCGCTGTTACGATGACGCTCGCTTTCATCCAGCCAAACCATTAATTCATCCCAGCTTTGAATCTGCATGTATCGTTCAATAGAACATCCAAGCCATATTGATTCCAGCCAATCATTTTTAAACTGGTTTAAGATTGCATGTGCACGGGTAATGTCTTTTAAAGTGGGCGCACACATCACGCCCCCGGGAACCATATAACTGCTGTGTGGCCATTGACCTCCAAAGATTGCATAGATTTCCACAGGTTTGCTGCTCGCAGCTAGTCCTTCCTGGAAAGAGGTACCTACGAAAGCGGCCCACCTCCTTACTACTTCATCGTACAATGGTTTATTTGAAAATTTTTTATTCGCCAGGTCAGTGGCAAATATTGCATAAAACCACCTCGGATCACTTTGCAAACTTTCACTTGCCTGCCCTATGGCTCTTAGTAATAATGCATTGGGAGGCAGTGTTGTTTTCCAAACAGTATCAAGTGCCGACGAGGCACAATACAAGTGTGAACCGCCACAGATGCCGCAAACCCGCGGCGTTACCAATAAGCCAGCGTGTGGATCTTTGCCTTGTAATATCTTTTCAAAGCCACGAAACATGGAGGCCTGTGTGTGTGCACGGGTTACCACACCATTTTCCATATATACATTTACATCCAGATCGCCTTCGACACGACCAACAGGTGAAATGTTTAATTCTTTCGTCACCATGTGTTTTCAATTTTACGTTTATAGTTTGGCTCGCAGTTCAGGCGCACCCTGCGGTTGGCAACCAGTTTATCAACTGAATGGCACTTTTTTTTATTTAGTTGTTTCGAATATTTTTGGAGAAGTGCCCAGTACTTTGCCAACTCCCGATTTAAAATAATGGCTCAGCTTATTTTCTCCCGCCGCTACTTCTTTTGGCAGAAATCCCAAATATTTCATTGTCTTAAATATACTTCCTTTTGAAAGGTCATGATGTGGAAATCCAGGTTCTGTACAACCCAGGCATGGATGGTTTGTCCTTGTTTTTGATGACTGCCTGTTCCATAAAATACGGTTGCAGCTTGCATGTGTCATCGCGCCCCTGCAGCCCACTTCATAAAAAAGGCATCCGCCCCGCTTACCAAAACCGCCACTGATTTTTTCACTGAATGCGCGGGCATTGGTACAGCCTGTTTGTACAAAATCACTAAAAAAAGTTGTGGGACGGTGATAGCTATCGATGAGTACATCCTTAATCCTGCCTGTCGAAATGGCTACCAGGATTTGAGTTATCCAGTCAGGGTGGGCCGGACAACCGGGAATATTAATTACTGGCATACCACTCTTTGCAATAAAGCCAGGGCCAAGATAACCGCCCTTTTCTTTTTTATGAAATTGCAAACCCGTACTGTCAGTTGGGTTTGGAGGTACTGCGGGAATACCACCCCATGCAGCGCAATCGCCAATAGCAACGACATATTCCGCTACTTCGGCGAGTTCTTTAACCCAGTCTTTCATAGGTCGTTCGCAGAAATAATTCATGGTTCCCCTGCCTTTAGGACCTTGAATTACAGTTCCTTCGAATACAAAAATATCAACACGTATTTTCCCGGAAGTACAATCGCTCAACACATCGGTTACCTGTTGACCGATCTCAAGTGCAATCGAAGCATGCCAGATAATATTAATACCAAAATCAGTAACCAGTTCTACAACGGTGGGTTCAGTTGCATTAAAGAAAGACATCGTATTACCGCTGCATGCACCACCCTGTAACCATATAACATTTGCCATATTTACGAGGGGTTAAATTTAGTTATCATGTTTGCAATCCAAATCTAAAACATCAATGCGCAAAAATACTTACCTGGCTGTAAATTCAGGTTCAATTGTGGAGTTGTATTCAGCATTCCCTTTTACCGTAAAACCGGACTTGATATAATCCCACAATCTCCGGCGGTATTGGTTAGCGGCAAGTGTATTTTTTTCACTCATTTGACTTTCTGCGGGGATGAAAAATAATAATAACCAAATATTTGAAGCCATTTGCTTTATGTTAATTTCTTTTTGTAATAAACGTTGCTGCAGGCAAAGATCGAGGCGTCTTTCCAATTGAAGTTTTACCTTACCAAACAGGGGCTGGAGCGATTCATAGGAAACAGGAAAGTTTCTTTTTATTTCCAGGATATCATAGTTAAAAAATTTGTATTGAGTGCACAACTGGTAAAATTCCTTAATGAAAAAATCCATGTCGCTCAAAGAACCATATCTTCCATAATGCCTTAATAAATCCTGGAATGATGCAATTAAATTAGCAATCAGGGATTCTGTAATGGCCTCTTTATTATTAAAATGATAAGCCAGGTTGCCCACACTAATTCCTGACTCATCTGCTATCTGTTGCAGGCGAACATTACTGATTCCATTTTCATTGAATAAATGTAATGAGGCATCCAATATTTTTTGTTTTGTTTCAAGAGCAGCCATGTTCTTATTATTAATTTATACAAAGGTTCAGATCGTTCAAAGTTATTTCGAGTGTTCCCCTTTGGTCTTTTGCAGCAAGCCTGCGCATATAATGTGCCGCGGTTCGTGCCTTTCCTTCGCTATAACACCTTATGATCATACGCACAATTAACTGGAGTGGCCTTTTATAATTCGCGAAGGTGAGCGATACTTCCCAGCCACCTTTAATATAACTGATAGTATCTATTACTGCCGTATCGGCAAGCCACCAATCATTTTTCAGGAAAAGAAGGTTTTCTTCTTCAGCGGGTTTTTCCAGGAAATGCTGGTTATCCAGGAAGCAAAGCATCGCTTTATATGCTTCATAATCCAGCACTTGTTTCATTTGAAAATTTTTTCTAAAGGTAACAAAAAAAATATTAACGATTAACAAAAAAAGCGCTACTGCTGTTCCTTCTTGTTAATAATATCACGCACGATACTGGCGCTTTCATAGTCTTCCTTCTCCAGTAAATTTGAAAGGATGTCATAGAGTTCTTCAAGGCTGTATTGTTCCAACTGTCCTCTTTTGTGGGAGAATATCTTACCCGCAGCAGGTTCAGAAACGGTCATTTCGTTTAACAGGGATTCACTGATAAAAATGCTGCACTTCTGTCTTATTGCCAACGCGATAGCATCAGAGGTACGGCTATCAATTTCAATTAAATTCTGTTCATTATCTTTCAACACGATCACTGAAATAAAAGTATCGTCTGTGATTCCACAAATTTTTACATATTGAAGGCTTGCTTTCAATAATGCAATCGTGTTCAAAAGAAGATCATGCGTGAGTGGGCGTACCGGTTGCATCTGTTCCAACGCAACAGCAATAGCCTGGGCTTCCTGGAGTCCTATAATAATTGGCAACCTGCGGGTGCTGTTAATTTCCTGCAAGACCATTACAAAATTTCCTGCACTGGTGGTACTGGCGTTTAATGCGCTTATATTTAGTTCTATGTTCTTCATGGACTTTATGCATTGTCATGTGCTTTCCGGCACCTTCAAATTATTAATTAGGAACGGTTGTTTGCTACCTGTTCACCAATTATTAGTGAATTTTTTTAATTGTGCTATTAACCTCACAACGCACAATATAATTCTTCCAATAATTGCAAATGCTTATCAACTTCTACAATTAACTGTTCATCAGTGGTAAGTATTTTTATTTCATTCGCTTTTGAGATCATATCATTGTAACGTTCCGTATTAAAGCCTTCCTCCGGATTGCCAACTTTCCAGCTTGCTTCCAAATAATTTAAAAGCGTGACAGCCCTTTCAGCAGGATATTCCGATGCAGGACGAACGGATAATGCTTCATTGTAAAAATTAAGTGCTTTTTCAAAATTATCAGATTTGCCACCCTGTGGATATTTTGCATAAGCATTGGCGAAGTTGTTACAGATCATACCAAATTCCCATGGAAGATCGACTTTGTTATAATACTCCAACGCCTCATTAAATGAAGTGGCAGATAAAGCTGCCCATATACTTCGTTTTTTATTTTCATCGGGTAATTCGGCATAGATAACACCCAACTGGTGATGAATGTCAGCAAACACATCCGGAGCTTCCTCCTTTTTGAATACCTGCAAGGCTTCATGATATGCCTCTAAAGCGCTACGGTAGAACTGGGGGTTACCGCTTTGTGCCCAATCATACAATAAACGGCCACGAATGAGTTGGGCCTGGGCGGTCATTTCATGCTGGCCTTCCTCTTTAAAGAAAGATACGGCTTTATTAATATAGCCAAGTGATTCAGCATAACTGTTACTTAGATTTGCAATCGTTGCAGCATCCATCCATAGTAATGCAGCAATTGTTTTATGGCCATTCTTATCAAAAAACTGCAGTGTTTCCCATAAACGATCTTTCAAAGTTCTAAGCAATGTACCATCGTACGGAAAAGTCATTTGTTTCATGGCTGCCTGGCACCACACTCTTTCCAGGGAAAACCTGGGATAGTCATTCAATACTTTAAAAGACTGCTGATCCAGCAATTTCATGGCTGCTTTACTTTCACCCGTATCAATTAAAAATGTCGCATAATATTTTAAGGTCAACGCCTTATAGGCAGGCTCAAAAGCCAGCTGCAAAGCATCGGCATAATGTGCTTCAATGGCTTCCGCATTAATGTCATTACTATAATGACCATAATTTAATGCAATTGCTACATTGTGATTGAAAGCATAATTCTCAAATGGATGTACAAACTTTCTGCGGCTTAAGATGTTTTCCAATGCGCTGTCTCCTTCCTCGCCTTTTGTTATAACCTGTATTAAATCAAAAATGAACAACATAGCAGGATAGCCTGTAAAATATTGCGGGTACTTGTCTTCATTACCAAGCATTCCGAAAATTGTTCCCAAAAAATAATTTTTATTAAATGGTATTTCGGAAGGGAATACAATTGCCGGGCGTTTATCTAACCAGTCGGGTTGGATGTGGATGCGATTCTCTTTTATATACAAGGCGTTGGAGACCGCATGCATAACAACTTCTGTTTGTTGCACGGCCACCAACTCATCCAAACGTTCGATCGATTCAACATATTCATGGATGGTTACGGCATCTGAAGAATCCTGGTAAAATACATATAATAGCTTTTCTCCCATGTTACAATGTTACTTTTAAAATATGCAATGCTTCTTCAGCAACGAAGCTTAAATTCCGGTCGCTTTCTTCAATATCATTGTCCAACAAAAGTTCCTGGATGGAAATGGATTTATCCCCGGCACTATTTTTAGTTTTCAGCATTTGCTGGCTTGCCTTATGAATCGTCTTAAACAATTCTTCACCTGAAGGAGCAGCCATGAAAGTACTGTCTTTAGTATAAAACACACTTAAGACAACACTTTCCAATCCAAAAATTTTGTCTGCAACTTCTTTTTTGATACAAATATGCGCCGCTTCCAGGTACACGTCGCTCTCTGCCATAAAAGCTTTTCCACCAGGTATTGTTTCCTTAGGAAGCTGCATATGTTTTTAAAAAATTATTTACAATTGTCGAAATCAACCTGTCGCCTGCAGATTTTACAACATTACTTAATGACATGTCTATTTTTATTTCAGAAATAGCAATGAGATATACCTTGATTTCATCTCCGGGAAACTCAGCACCCATTAATTTTTTTGCATAGCTCAAAGCCTGGTCCCACTTCATCCCATGTAAAAACAACAGTGGGTCTTCCTGTATTTGTGCTTCTATCTCGGATGCAGGCAAACAAAATAAAGTTCCATCAGGTTCACCGGAATTGATGACACCATCAATGATAATAATTTGCTGATGGCCTTTCAATTTAAACAAGGTTTCAAAAGCGGATGTACCCATATCAAATACGCTAATATCATCGCGGTTTTCCAGGTGTTTTTGTAACTCATTTACCACATATACTCCAATAGCATCATCGCTGCGAACCGGGTTGCCAAAACCCAGAATAGCGGTCTTTACTTCCACAATTGCTCCCATATTACAAGTTAGTTATTTTAGTGCTATCTACCATGAGCGCCAGCGTCATAACCCATACTTACCGAAAGTAAATTAACATTCCTCATTCATCTTTGGCAGCTATTAAAAAACCCGTTAAAAAGACTTAACGGGCGTAGGTTTATTTTAAGGCTAATAGCATACGACAGCTTCTGGGTGACAGCTATTTACAACTTAAATTGTGCCAGTTCTTTTCCCGATTTATTATCATGCGCATGAACGGTACAAACCAAACAACTATCGAATGAACGTGCAACGAGGCCCACTTCCACAGGATCATTTTCATCTTCAATTTCAAGGCCCAGTAGTGCAGATTCGATAGCACCTGAATTGCCATTTTCATCTTTTGGCCCAACATTCCATGTAGTGGGCGCTACGATTTGATAATTTTTGATAACGCCATCTTTGATATCAATCCAATGAGCCAAAGCGCCGCGTACAGCTTCGGAAGCTCCAAAACCTTGTCCATCCTGTTCTATTGGTTTAATATAAAATTCATCATCCAATCTTATCTGGCCCAACCATTCGTTGATGTGCATGTAGTAACTGGTCATTTCGTGCATGCGTGCGAGGCAGCGAACGAATACGCTTGGTCCCATTTTTTTCATAATATCTCCAAATAACGGATCCTTTATCTGGTGCGGCAGGTTGGCCGGGTTGGCATTCATAATTACGCGTGCCAACGGGCCTGCTTCAGCGGCCTGGCCCATATATCGGGGTGCCTTTGCCCAGCTATATTTTCCCGTAAAATCTGTTTTATCCAAAACCGACGATTTGGTAGGAATGGGCGCATCTTCTTTAAATGGATGTGCCGGCGGTGTATCCTGGTACCAGCTATGTTTAACATGTTCAATTATCTGGTTATGGTCAAATACATGATAATCTTTACCATCATAAAAACCACTGGACTGAATTAGCGCCTGGTTGCGGCTTTCAATTGTTGGCCGGTTGTACCGGTCTTTGTGAAGGAAAGTCCCATAGGCAATATATTTCCCAAGACCCTGCCCCATTTTATCCAATCCAAATTCTATTCCTGCCCGGAGGTATAAACCAAGGTCGCTGTTTTTGTGGCTTTCATTTTCATTGAGCCACACCATCATGTCATCCCAGCTTTTTATTTGCATATACCTTTCGATAGAACATCCGAGCCAAACTGTTTCCAGCCAGTCATTTTTAAATTGATTTAGGATCGCATGGGAACGGGTAATATCCTTCAACGTAGGTGCGCACATAACTCCGCCAGGAACCATATAGCTGCTATGCGGCCATTGCCCACCGAAGATGGCATAAATTTCTACAGGCCTTCCGCTGGCAGTTAAACCCACCTGGAATGATGTGCCCACATAAGCAGACCAGCGTTTAGCAACTTCAGCGTACAAGGGTTTATTAGCGAATTTCTTGTTGGCCATATCGGTAGCAAAAATTGCATAGAACCAACGTGGATCGCTTTGCAAGCTTTCACTTGCCTGGCCTATAGCACGCAATAATAGTGCATTGGGGCTAAGTTGAGTTTTCCATGCCGTGTCCAATGCCGAGGAAGCGCAATACAGGTGCGAACCACCGCAGATTCCACATGCCCGTGGCGTTACGATCAAACCAGCCTGGGGATCTTTACCTCTTAATATTATTTCAAAACCACGAAACATCGACGCTTGCGTATTGGCACGGGTTACCACGCCATTTTCCATATATACATTTACGTCAAGATCGCCTTCTACCCTGCCGACTGGTGATATATTTAATTCTCTGGTTGCCATTTTATTTGAATTATAAGGTGATTAGAATTTACAGTTTGTGTGTAGTTCAAATTTCGGTTGCGCTAATCCATCGAACCATATAGGGGTACCTATTTAGTTGTTTTGAATATTTTTGCCTGGGATCCTAAAACTTTACCAACACCGGCTTTGAAATAATAGGTTAACATATTATCACCCACCGGCACTTCTTTTGGAAGGAAACCTAAATAATGCATCGTTTTGAAAATGCTTCCCTTTTTCAGATCATTGTGTGGAAACCCTGGCTCGGTGCAACCCAGGCAAGGATGATTCGCCCTCGTCTTAGAGGAATGCCGGTTCCATAATATACGGTTACAACTTGCATGTGTCATCGGACCGCGACATCCTACCTCATAAAACAGGCAACCGCCCCGTTGTCCAAAATGGCCATCAATTTTTTCGCTGAATGCTCTTGCATTGGTACAACCAGTCTGAACAAAATCACTGAAAAATGTTGTGGGCCGGTGGAATGCATCCACCTGCACATCGCCAATACGTCCTGTTGCTATTGCTACTAATATCTGGGTGATCCAATCCGGGTGAGCAGGACAGCCAGGAATGTTAATAACGGGTAGTCCACCTTTAGAAACATAATCCGTACCCAGATAACCCCCTTTTTGCTTTTTAAGAAATTGTAGCCCTGTACTTTCACTTGGGTTCGGCTCCACGGCTGGGATACCACCCCAGGTGGCACAATCGCCAATCGCGACAACATAGGCCGCTACTTTGGATAGTTCTTTTACCCAATCTTTCATGGGGCGTTCGCAGAAATTATTCATTGTACCGGTACCATCCGGCCCTTCAATGAGTGTGCCTTCAAATACAAGAATATCAAGGGTGATCTTTCCGGAAATACAATCTCTCATCAATTGAGAGACCTGGTGACCAATCTCAAGACCGCAGGTTGGATGCCAGAGAATATTAATCCCGAAATCAACAACCAACTCTACTACCGTTGGCTCTTCAGCGTTTAAGAAAGACATGGTATTACCACTGCAGGCGCCACCTTGTAACCATAATACATTAGCCATAACAATCGTTTTAGTTAGAAAATGTTTTCTAAGTTATATATAGTTATTTACAATTAGAAATTTTTTTCTAGTTTTTTTTTTAAATAATAGTAATTGTACAGGCATGCCGATTGAATGACAAAAGAACGGTTTAGGCACGCACCTTTCTTTTGCCGGCAAAATCAACACAATCGCCAATAAGTGCGAAGAGACTGATCGATCATTAATTTTCGCAAAGATCCAGGTCTTTAATAGATACATTCAAAGTGCCGCGCCTGTCCTTTGCAGCTTCTTTACATATATAAAAGGCAGCGGCTTTAGCTTTTTGCTCACTAAAACACCTTGTTATGCTTCGAACGAGCAATTGCAAAAGATTTTTATAATGTGCAAAAATGAGGCATACTTCCCATGCGCCTTGCCTGCAATTAATTGCTTCAATCACCGCCGTGTCCTTTAACCAGGTGCCATTGATTATAAAAAGCAAATCTGCATAACGCGCTTTTCGCCCGATATACTTTTCATTTACCAGAAAATTATTCGTTTCTAAAAGAAGCTCCCTGCAAATTTCATGGCGCCCGCTCATAAAAGTGTTTTCTAAAATTATCTTATAAAACGAATTTGCTTAATCGGTAAATGAAGTAGAGCAACTATTTTTTCATTCTCAATTCAAAATTAGTCAATTCCTTTATTGGTCAATTGCCGGTATTCAGGCGTACCCATATCAGTAAATAAAACCTTCAGAATTGTCCACATATCATTACAATACTCTTTTTCCTGCGCGTCGCTATTTCCAGTTACATGCTGGTAGCTCATCCAGCCATCTATTGACATACAAAAGACTTGCGCGAGCTGTGCAAACTGGTCGTTATACTGAGGCTGAATAAAAGAACCACGGGAAGTATTAAACTCCATCATAAACAAAATTTGCTGCCGCTGAAAACGAAGCAACTGCCGGTGTTTTTCTGCTATTTCCGGAAACGCCCTTATAACTTCCAATGTATCTAAAAAGAAAAAGCGATACTGTTGCTGCAAGTGGTACATATTCCGCAAAAGGAAATCAATATCTTCAAATAAAGGGAGTACCCTGAATTCGGTAAGCAGCAATTCCTGTTTTTTTTTCAGCTTTATATAGAGAGAGAGTACAATATCTCCTTTATTCTTGAAATGATAAGCCAGGTGGCCAACGCTTACAAAGGCACTATCGGCAATATGCTGCAGGCGCACATTCACAAAACCTTTTTCATTAAAAAGAAGCAGCGCTTTATCTAATATATATTGTTTGGTGGGCTTCATGTCTATTGCAAGGTAAAATAAATGCAAGAATGATATACCTGGTCAACTAAACGAAGGCTATCACGCAAAAAAATGACAGCATATTTTTGCTGTGAATATAATAGATATAAGACGGGGCCAACTATTTATACCTCATTTTTGGAAGCGGATTCTTTCCTGGATAATACCGTGAACGGTTAAAACACTTTTAGCCCTTACGGTTGTTGTAATATCGCTTGCAAAATCCACATCCTCAATAATTTTTCCACTATTGTGCTCTCCGGAATTTTTCGCTTTCCAGGTAATTTTCGTTGAAGTGTTCTTTTGCAAGGCGCTGTTAAACCCTACAAAGACTTTACACTTTATTAAAAAGGCTAATTGCTTTATGTCGGTTTGAAAAAGACCTTTTAATTACCCGTATTTAAAAAATCATATTTAATTACTTATTTCTTTTACCAATGGTGAAT
>JBDTLZ010000077.1:0-9068 GCA_039934515.1 Ginsengibacter sp.
TTCCCTGTGAATTCTTCCCTGTGATATACGCTGTGATCTTACATCGTTGAACTTTAAATTTATTTTATGTTGAGATTCATATCGCGGCTTTTCAAGTCTATATGGCTATTCTTTCCGGGTATATTATTTCTTTTGTTTCCAATATTTTGTTTCTGGATGCTTGGCCAGGGAAAGGATATTATCATCGCTTTCGTAGATAATAATTTATCGAAAAGCTTTTTTCACTTTTATTATACCCGTTTTGTTTTCTTTTTGGTCATAGGTTTCTGGGCTTATGTAAGCTGGTATTCGTCAAGGATCATCTCCTACATTAAAACCAAACAACAGGAAAAAATTGTAAGCAATATATCCGGTGTAAATGCCAGGCCAATGGATGTGACTGGCGGGCAGGATGCTTCTTTTTACGAAATAAGCAGCGCGTTCCTGGATGAATTTCCCCGCGTAATCGGGAATGCCTGTTTTTTAATATTAGAGCTTGCAGTGCTGCAGTTGCCTATCTTAACTTCTCCTATCAGCAGTACGGCAGCCTGGATTATTTTTATCATCGCCCTTATTATTATCCGGTTTATAAACCGGTGGATCGACCGCACGCAATCGGCAAAACCTTCCTTCAGAAAGGTCTTTTGGATCTTATTGATCCTATTGATTGTACTGATAGTAGCCGTTAGTTTTATTGGAGAAATTGATATTTTGAGCCTGTTCTTTTTACTGCTTCTTTTTCATGTGGTATTTATATACTATACCAACCTCCGCCGCGTGGAGATGGAGAAAAAAGCCCTGGCTGTAAAAATTGAAGTTGAAAGGGAAGTCAAACCGAACAGGCTGGAAAGAACAATGGATTTCTTTTGCGTACCGCGCAAAGAAAAGGGGTATTATAACTGGTTTCTGTATATTAGTATGGCAGGGATTATCTTGTATATTATCAATATCGTTTCCCTTTATTTCGCAAGGCATATAGGGCCTTTCTCTACTGTTATTCTTGCCTTCGCCGTTTTATTGGCCTTTGGAAATGTAGTCACCGCTTTTTCGGTGCGTTCAAAAATAAATGTTCATTTTATACTTTTTTTACTGGCATTTTTAATCGGTGGGCTTCATGAAACACATTATGTGCGGACTAATGAACTTGCAACAGGCAATAATAATTATACCGGAAGGCCACAACTCAAAGATTATCTGTCAAAGTGGTTGCAACAAAGAAATGTACTCGCAGACAGTTCTGCAGATGGGTATGAAATATATTTTGTTATGGCCAATGGAGGTGCATCCAGGTCGGGGTACTGGACTGCTTCAGTATTAAGCAACATAGAAGATGCTTTATTAAATCACGATAAAGAAAATCGCGGGAAAGACACAAGCCGGTTCTCAGATCACCTGTTTTGTTTGTCCGGCACTTCGGGTGGGGGAGTGGGGGTAGCCACTTTTTTCTCGATGCTTCGTGATAAGTCCAATCGCCGAAATTTATATAGATCATCCGCCCAGGCCTTTTTGAAACAGGATTATTTTACCTACACCTTTGCGAGGATGCTCGGGCCTGATTTCTTTAATTATATCATTCCTTTCAGCGCAAGAATAGACAGGGCCGCTGCGCTTGAGGGCTCATTTGAGACGTCTGCAAGGGAAAAAAAAGACACCGTTTTGGACGTTCCTTTTTATGATAATTTTTCAACTTTTCCTGCACTCACTCCAGGCAACTCGGTCAACCTTCCGATTTTATGTATCAATACAACCCGAATGCAGGATGGCAACCCTGGAATAGTAACCAATCTCAGGCTCGATCCCGCGACTTTTGATAACCGGATTGATGTGGTAAGTTTATTGGACAGCAACCGTGATATTAGTCTTACATCGGCGGCGATTTTAGGAGCACGGTTTCCTTATTTAAGCCCCGCCGGAAGAATAAAAAACAATTATTTTGTGGATGGCGGTTATTTTGATAATTCCGGCTCCGGCGTGGTGCAGGAAATGATCAGGGGTATTATAAATATCGGCAAAAGGGATAGCATCGTGAATGGATCTGCCAGCCTTTTATACCAGCAGGTACGGAAGCTGCATTTTAAAATTTTGCATATCACCAATAGCCCGGTTATCCTCGATTCAAATAATATAAATAAAGTGTCCCCAATAAAGAACGATCTGTTATCCCCGGTGCTTACTATAGTAGGGGCATATGATATGCAAACAACTGTAAACGATGCGCGGCTCATTAACTTTATCCACGACATTGATTCTTTTACAGTGAATAAAGCCGATTATACTCAGATACCTTTATATGAAGACACTTCAGAATGGAAACTGGATACCCTTAATAAAAGATTTCAAACAGAGCCATCATATGCAATGAACTGGTTTATGAGTGATACCACGTTGCACCGGATAGATAAGAGATTGTCAGGAAACCCCCAACTCAATAAACTGATAAACGAAATGATAACGGAAAGAAGTGCAGCGAAAACACCTGAATAAAATAAGGGAAAAACAACACATCTTTAATCAATATTCTTTACTGCTGTGAACTTCATAGAAGGAAGTGCCAGGGCAATCAAATAGCCAAAACCGGAAATATGATTATAAACACAACCACCGTCAATATTAATTAACTCAAGGTTTGATTGCCTGGCAATAATTTCAAATGGAGTTGGTGTATGTCCATGTATTACAATTCGATTGTTGATTTTTGATACATCCGTGTACTCATCCCGTGTCCAAAGCATTGCCTCTTCATCGGTAAAAGGATCCTCCACCCGGAAATTCAATCCGGCATGAACAAAAATATATTCACCAGTTGCGACATAAAATTTTGTCTCATTTAAAAATGAAAGGTATTTGGCCGGCAGATCAATTACCGAAGGGATTTTAAAACTGTTCAATGTTTCAACACCACCATTTCTTAACCAGAGATGTAAACTTTCGCGGTCAGTGGTTGAATCCAGCATCATTTGTTCGTGGTTACCTCTTAATGTATGTATTTCATACCCCTGGCACCGGAGGTCAATGATAAGGTCAATAACCCCTTTGCTATCGTTGCCCCGGTCAATATAATCTCCAATACAATAAATGGTATCTGATTTTTTGATAGCGAGTTCTTCTAAGATAAGCTTTTTAAATGTCCTGGCACAACCATGTATATCGCCAATAGCAAATGTTCCGGGCATTACAATTATGTGGTTTTAGGGATTGTGATACTGATAGTCAAAATTCACTTTTTTAATCTGATTCTATCCAAAAATGTATATTAAAATTTCAGCGCATGTGTCTGGAAAATCTTCAATACAACGACAATAAATCAATTTTTTACCCAGCCCATGACAAAAAGCAACAGGAGCCTACACCTTGATTTCAAAAAAACAGTCGCGCGGGCGCGGCCAGTTTATTGTTGTTATTCCTGCGCAAGCCTCTCTTTTCGGGACCGTTCTATATCAACTATATTTTTATCCCCTATTGTAACACCTTACCGTAATAGACTAATAAACAATGATTTATTAATAGAACGCTTGTGAATAAATTCTTCTTTGCAATGGTGCAAACACTTTCGACAAAATTATTTGCCATAAACTAGACCAGCGAAATATCTAAAAATGCCGGGCCGTAAATCCGGGAACTTAGTCGGCCTTTCTCGCTACCACGCTGCAATTATTTGCTAAATGTTCCGTTTATATATTAATAAAAAGCAAGCCCAGCTATAATCCATGTCTTTTTTATAGAAAATATCATGAAAACCTGCCGTAATTTATTTTTTTTATTGCTGCTGTTACCGCTCGCAGGATCGTCACAAAGACATTTAAAGTTTGAGCATTTACAAACGGATGCAGGTCTTTCACAAAGCAATGTAATTACCATTTTACAGGACAGTCGCGGATTTATGTGGTTCGGAACCCGGGATGGACTCAATAAATATGACGGGTATAAGTTCACAGTTTATAAGAATGACCCCAAAAATAAACAGAGCATCAGTAATGACTATATCATGAATATAACTGAGAGTTCAGACAGGAATTTGTGGATCGCAACCTGGGGTGGCGGATTAAATTGTTTTGACCGGGAAAAAGGAACATTCGTTTCTTATAAGCATGATGCAAGGAATAAGAATAGTATCTCGGGAAATTTTATCAGGGCGGTACAACAGGACAGTAAGGGGAACTTATGGATCGGTACGGAAGGTGAAGGCCTCGATATGTATGATTTGGAGAAAAGAGTTTTTACGCATTATAAATTCAGCGGCAAAAATACCCGGTCTATCAGTGATGATTTTATCAGGACGATCTATGAGGACAAAGAAAGGAATTTATGGATCGGTACCATTCATGGAGGTCTCAATTTATTTAACCAAAACACGAAAACGTTCCGGAATTTCCAGCATGACAGCACTGTCGCCACATCCCTTGCTGCCAATGATGTCTATACAATTTTTGAAGACAGTAAGAACCAAATGTGGGTAGGCACCAATGGAGGTGGGGTTGATTTATTTGATAAGCAAACCGGGGAGTTCACGCATCACAAAAATGATATCCGTAACCCGAATAGCTTGTCCCGTAATGAAGTGTGTGCAATTAACGAGGATGACAACAATAATATCTGGATAGGAACCGAAAATGGTGGCCTGTCTATATTAAATCCGGCGACAGGAATATTTGAGATCTACCAGGCTGACGAAATAGATAATGCCAGCCTTAGCAATAACTCTATTTATGCAATTTGCAAAGATAACAAAGGCAACATGTGGCTGGGTACTTTTTCAGGTGGTATTAGTTTTATAAACCGCGACAACCAGTTTGCTCACTTTAAACATACCTCTTCAAAAAATAGCCTTAGCGATAATAAGGTGTTGTGCATATATGAAGATTCAAAAAAGAATGTGTGGATCGGAACTGACGGCGGGGGTGTTAATTTATTTGATCCCGCTACCGGCAATTTTACGCATTATGTGCATGACCCCGGTAATCCAAATTCGATATGCGGGAATTATGTTTTGAATATTTGCGAAGACAGCCAGCATAATTTATGGATAGGTACGTGGGGAAATGGCATAACGGTATTTAATAAAGAGAAAAATACTTACCGGCACTTTAAAAATGATCCTTCAAATTCAAATAGTTTGAGTAGTAATAACGCATGGAGTATTTATGAAGACCGCGATAAGAACATCTGGGTGGGAACCTATGGTGGTGGTTTGGAGCGCTACAACGCGGCCAGCAATTCTTTTATGCGCTTCAAAAGCGATGTAAATAATACATCATCGGGTATCAGCAGTGATAAGATATATTCCGTTTATGATGATAGCAATGGCCATATATGGATCGGTACCGATGGCGGCGGTTTAAACATGTTTGATAAAAAAACTTCAACGGTAAGCCATTACCTGCATGATGATAACAATAAAAATACTATTGCCGGAAACAGTGTAGGCCACACATATCTCGATGGCAAAGGCATCTTGTGGATTGCCACCTCTTCGGGACTTTCAGCCCTGAACATGCAGACCAATAAAATAAAAAATTATTCGACAGGGGATGGGTTGCCTAATAATAATATTTTTGGTATACTGGAAGATGACGATGGTGATTTATGGATCAGTACAAACAGGGGCTTATCAAACCTGCATCCCGAAACAGGCGCCTTTAAAAATTACGGGGTTGTAGACGGGCTTCAGGGTAATGAATTCAAGGAGCAGGCTTTTTGCAAAAGCAGTTCAGGTGCATTTTACTTTGGAGGTAATAACGGTTTCAATATGTTTTACCCGGGTAAAATTGTAATCCCTTCATTTGATCCTCCATTGGTGTTAACTGGTTTCCGCATATCCAATAAAGAAGTACCGGTTATGCCGGATTCAGTTGGTGCACTATTGAAGAAAGATATCACTGAAACAAAGACCATAACCCTTCCTTATAACAGCTCTGGAATTGAATTTGATTTTGCTTCGCTGAATTATACAAATGGTGAAAAGAAGCGTTATGCATATATGCTGGAAGGTTTTGATAAAACCTGGAACGAATCAAGCGAAAAGCCGTCGGCAAGCTATACCAACCTCGATCCCGGAGAATATGTTTTCAAAGTTAAGGGCCTCAATAACGAAGGCCAGTGGTCTTCCCGCAATGTGAGTCTTCAATTAATAATTACACCGCCCTTTTGGCTTACCTGGTGGTTCAGGTTGCTGGTGGCGGTATGTATAACGGGTGGTTGCATAGCATTTTATAAAATTCGTATGCGCACCATTAAATCACAAAAAAGGATATTGGAAAAGGAAGTGGAAGAGCGTACGGTACAGTTGGTGCAATCGACGCAGGATGAACATAAGGCCAGGCTTGAAGCCGAGAAGGCGCGGCAGGAAGCTGAAGTGGCAAACCAGGCAAAAAGCGTTTTTCTTGCCACAATGAGCCATGAGATACGCACGCCAATGAATGGCGTAATTGGAATGTCTTCGCTCTTGGCTGAAACATCATTAAGTGATCAGCAGCGTGAATACACAAATACGATTACTACCTGCGGAGAAAGTTTATTAAATGTTATTAATGATATTTTGGATTTTTCTAAAATTGAATCCGGTAACATGGAATTGGAAAGGGAAGATTTTAATTTACGGGTATGTATTGAAGACGTATTGGACATCTTTGGTACAAAAGCAGCAGATATGGGCCTTGACCTGGTTTACCAGATTGATCACGATGTTCCTTTGCAGATTGTAGGAGATGATTTGAGATTGCGGCAAATTCTGACGAACCTGGTGAGTAATGCTATGAAATTTACGCAAAAAGGAGAAGTATTTGTAGGTGTTCACCTGGTAAGGTTAGACCCTTACGAAAATTTAACCCTTGAATTCGAAGTAAGGGACACAGGTATTGGTATTCCATCTGATAAACTCGATCGACTGTTTACGGCCTTTTCGCAGGTTGATTCATCAACTACACGTAAATACGGAGGTACCGGGCTTGGGCTTACAATCTCTGAAAAATTGGTGAAACTAATGGATGGCACTGTGCATGTAAAAAGCGAACTGGGAAAAGGCTCTATCTTTTCATTTACCATAAAAAGCACCATTGGCAAAAAGGTTCTGCAGGCATATACACAATATAATATGAGCGACCTGCAAAATAAAAAGATCTTAGTTATCGACGACAATATGACCAACCTGGCAATTCTCAAAAGCCAGCTGGAATGTTGGAATTTGATACCCGTACTGGCCGATTCAGCCGAAGGTGGATTAAGCATTTTGTCAAAGGATACACATATTGATCTTGTATTGACCGATATGGAAATGCCAGCAATGGACGGCGTTGAACTGGCAAAAAATGTCAGAAAGCAATATCCATCACTGCCAATCATCCTGCTTAGTTCTATTGGTGAGGATTTTAGCAAGGGTAATTCACAACTTTTCAATTCAATTCTGAATAAGCCGGTAAGACAGCATGTATTGAGCCGCCATATTTTAAATGCACTTCAGCCACAGAACACTACAGCAGGCAATTCCAAAAATGTTCAGCAAAAATTGCCGGGGAATTTTTCAGAGCGATTCCCGCTAGACATTTTAGTTGCTGAAGATAACCTGATAAATCAAAAAGTGATCTTGCATATTCTTAATAAATTGGGTTATAAGCCGGTGCTTGTTGAAAATGGAACAGAATCAGTAAGGGAAGCGCGGCAAAAGCAATATGATATTATATTGATGGATATGCAAATGCCGGATATGGATGGAGTCCAGGCAACTCAATACATAAGGCAAAACCTGGAACACCAGCCTGTGATTATTGCATTAACAGCTAATACATTGCAGGGTGACCAGGAAGAATGTTTAAATGCAGGAATGAATGATTTTATTTGCAAACCGGTTCGCCTCGAAGAGTTAACAACTAAACTTGAGCATTGGTCGTTAACCAAAACGAGAAGTCTACATTCTATTACCAGCTAGACTTTGCTCTTATTTGACTTAGGCTACGCTTTAGATTTTTTTACGACTAATTACACGAATTATACGAATTACACTTTTACCTTGGTAACGGTAATTTCACGCCATTAACTTACCCACTCACTGCACCTTTAAAAATGGTAATCCGGGGATGTGTTAACGGCAGTTTCAAAAGTGTAGGTTAGTTGAGATTCACTTGTATTGTGAAAATCCACAGATATAAAGATCAAAGACATCCCCGGATCCGGTGGCCTTTGGGTTGCACAAATTACTTTGCTGCCTTTTGTTAATCCGATGGTTATGGTTGTAAAATTATCCCTGCCGTATCTGCCGCCCTGCCTAAACTCACTAATGTACTGTCGAAATGCCAAAATAAAATTGCTGTTAAAACAAATTTTCAAATTAATCGTTTATATTAATATGAGATCAAACGTGTAAATTCAATAAATTAACCCTAAAATTTAATTATGAAATCTTTATCCGAGACTTGGTTTGCAGAAGGGTATATCGATTTCGAGCTAAAGAAATATACATTGCTCGCTTATTTGCAGCAAGTCAATAAATACTTTAATGAAAATAAACTATACCCACAGCTTGCTGATATAGTTTTCCATTATAATAACATTGTTTCATTCCGGAAAAACAGGAGATTTTTGCAGGAACATTTTCCCAAGCAGCTTACAGAAATAAATATGCAAAAACTGCAGGTAGTATATGAAAGAATGATAGAAGATAATGAATTAATGAAAGAACTTGAAGAGATTATTCACTACTCAGAGCAGGAAATAAAAGCCACCATTCAGAACGGTACCGCGATCTATGAATTTGTGGAAGCCAAACTTAGTATTGAGCCTGTAGGCCTTATCCCACTTGATACAAATGAAGGTTACCTGCTCATATGCGACAGTCAATTCAATACAACCATTGCCTATCAATATCACCTCACCATTTATGAAAAGCATGATGAGAAATACAGGGGTATACGAACAGATTTTATACAAAAGTGGATACGTTCTGTAAGTAATTCTCCCGAGAATATAAAAGCTGAACTCATACGGAACCGAAGGGAATTGCCTAACCCTGCCGTCTATAATATAGAAACTTCGTTAGCCTACCCACTGGAGGAAACGCTGCTGCCCATTGCGAAGAGAAGTTTTGTAAAATATATTAG
>JBDTLZ010000078.1:0-4422 GCA_039934515.1 Ginsengibacter sp.
AATCCGCAATTGTGAGGCGATGCGGCAGTTATAATAATTTGGGTACTTTGCTCGTGTGTCAGTAAATATCGGACTGACGCTCGAGGCTAATCGTGTAATCCGATAGCCATCGGATAGAGCCTCCCAATTCGTATAATAGCTCCTTGTTAATTGGTATAACCATAATAAATTACGCCGATACAACGATACAACGATACAAATACCTGCATTCATTACAAATCTGTCGCTTCACCATAAGCCACTGCTGTAGCTTCTTTCACTGCTTCGCTCATAGTTGGATGCGGGTGAATTGCATTTAATATTTCGTGTGCGGTCGTTTCAAGCTTGCGTGCTGTTACAACTTCAGCGATAAGCTCTGTCACATTATACCCGATCATATGGCATCCTAATAATTCTCCGTATTTGGCGTCATAAATGATCTTTACAAAGCCGGAGGTATCGCCAACTGCTGTCGCCTTTCCGCTTGCTATGAAAGGAAATTTACCCACTTTAATTTCATAACCCGCATCTTTCGCGGCTTTTTCAGTGTAGCCAACAGAAGCTATCTCAGGCAGGCAATAGGTACAGCCCGGTACGTTATTATAGTCTATGGGTTCCGGGGTTTTTCCAGCAAGATGTTCTGCCGCATTAATACCTTCCTTCGTGGCCTTATGTGCAAGAGCCTGGTGAGCAGTGCAATCTCCCAGGGCATAAATTCCGGGAACATTGGTAAGCTGGTTTGCATCAACCACGATCTTTCCTTTATCGGTTTTTATACCCAGTTCCTCAAGGCCTATATTCTCTATGTTCGCAACAACTCCCACAGCACTTAAAACAATTTCCGCGTCAAGTGATATTTCTCCATCTTTCGTCTTAATTTTCGCAGTTACACCTTCCCCTTTATTTTCAACACTTAGTACTTCACTGCCGGTCATCACGTCGATACCCTGTTTCTTGAAGATCTTTTCAAGTTCTTTTGAAATATCCTCATCTTCAACGGGGACTATTCTCGGTAAAAATTCAACAACGGTCACTTTCGTACCCATACTGTTATAAAAATACGCGAACTCAGTTCCTATGGCACCAGATCCGACAACGATCATAGATTTGGGTTGCGTCGTCAACGACATAGCCTCACGATACCCGATTATTTTCTTACCGTCAATTTTCAGCGACGGCAATTCTTTCGCCCTTGCCCCCGTTACGATAATAATATTCTTAGCTTCAAGGGTTTGTTTGCTGCCATCACCAGCAGTCACTTCCAGTTTATTAACGGCAACCAACTTTCCATTGCCCATTACAACGTCAATTTTATACTTCTTCATCAGGAACTGAACTCCCTTATTCATTTTGTCAGCAACTCCACGGCTGCGTTTGATCACATTCCCGAAATTCTGTTTAGGATTGGTCACTTCTACACCATAATCTGCCGCATGTTTTGCATATTCATATACCTGGGCACTCTTTAGTAATGCTTTTGTAGGTATACAGCCCCAGTTAAGGCATATACCCCCCAGGCTCTCACGCTCAACTATTGCCACTTTTTTTCCTAACTGCGAAGCTCTTATTGCGGCAGGATAGCCTCCCGGGCCACTACCTAAAACTATTACATCGTATGCCATATTGGTAAAAATTTTAATTATGAAAAGGCTTTTAAAAAGCGTTGCAAAATTACTTTAGAATATGCAAAGCGCAAAAAGGCCGCTGATTGAAATATAGTTGATAAAGTTAATTAAGTTCTGATATACGTAGCCCGGGTGCATTCCAATTTGTCGCTCCTACCCCTAACCCCTAAAGGGGAACAACTCTTCTTATTATTGAGCGTTTTTAGCTATTGGATAAATTTAATGATTTGAGTGATGCGACAATTCGAAATGCAAACCGTAGCCCGGCTTTTACCCGGGCAAAGGAAGTTATTGTGGGGCATATTACCGATAAGCGCAGTAGGCTTCTTATTAATAAAAACCGCCGGGGGCAATCAGGCGCTTAAAAATGAGCTTTGATGTGCCCGGATCGATTGAATAAATTTTTATCATTATGATTTCATTATGTAAAAAGTATGTAAAAGTGAATATTGATCCTGGGAAAGCAAATAATTTTGTAGCATCATTTTAATTCACTATAAACGTACAATTATGAAACACATGAAATATGTTTTTTTAATTGCTGCTATAAGCTTACTGGCAGCATGCTCCAGCACTAAAGTTACTTCCAGCTGGAAATCTCCGGAAATAGCTGCATCGCCACTGTCAATGAAAAAGATAATGGTCGCCGCACTATTGCCCGACAAGAACAGGGAGTTGCAAAAATCCATGGAGAAACAACTGGTCGGCGAACTTAAATCAAAAGGGATTGATGCAGTCTCTGCGTACGAAATGTATGGACCAAAATATTTTCCGCAGGATGAGCATAAGGCCATCGATAAATTGCAGCAATCAGGAGTGGATGGATTTCTTACTATTTCGCTCCTCGATAAGAGCAAGGAGAAGAGCTATAATCCTGGTTACTCCCAATTTCAGCCCATCGGGTATTACAGAAGTTGGTTCGGGTATTACAGAACAGTTTACGGCAGGGTGTATGATCCCGGTTATTACTCTACCCAGACCAAATATTATTGGGAAAGCAATTTGTATAACCTTCCCGGCGAGAAGCTGATTTATTCTGCCCAGTCCCAAAGTTTTGATCCGTCTTCAATAAATCACCTGGCTAATGACTACAGCGGTAAGTTAGTTAATGACATGATGAAACAAGGACTGGTTGCCAGGAAGTAAGGTACATCCCGGATTGCAAAGAGTAATGGAAGTATTTTCAGAAATGCTTTTATTCGGGGTTTCCCGGAGAATTGGTTTCCCGGGGGCTCCGAATTTTTTTGAGCTGTATCTTTCGATTTTATAAAAGATTTTACGATATTGGCTTAATTGTACCTGGTCATCCACAAATTACAAATCCACCATTTCGTGTAATTTTAAATATGAAGAAAATAATTCTTTTCTTATCGGTCCTCATTTTTTCCATTTCCATTCACGCACAAAGCGGGATCCCATCATGGAAAATAACCAGTCTTGAAAAGTTTATTAACACCTCCGACTCTGTGGTGGTCATAAACTTTTGGGCAACATTTTGCAAACCATGTATTCATGAATTGCCTTACTTGCAATCCGTATCTGAAAAATTAAAAGATAAAAAAGTAACCCTGTTGCTGGTGAGCCTTGATCTTCCGGAGGCTTTCCCACTTACCATCGACAGCTTTGCAAAAGCCAACGGCTATACCGCGCCAATAGTTTGGCTCAATGAAACCAATGCAGATTATTTTTGTCCGAAGGTTGATAAAGCCTGGAGCGGGGCGATTCCAACGACATTATTTATAAACAGGAAAAAAGGATATCGAAAACTGGTGCAGGATCAAATGGACCAGGATACTTTTGAAAAAGAGCTTAGGAAGGCGCTTTAAATTCGGGAAGAATGCCACGCGGGAAAACCAGGAAGGTTTATTGAAGTGATATAATTGATAAAGCTTTCAAAAAATTTCCTGGCTTGTGTATGCAGGCCAATAACGAAACTTCATCAGACAGGGTGGTGAAATAAGAAAAATACTGTACCCCGGGGACCGTCGGCTTTGATTCCTGTCGGCATTAATGTAATCTTTTGATAGCACAGCCCATGCTGCGTGTTTCGGAGACGGAGACTTTTTTACCGGCAGACATCTCGTTTATAGCCTCTTTACAATGTTCTCTTGTTACACTTCCGGGGTCACCAGGACTGTCATCAATAGCCCCGCGATAAGTAAGTTTCAGACCGTTGTTGAAAAGATAACATTCAGGCGTTCTGGATGCTCCGAAAGCATTCGCTACTTCACTGTTACGGTCGGCAGTGTAGTACCATTTATAGTCCTGTTCCTGCGCATACATTTTCATGGCTTCAAAGCTGTCATCATCATTTCGCTGCGCCTCATAGGAATTAATAAGGATCACCCCGATATTATGTTGTTTGGCATAGGCGCAAATCGCTTTTGTACGCCCCTGGTTTCTTATTACATACGGGCATGTATTGCAGGTAAACATTACCAATATCCCGTTTTTATCCCTGGCTGATTTCATTGAAATTTCCTTGCCGGTAATGTCTTTGAGCTTAACATCGCCTTTTGGTAATTCGCTTCCAATGGGCAGTACTCCTCCCTCAATTTTAAATGCAAAAAGTACAAACAGTATCGCTAAAGACGCAATAGGAAAAATAAGGGCCTTTTTCATGACAATGGTTTTCAGGAAAATTAAATAATTATTTGAACTTATTTTTACCATACATCTAAAATTAGAATTTCATTCACGAATGGAAACAACCTTCTAAAAGTTACAGATATATTCAGTGGAAATTTGCCCTGGAAACCGGGTGGGTGCATTTCTAATTGTCGCAACACTCAAATCATTAAATTTATCCAATAGCTAA
>JBDTLZ010000079.1:0-7720 GCA_039934515.1 Ginsengibacter sp.
CCAACTGAACTACCGATCCTTTTTGTAATTCGGGAGCGCAAGATAATAAAATTTCAACCGATCGCTTCAACTAAAACATTTTTTAATTTTATCGTTTCTGAAATCTCTTATTTCTTTGCAGTATCTTTTAAATCTTTTTAAATTTCACAGCGTAACTTTATTCCTGTAAAAATGGGAAGATTCCCCGCTGATTAATTTTTAAAATATTATGGTAACGACTCTTACAAGGCAGTTTCTTGATTTTGAACAGCCTATAAAAGAATTGTATGAACAAATAGAAGACAACAAGAAGCTCGCAGCAAAAAATACAAAGGTTGAATATGATTCCATCATCAAAAAACTTGAAGAAAGTATTCTCCTAAAAAGGAAGGAGATAACTGAAAATCTTACTCCCTGGCAGAAAGTTCAGTTAAGCCGTCACCCTGACCGGCCCTATACGTTGGAATATATCATGAAAATGTTTACCAACTTTGTAGAACTGCATGGCGACCGTAATGTACGGGATGACAAGGCGATGATCGGTGGATTTGCCCAACTTGATGGGGAAACGGTGATGGTGATCGGCCAGCAAAAGGGCACCAATACAAAGATGCGTCAGATGCGTAATTTTGGAATGGCCAACCCCGAAGGTTATCGCAAAGCGCTGCGCCTGATGCGGCTTGCTGAGAAATTTGAAAAACCCATTATCACCCTGATTGATACGCCGGGAGCTTTCCCCGGCCTTGAAGCTGAAGAACGCGGACAAGGAGAAGCCATTGCAAGAAATATATATGAGATGCTGCGGCTGAAAGTGCCGGTGGTTTGTGTGATAATAGGCGAGGGGGCAAGCGGAGGAGCGCTTGGAATAGGCGTTGGAGACAAAGTGCTGATGATGGAAAATACCTGGTATTCGGTAATATCCCCCGAAAGCTGCAGCACCATCCTGTGGCACAACTGGGCATTCAAAGAAGTTGCCGCAGAACAACTCAAGCTGACACCGGATGATATGTTGAAATTTGGTTTGGTAGATGGTATCATACCTGAACCTGTTGGTGGCGCACACTGGAATTATGATGAAGCTGCCGCTAATTTAAAAGCCTATATAAAACCTATCATCGCAGATTTGAAAAAAAATAAGCCGGAGAAGCGGGTAAATGAACGTATAGAAAAGTTCCGTAAAATGGGATTTTGGGACGAGTAGGATGAAATTGGTTGAATTACAACAATCTTATCTTAACGCACCATTCCTAAACGCCAAATTTTCATCACTAACCTACCTAAACCCCTAAACATTTCAAGCGCCAAACATTCTAAACTACTCTAAACATTCTTATCATCAATGTACTTACATCAAACATTACAAGGTACCGGGGTCGCCATCGTAACGCCTTTTAAAAAAAACCTGGAGGTAGATTACAATGCCCTTGAAAAACTCATAGACAACCTGGTTGAAAATGGTGTTGAATACCTGGTCACACTCGGCACTACCGGTGAAACTCCAACGCTTACCAACGATGAAATGATCGATATCATTAACTGCACTTATGACAAAGTTAATAAGCGTCTGCCCGTAGTCGTTGGTATCGGTGGCAATAATACTTCCCGGTTACTGCAAAATTTAAAAGAATTTCCCTTAGACCAGGCAACAGCCGTATTAAGCTCCAGTCCCGGTTATAACAAACCTTCGCAGGAAGGCATCTTTCAGCATTACAGGGTATTTTCCGAGGCTTGCCCAAAACCGGTGATCTTATACAACGTGCCTGGCAGAACCGGCAGTAATATAAACGCTGAAACAATACTGCGCCTGGCAACAGAATGCGATAACATAGCCGGTATTAAGGAAGCCAGTGGCAACATGATCCAATGCATGCACATTTTAAAAAACCGGCCGCACGACTTTTTGGTGGTTAGCGGCGATGATCACCTGGCTTTTCCATTGATCGCTCTTGGGATGGATGGGGTGATAAGTGTTGCTGCCAATGCCTTTCCAAAAGATGTGTCCGACATGGTTCGGCTCCTTCTCGCCGGTGATTATGAAAGCGGCAGGGACATTCAATATAAATTGCTGGTCGCAATGGATCTTTTATTTGCCGAGAACAATCCTGCCGGCGTAAAAGCCTTTTTGTCAGAAATGGGGTTGATTGAAAATGTATTACGATTGCCACTGGTTCAATTAAGTTCGGGGCTGCATCAAAAGGTGAAAGGTTTTATTGCCGAACAACTGTTAACGACTGCAGTTTAAGATGAAAACGATTTGACGGAATATTTCCCGAAATTGCAACGAATTGATGATGAACTGAGAAATAAACCGGGTAAATTTTTATGCAATATAACATGCGCCTTCTTCGGCTAATTCGCTATTTTCAAAAACTTCGCAGGCTTCTGTTTTGAATTCATCCAGCGTTTCATACATAGACGAAAAATGGCCCAGTAATAATTTCTTTACCCCCGCTTTCTTTGCTATCATGGCTGCTTGCCTTGCAGTTGAATGAAAACGGTTTGCTGCCTTCTCCTCAAATACATGCAGGTACGTGGACTCGTGGTACAACAGGTCAACCCCCCTGACTTTATCGGCAATAGGTTCAAAATATACTGTATCTGCACAATATGCATAAGCTTTTGGAGGTATCGCAGGCGTTGTAAGGACGTCATTTTTTATGACTTCATTATCGCTGGTAATAAAATCCTTTCCTTCATGCAAACTTTCAAAAAACGAAGAAGGTACCCGGAATTTTTGTACCTTTTTAATATCGATTTTCCTGAGATTCTTTTTTTCCCTGAATAAAAACCCCCAGCACTCGATGCGATGGTTTACCGGGAAACATTTCACCGAGATTTTTTTGTCTTCAAAAATAATCTCTTCATTACACAATTCGTGAAAGTGCAGGGGATACGGCAGCTGGTTTTTCCCGACATGTAATTGCATTTCGACAATTTCTCGTAAATGCGGAGGTGAGTATATATTTAGATCCTGCGTACGTTGGTTGAGGCCAAAGCTGTTCAGCAACCCGATAAGGCCAAAATAATGATCCCCATGAAGGTGCGAAATAAAGATGTGGTTGATCTTGCCCCGCCTGATCTTATATAAATTCATTTGCATTTGCGTGCCTTCTCCGCAATCGATCAAAAATGTGTGATCGAGGGTCTGAATTACCTGCGCTGTTGGATGCCTGTTGTGAGTAGGTACTGCCGAATTATTTCCTAAGATGGTTACGGAGAGCAAGGATTAATTTTAGTTTTTAAAGATAATCAGGGTTGACAGTCAATTCTACCATCAGCCGGTCAGCACGCTGATTATTAAGCAAATTAATTAATTAAATTCTCTTTCAATTTCCTCCAGCTGAACAATATCCCACGCCTCGCTTTCTGTAGGGGTCACGTTCATCAATTCAAGCAACTCTTTATTATCGAGGAACGTTTCAATACCAGGAGCCAGGTTGCATAGTACAAATGAACAATTAGTATGGTAAAACGTTTGTTGAATAGTGACTATTGTATTTGCCACCATAGCATCGATTTGTTCAACCTTTTCAAAATTGATTACCAGGCTTTTAGGAGTCTTATCCAGAAAAGAAAGTAATGTGAGCGAGAGGTCTTCTGTCATATTAGCAGATAAAATCGCTTCTTCTATACTTACGACATGAAATTTCTCTTTGGTATCAATTTTGACCTTCATATATAACTGTTTTTAAATCCAATTGAGGGGGTCAAAGATATTAAAGAAGAAGTGCCGGGATGGTAAATGTTTTACCGTTGACATACAAAAGTTTTTTGTAAGACAATTTTTATCTTTGTAAAACGTAATAAGTAAGAAATTGAAATAACCGCATGATGATTAATTGGGTATTCCCTGGATGTAATCAAATATTTCCTCAGAAATGCATCTCATTAGTCCTTTTTCGGGATAACGCTTTTCTATTTTAACCTTTATTTTATTGTTTTCAACACCCTGTGAATTGTTTTTAGGAATTAAGAATAAAATTTATTCGTTATTATTGTATATACTTAAATTGTTTTAAATGGACAACAATTTTTCAGCTCAGGTAAAAGAAATTATATCGTACAGCAGAGAGGAAGCCCTTCGGCTGGGAAACGATTTTATTGGGACAGAACACCTTGTTCTGGGCCTTATAAGAGACGGTGAGAACACTGCCATTAAGATTTTAAAATCACTGAACGTGGATCTTTACGAGCTTCGTAAAGAAATAGAACTGGCGGTTAAGGACAAAACCGGTAAAAATATTGCCAACATTAACTCGCTGCCCTTGACAAAACAGGCCGAAAAAGTGATCAGGATTACAGTCCTGGAAGCTAAAGCTAATAAAAGTCCACTGGTTGAAAGCGAACATCTCATGCTTTCTATATTGAAAAATAAAGAAAATATTGCCACCCAGATCCTAAACCAGTTTGATGTGGATTATGACATGTTTAAAAATGAGCTCGGGTATGTGAAGACAGACCCGAAAGCAGAATTCCAGGACGATGAAGGCGAGGAATTTGATGAAGAAAGAAAATCATATTCACAGCAGCGTTCATCTAAAGGAGCACCGGCACAGGCTAAATCCAAAACACCCGTCCTGGATAATTTTGGAAGGGATATCACGCGACTCGCAGAGATGGGAACATTGGATCCCATTGTAGGCCGTGAAATAGAGATCGAAAGGGTTTCGCAGATATTAAGCCGCCGCAAAAAGAATAACCCGATTTTAATTGGCGAGCCCGGCGTGGGTAAAACTGCGATCGTGGAAGGTCTTGCTTTGCGCATCATCCAAAGAAAGGTCAGCAGGGTTTTATTTGACAAAAGAGTGGTTTCGCTTGATTTGGCTGCATTGGTAGCCGGAACCAAATACCGCGGTCAGTTTGAAGAAAGGATGAAAGCGATCATGAATGAACTTGAAAAGAACCGCGACGTTATCCTTTTCATTGATGAGATACATACAATTGTAGGTGCAGGTGGTGCAAGCGGATCACTGGATGCCTCGAACATCTTCAAACCCGCCCTTGCCCGTGGCGAACTGCAATGTATTGGTGCCAGCACCCTGGATGAATACAGGATGTATATAGAAAAAGATGGTGCACTCGACCGCCGTTTTCAAAAGGTAATGGTAGAACAGCCCAGCGTTGATGAAACGATTGAAATACTTACCAATATTAAAAGCAAATACGAAGACTATCATAATGTTACCTATAGCACCGAAGCAATCGATGCCTGCGTAAAACTGAGCGACCGCTATATGACCGACAGGTTACTTCCTGATAAGGCAATCGATGTGCTTGATGAAGTAGGGGCGCGGGTTCACCTTAAGAATATCAATGTGCCGGAAGAAGTTATTGCGTTGGAAAAGAAGATAGATGATATCAAACATGAAAAAAATAAGGTAGTAAAGAGCCAGCGATTTGAAGAAGCCGCCTCATTACGTGATACCGAAAAAAGACTGCAGGAAGAACTGGAAAAAGCTAAGGTTGATTGGGAAGAAGAGAGCAAACACAAACGCTACCCGATAGATGAAGAAGCGATCGCTGAAGTGGTGAGCATGATGACCGGTATCCCGGTTAAACGAATGGTGCAGGCGGAAACTGAAAAACTTCGCAGGATGGCTACAGATCTTTCCGGTGCTGTGGTTGGCCAGGATGAAGCGATTGGTAAGGTTGTAAAAGCCATCCAGAGGAACCGTGTTGGTTTGAAAGACCCCAGAAAACCCATCGGGACGTTTATTTTCCTCGGCCCTACGGGCGTAGGTAAAACTGAACTGGCGAGAGCTCTTGCCAGGTATATGTTTGACAGCGATGACGCACTCATTCGTATCGATATGAGTGAGTATATGGAAAAATTCACCGTGTCAAGGTTGATAGGTGCACCTCCCGGGTATGTAGGTTATGAAGAAGGCGGCCAGCTAACGGAAAAGGTTAGACGCAAACCATATTCTGTGATCCTGCTGGATGAAATTGAAAAAGCCCATCCTGATATTTATAATATATTGTTACAGGTACTGGATGACGGCCAGTTAACTGATGGCCTTGGCAGAAGGATTGATTTCAAGAATACCATGATCATCATGACTTCAAATATCGGCGCCAGGCAGTTGAAAGATTTTGGCGACGGAGTAGGGTTCACTACTGCCTCAAGGGCCAAAAATTCTGAAGAAAACAATAAAGCTGTGATAGAAAAAGCGCTGAAACGCACTTTTAGCCCGGAATTCCTGAACAGGATAGATGACGTGGTAATATTCAACCAGCTCACTGAGGAAAATATATTCTCTATCATTGATATACTGATGAAAGGGGTAACCAGGCGTCTTCACAATCTTGGACTCATATTGGAACTTACAGAAGAAGCCAAGAAGTTTATCTCAGAAAAAGGATACGATGCCCAGTTTGGCGCAAGGCCACTTCACAGGGCTATTCAAAAATACCTGGAAGATCCGCTGGCAGAAGAGATCCTTAACCTGAATATCAAGCACGGGGATGTTTTACTGGCCGGGCTTGATGCAGAAAAATCAAAAATTACTTTTGAAATAAAAGGCGGGGTAGTGAAGGAAGAAGCCCCCAAAGCATAATAGATAGTTCCCGGATCACTGTAAGGAATGTACTCATTTTCCTTAACCTTTTTGAAAATAGAATGCCACCCCCGGGGTGGCATTTTTCGTGCATTTAGATTTTGAACTTCTTTTTATTTATCCCATTTTTGTGATGACAAAAGGATTTCGGGAACAACAACGCTGCAAAATTTATTAACGAAAAGTAATTCCAATTCCGGTGATTGCAGCCCTGGCCGGTCCCGGAAAAAACAGCATCATTAACTGGTAATTTTTGATACAATGACAGACAATTTAATTATCACAATAGACGGCTGGTCATCGTGTGGAAAAAGCACGTTGGCAAAACAACTCGCTAAAAAGATAGGCTACCTCTATATTGACAGCGGTGCAATATACCGGGCGATCACGTTGTATTTTTTGAGGAATAATATAGACATAGCCAATGCCAGGCAAATACGCGAAGCGCTGAATAATATATCCCTTGAATTTGTAGCCAGTGAATATTCGGGCCAGCAGGAGATTTTTTTGAACGGAGAAAATGTTGAGTACATCATCCGGGACCTTGTGATTGCGGAAAAAGTAAGCGAGGTGGCGGCTAATAAGGATGTCAGGACTTTTGCGGTAGCTGTTCAGCAGGATATGGGAAAGAATAAGGGAATTGTTATGGATGGGAGGGATATTGGCACTACTGTTTTTCCCAATGCAGAGATCAAGATCTTTATGGTAGCGGATGAAGCAGTGCGGGTTGAACGCAGGTTTGCGGAAATGTTTGAAAAAAATCCGAACGTTACCCTGGATGAAATTCGCGCTAATATTGAAATGAGGGATTATATCGATTCACACCGTGAAGTAAGCCCGCTTCGAAAAGCGGAAGATGCAATCGAACTTGACAATACCAATCTCAGTGAAAAGGAACAGCTTGATTTCGCGATGAAGCTTTTAAAAAAAAATATCAGATCCCTTGAGCTGCAAAATTGAGTTCCCACGAAGGTTAACCCCACATACAAGGATCAGTATCGATTCTATCTAAACTGTTATGGGGACCCTTTTGTAAAATTGTTGCTGCTCTATCTTGCAGGACAAATTCCCCTGGCAAACCTTGTTTATAAAGATCGTTCCGTTTGGGCAGAAGCGATGCCTTAGCCAAAGATTGGCCGGGCAAGGGTATAGGAGGAGCGAAAAGTCCCATGAGCATTTAAAAT
>JBDTLZ010000080.1:0-10551 GCA_039934515.1 Ginsengibacter sp.
ATCGCAGGCATGAGCATTGAGGGTTGGAATAAAATGATAGTAACTAATTTAAGCGGTGTCTTTTATTGTATGAAATACCAGCTTGAATAAATGGTGAAATAAGGCAGTGGTGCCATTGTTAATAACTCTTCAATTTTAGGTTCTGTTGGCTTTGCTAATTCGGCAGCGTATGTTGCCGCCAGGCACGGCATGGTAGGGTTAACCAAAAATGCTGCTATTGAATATTCGAAATTAGGTATTCGCATAAATGCGGTTAGGCCGGGCTTCATAAATACGCCCCTTTTAGCCGAAGCCGGAATTGATGATGCAACAAAAAAAATTTTAGTTCAGTTGCATCCCATTGGGAGGCTGGGCGAATCACAGGAAGTGGCAGAACCCGTAATATGGTTAAGCTCCGATAAAGCTTCTTTTGTTACAGGAAGCTATTGTCCGGTTGATGGCGGTTACCTTAAGCAATAAATACATCAGCTACTATCTTTAACTTATGGAATCATTAGACGGCATTTCAGAATTTCAATCTTCACCTGAGCTGAAGGGAAAATTGTATGAATACAGTGTCGTAAAGAATTTTTTAGCAGGTGATGTTATTTTAAATGAAAACGCTATCATCCGGACCATTCCTATTGTTGCCAAAGGAAGCATGAAAGTGATGCGTACAGATGAAGAAGGAAAAGAGATTTTATTGTATTATATAAAAGCCGGTGAAAGCTGCATCATGTCGTTTCTCGGCGGCATGCATCATGAAACGAGTAAGGTGAAAGCCATAGTGGAAGAAGATGCTGAAATACTTTTTTTACCCGTGGAAAAAGTAAACCTGTTCATTAAAGAATATCCGCAATGGCTTGATTATATTTTCCGCCTTTATCATAAACGTTTTGAAGAACTGCTCGAGGTGGTAAACGCAGTTGCCTTTAAAAAAATGGATGAACGCCTGCTGGGCTTTATAAAAAGGAAATGTGAACATACTAAAAGTGATACCATCAATTTAACGCACGAGCAAATAGCCAACGAACTGGGAACTGCCAGGGTAGTGGTTTCCAGGTTACTTAAACAAATGGAAGATAACGGCCTCGTAAAACTCGGCAGAAATAAAATTTCCCTTGTGTAACATAAGTAGCCGTACGGGCATTTGTATTGATTGAACTTTGCATTATCAATAACGGACAAACTAAAGCAATCATTATGCCTTACTATTTTTCAAAAACCACCGAAGATGATTTTGACACTGCTCTTGTAAAAGTTACTGAAGAACTGAAGCATGAAGGGTTCGGAATTCTTACTGAAATAGATGTGCAGGAAACTTTCAGAAAGAAGCTGAATGTTAATTTCAGACGGTACAAAATTCTGGGTGCATGCAATCCGGATTTTGCTTACCAGGCTTTGATAGCAGAAGATAAAATAGGAACAATGCTTCCCTGCAATATAATTGTGCAGGAGCATGAAAATGGAAAAGTGGAAGTAACCGCTGTAGACCCTGTAGCTTCAATGATGGCAGTGGAGAATAGCTCTTTGGCAGAAACAGCAACCGAGGTAAGAGAGAAGCTGAAAAACGTAATTGACCGTCTTTAGAAAATTTAAAAAAACATACAATGAAAGCAAACATGGGAACTATTGACAAGGCCGTAAGGATACTGGCAGCTGTGGTAATTGCTGTACTCTGTTTTACGAATGTAATTTCGGGTACTTCGGCAATCATCTTATTAACTATTGCAGGTATTTTTATTTTTACAAGCCTGCTGAGCTTTTGCCCCATGTATAAGTTAGCGGGTATTTCAACATGTAAAAAAGTAATTTAATCTCAGGAAAAATAACTCTTCGGTACGCTCAGCGCTGCAATATGCCCAGAGAGACAAAAACACACATTTATGGCACACGAAATTGATGTACAATGGATGGGAAAAATGCAGTTCAATGCATTGGTAAACGGACACACCGTTATAATGGATGCTCCTGAAAAAGTTGGCGGAGAAGATAACGGCCCTATTCCGAAACCCTTTGTATTAACTGCTCTCGCCGGATGCACCGGAATGGATATTGCCGCAATCTTAAGAAAGGCAGATAAGAATCCTCACTGTTTTGACATGAAAGTTATTGGCGACATCAGCAAGCGCCAGCCAATTGAATATATAGCCATTCATATAATCTATGATTTCAAAGGCGCAGATGAAAACAAAGAAGCTGCATTGAATGCAGTTATGGATTCGCAGGAAAAATATTGCGGTGTAAGCAGCATGCTGAAGAAAGCATTGCCGGTTACCTGGGAAGTAAATTATAATGCTACAACTATTTTTAATAATAAAGAAGAAGAGGTAGCAATTTTGAATTAGAATACAAGGCAAAATATTTGATTTGAAAAATTCTGTTCTTTATAAATACAGTTTAACCCTAATTGGTGTAATCATCGCTACGTTGGGGGAGCTTTATTATTATTTTGTTGGCTGTGCCAGCGGCGCCTGTGCTATCACCCCAAAGCCTGTGAACAGTACATTGTATGGCGCTCTGATGGGAGGTTTGATATTTAATATTTTAAAAAATGAAAGACCCGGGTTATCTATTTCTAAAAAGAAAGAATTATGTGAAGGAGTCGTTCCGGCAGAAGACTAAATTAAATCATAAACATTTAAATGAATTATTGTATGGCAAATTTTATCACTGGTTTATTCGGTGTAAAACAAAATAAGGATTATCGTGAGCTCATGCATAACGGCGCAGTAATTATTGATGTAAGAACAAAAGGTGAGTTTCAAGCCGGGCACATAAAAAATTCATTAAACATTCCCCTGGATACATTGAGCAGCAATCTGTCAACATTGAAAAAGGACAGGGTTTTGATATGTTGTTGCGCTTCCGGAATGCGCAGCGGTGCGGCAAAAAGCATTTTAACATCAAATGGATTTAATGAGGTGTATAACGGCGGCGCCTGGACGAATTTGCAAAATAGAATAGATTGATATGAATGCTATAAAACAAACCTTATTTAGCAACTGGCATTTAATGCGGTGGCTAAGGCTGCTGGTGGGAATCATTGCAGGAATCCAAGCAATTCAATATCATGAAGCAATTTTAGGATTTTTATCTGCCTTTCTGTTATTTCAATCACTTACCAACACGGGATGTTGCAGAGCTGGCGGCTGCGCCGTTTCTAAAGAAAGGGATAATCCGGGTGACAAATAATATATGAAATTACGGACCTGGCGGAATGTGGTATGCTAAAATATGCTGCGCAAATTGTCCGGCATAAAGTATATTATCGCTATGCCGGCAGGTGCACAGCCATTCTTTTTGAATCTAATGTTACGGTCGCTATAATGATGTCGGCCATACAATCTATACAAGTATATTGTTATAAAAAATTGAAACTATAAACCATTCTGTTTGTGCATTTCGTTTGTAGAAATTTTGAGTCTACGGCAGGCGGACCTTAAGCTGAGCCATTTGTTGCATTGAGCCAAAAAGCATCATTTTCATTTTAGGGCGAATAATGGTTTTGGCGGGTGGGTTAATAATGAATTTACCGCTTTCATCTTTTATGCCCAGGCAATTTACACCTGCATGATACCATTGTATAATTTCTGCAATAGATGTGTCTCTTATTTCCTGCGGCAAATCTTCATACGAAACAGATTCGATGTTAATGGATTCGGTTTCATCGCCCCACAGATTATTGATAAGCTCAACCACATCAGGTTTTGATATTAATGCTGCCATATATACGCCGCCGATCAATTCAGGTAGTATGACATGATCTGCACCGGCAGTTTTTAATTTACCCATGCTGCTTTTGAGCTGTGCCCTGCTTATAATATTTAATTTAGGATTTATTGACTTTGCAGACAAAACTATAAATACATTGTCGGCATCAGCAGGCAAAGTGAGCAATAATGCTTTTGCTTTTTTTATGCCTGCTTTTATGAGTATCTCATCATCGGTAGCGTCGCCATGAATATAAACCAGGTTTTTATTTTCTGCAACCCAGTTTATCATGTGACTTTCTTTGGTATCAACGACTACAAAATCCATTTTGTTACCCTGCAAAATTTCTGCTGCCTGCTGCCCATGGCGGCCAAATCCGCAAATTATTACGTGGTTGGAAAACTTTTCGATTGCATTCATCAGTTTACGATTTTTAAAGTAAAGTGCCATTTCTCCACTCACGATATCCCTGGTGAGGCTGCTGATAATGTACGCAAACACCGCGAATGAAGAAATAATAAAAATGATAGTAAAAATTTTACCCGCTTCAGATAAAGGATGCACTTCTTCATAGCCAATAGTTGCCAAAGTAATCACCGTCATGTACAAAGCGTCAATGAAAGAATAGCGCCCGATGATAATGTAGCCCATGATTCCCGTTAGCATTATCAGCCCAAGTACGCTCAATCTGGCTACAAATGGAGAAGATCTTTTCATTGTATCCTTTTAAAACTAAGTTATGGCATTTTCCAGAGGGGCAGAAACTATGGCTATTTAAATAATTGATTTTTTATTTTATAATTGTTCCGGGACCTCATTGCAAGAAGGAGCATAAACATTGGTGCTGTAATTGCCCACGGTAAACCGATAAGAAGCAACTTCTCTGAAAAGTAAGGGTAGAAATATACAAACGCAATCAATGGCGCAATGAGTGTATTAGCTATGAAAGAAATTCTAATCTACTTTTGAAATCCATGCTTCTCAAATACCGGTACTGCAAAACCCAGCCTGGGATACACCATGCTGTTATAACCAAAAGCGTTAATGCCTTCGCTGATAATTGATATATTAATGCTCCCCCTGCCGAAATAAGAAATTGTTTCCAGGCTGAGCAGCATACCGGCAACAGCTCCTGTAAGAGAAAGAAAAACAGTTTCTAAAATGCTCATAGTAAATACCTTTCTTAATAATGATTTCTTTTGTATTAACTGGCAGTAGTGACTTTGGCATTATCTCAACCGTTTGTATTGGATTATAAGGTTGCTACATATTATAAAGAAATTTACCTTATTTAAAAGATGGAAAAATTAATCGCCGGCCTTTAGTATTCAACCAGGGAAAAATTAGAATATTAAAACCAATTAAGTATTTTAGATTTCAAAAAACTTTTCATTTTCGGCAATAGCACAATTTTCAATAAATTTATTTGATAATGGGCGTGAAACGCACAACAAAAGGTTTCAATAATAAGGGCCTAACATAGCCCAATAATTCTCCGCAGCGTTTTTAAAACGCAGGCATAGATTTCAATAGGGAACAATTTAAAATTACAGCAATGAATAACCCCCGCGGAAATCATATCGTTTATGTGGGCCTTGTATTGCTTCTTAATTTGTTCGCTGCCGGATGTTCAGAACAGGAACAGGGAAAGAATGCAAAAATGAAAGATGTAGCCGGTAACGGGGAAGTACTGAAATTCATGAAAACATTCGAGGGGCGCGGCGCCCTTTCCGATAGCTCGCAACCGGTTCCTGCAGAAAAGGCCGTAGCCGCATTTCTCATTTCGCAGGATCTCGCCATAGACCTGGTATTGTCTGAACCTGTCATTACGCAACCTGTATTCATGAATTTTGATCAACGCGGAAGGCTTTGGGTGGTGCAGTACGATCAATATCCCTATCCTGGAGGATTGAAGGTCATTAGCATGGATCAGCACATGCGGGCCAGGTACGACAAGGAACCTGTTCCTCCCCCTGAAGGGGTAAAAGGCGCCGACAAGATCACCATTTTTGAGGACGTCGACGGCGATGGCACGTTTGAAAAATCTACCAATGCGATTACAGGTTTAAATATTGCCACCAGTGTAACTTGTGGCCGCGGGCAGATCTGGGTGCTCAACCCGCCCTATTTATTAGCGTATCCTGACGCGGATAACGATGGCATCCCTGATGGGCCACCCGTTGTTCATCTCAAAGGCTTTGGAATAGAGGATACACATGCCGTCGCTAATAATCTCAGATGGGGGCCTGATGGATGGCTGTATGGAGCCCAGGGCAGCACCTGCACGGCAAATGTAAGCTCTTCTGTTACTAAAAATGTTCGTTTCAACGGCCAGGCGATCTGGAGATATCATCCGGCAACTCATGTCTTTGAAATTTTCGCTGAGGGTGGCGGAAATACTTTCGATGTAGAGATTGATGAAAAGGGCCGCCTTTATTCCGGCGATAACGGAAGCTCCCATGGCCAGTATTATAAGCAGGGGGCATATTTCCCAAGGAACCTTGGTAAACACGGCGCATTCACAAATCCTTACACTTTCGGGCATCTTGAAAACATGATTCATAAGGGTGATTTAGCCAGGTTTACCCATGCTTTTATTAAATATGAGGGCGGAAACCTGCCGTCGCGTTACCAGGGCCATATGATAGCCCTAAACCCACTTCAAAGTTTTGTGCAGCTCAGCCGGTTTGAGCAAAACGGTTCGTCCTTTTCCAATATTGATGAAGAGAAAATTATGCAAACCGGTGACCGTTGGTTCAGGCCGGTAGATATTACTTCCGGCCCTGATGGTGGCGTGTATATTGCAGACTGGTACGACAGCCGTCTTTCACATGTGGATCCGCGTGACACATGGAGTAAAAATACGGGGCGTATTTACAGGCTGCGTGATAAGAATGCTAAAGAAATTTTTCCAAAATTCGACCTGGATACATATTCCAATGACCAGCTGATTGAACTTCTGTCCCACAAGAATATATGGTTCAGGCAACAGGCACTTCGGTTACTTGGTGACAGGAAAGATGCCTCAGTGATTCCAAAACTAATGAAGCTTTTGAAAGGCCAGGATGGGCAAACGGCTTTAGAGGCACTATGGGCGATCAATCTTTCAGGGGGATTTAACGATACCGTTGCTGAAACAGGCCTTCATCAAATTGACCCATTCGTGAGGATGTGGTCTGTAAGATTGTTGGGTGATGCCAATAATATTTCCCCAACGGCCGCCTCGCAGCTCGCACAACTTGCCTCATCAGAACCAAATGCTGAAGTGAGGAGCCAACTTGCAGCAACTGCAAAACGTTTGCACGGAGAACAAGCGATTCCCATTATCAAAAATTTGATGAAAAATCAGGTTGATTCCGCCGACCCTGATATTCCGCTGCAGTTGTGGTGGGCACTTGAATCTAAAGCCGAATCGCACAGAAAGGAGGTACTCGCAATATTCCAGGATAAGTCTATGTGGGCTATGCCAATAGCTTCTAAAATTATTCTTGAGCGCCTGATGCAGCGATATATTATTGCCGGAGGCCCGGAAAATTTCACGGCTTGTGCACTTTTGTTGAATCTTGCTCCAACAGTTGAACTGGCAGCACCGCTGATCAATGGTTTGCAGGAAGGACTGCGGGGCCGAGACATAATCGAATTGTCACCCGATCTTACGAAGGCATTAAAACCTTACCGGCGTTTCTTCAGGGAAGAATCTCTTGGCCTTGCATTACGCCAGGGACAAAGGCAGGCTTTGGATAAAGTACTTGCCGTAATTGCCAATAAGGATTCAAAATTGGGTGAACGTTTGTCCTTTATCAGGATACTTGGTGAAGTTAACCAGCCAAAGGCGGTTCCTGTATTGCTGGAACTAATGCAGAGCGGAGAATCTTCTCCAGCCATTCAACAGGCAGCGCTGCTCGCTTTACAACGATATGATAACGATGAGATCGGGTTGACGGTAGTGAATGCTTATCCCGATAAATTGCGTGCTGACCCGGATGTCCGTGCTTCTGCACTTGCACTTTTTGCCTCCCGGCCCGCATGGGCTCTTCAATTACTGAATGCGATAAGTCGTGAAAAGCAAGCCGGTGAAAAATTTGTGGCCAGAACGATAGATAAAGATGACGTGCCCGAGCAAATAGTGAAACAGCTTACACTCCTCAATGATGATGCGATTGGGAAAATAACCGGCCATTTATGGCCCGGCGTAATAAGGCTGGCCACTTCTCCGGAAAAAAATGCCACGATTGCGCGTGTTGTACAATTGATGAAAAGAGGAAGCGCTAATCTTGTCAGCGGCCGCGGAATATTCATTTCCAAATGCGCGCCCTGCCACCAGCTCTTCGGTGAGGGAGGAAATACCGGACCGGACCTTACCGGTTATGATCGAAGGAACCTGACTGAACTGCTTACGAACATTGTTGATCCGGGTGCGTATATACGTGAGGGTTATGTTGCTAACCATCTCACTACGATCGATGGCCGTACTATTGTAGGAACCATAAAGTCACAAGGCGGCAATACAGTGACCATCCAGCCCTTTTCGGGCGAGCCTGTAACACTAAGGACCATCCAGGTAAAAGATATGCAGCCACAGAAAACATCCATAATGCCCGAAAGATTATTGGAGGGGCTCACAGAGCAGCAAATACGGGACCTGGTCTCTTACATCATGAAACAGGATAATCAGTAAACTCAGAGATGAATGTCCTATTCATCATCATGTGATGCGACGGAGGTTAGTACCGGAAATTTACTATTAACCAGATCTTATATAAGATAGTTAAGTTTTGGAATCTTCAAGGGGAACTAATGTTCAGGCTGTAAAGACCGTTGCAATTTATTTATACATACTTGCCTTTAATTACATAGCCGGCAATTTCATGTAACGGCAAATTTTATCCACGGCATTCATCATAATGGCTTCTCCAGGCATGCCAGACACATTACATGATTTTTCATCCTGGGCAATGGTTCTTGCCCCAGACAGTTTCCTCTCAAGCAACCCTCCGGGACTTGGTATTAAAATATATTTTCTGCAGGATGATAATAAAAACATGTCTTCAATTGTAAGTTGGGTATAAGTATTATAAAACGGATACGATCTTTTTAATAAGTGCATAAAAAACCAATAGCCGTGAATTCTTCAAAACGGCGATCAACAGGCTATCATGAATTATTGTTATTGGGTGGCCTTGTGTATATGTGTTTAAAAATGTCGATTAAATTCAAAAATATCAGGCAGTTGATTCTGAATAAAAGAAAAAGGAATACATCAGATTTTTAGGCCAAAAGGCATTAAGTGTAATTCTTTTGAAATAGCTATATGATTTGTCGCGACTATGTTCTACAATATTTTTTATACATCCCTTTGTTTCTCTACAGTGCCTTTAAACATAGTTAAAACAGAACTCGTTACTTCTATGCCCGTCATCTTCGTGGAGACAGGCGTCAGGCACTTACTTAAAAAGAACCAGGTAATATTACTTAAACAATAGCGTCTTCTTTTTTCTGAATGATTTTTCTTTCTTCAGTATTCAACACTGTCTCCTGCTTCTCCGTACGAAAGATCATTCTCAATACCTGATCCGGGGTTAAATAAGTAAACAGCCAATTATATAGTGTCTTAATTTTATTGTTATAACTAACAAGAGAAATAATATTTATAAAATGCCAACTCAGCAGACCCAGAAAACCATGTAAATGCAGGCGGTGTTTGAAAAGACCGGCAACAGCACATCTCCGGCCGATGATTGCCATATCACCCTTGTCAAAATATTTGAATGGTTTCATATTCTTTTTCCTCGCCTGCAACAGTAAATTTTTTGCCAGCCTTTTTCGTTGCTGAATAGCAGGCTGTGCGAGTTGTGGATGACCACCGGAGTAATTTTTATCGTCGTATTGAATACTAATGTCACCAATAGCATAAACAGTATCGTATCCCTTTACCCGGTTGTATTGATCGGTGATCAATCTGCTGCCTTTTCCCAGACGCCCATTATCAATTCCTTCAAAAGTATTGGCTGTTACGCCTACGGCCCAAATAAGCGTTTTTGTTCAATGATGTCCCGTCAGATAATTGTACCTGGTCGTCAGAATAATGATCAACATGTGTATTCAATTTTACCGCTATACCGAAACGTTCCAACTCTATTAATGCTCCCTTATGAGAGCCATCACTCAATGGTGCAAGGAGGTAAAGTGAGCCTTCTATTAAATGAATCTGCAGCGTATCCTTTTTCAGTTCAGGATAGTCCCTGGGCAGTAAGCATAGTTTGAATTCAGCGAGCCTAGCTGCCAGCTCAACACCTGTGGGGCCGCCTCCGGCAATTACCATTGTCAAGAGCTTTTTCCTGTTTGAAGGATTTTGTTCAACAGACGCTTTTTCTATGGTTTGGAGTAATCCATTACCCATAGACAGTGCATCGTCTATCGTTTTAATATAAAACGCGTTTTGCCGGATTCCTTCATTAACAAAGAAATTGGTTTTGAAACCAGCGGCGAATACCAGTATATCATAATTCAATTCGCAGCCATCACTTAAATACAACAAATTATTATCTGCATCTACTCTTACGACGGTTGCCATTCTGAAAGCAATTCCCTTTTTCTTAAAAAGCTTTCTAAACGGGTAACTAATTGCGGAAGGCTCGGGAAAACCTATAGCAACCTGGTAAAGCAAAGGAGTAATAGTTGTAATTATTTTGTCCACTAAGGTTACCTCGTAGAATTTACTATTTAAATACTTAATGAAATTGAACCCCGCAAAGCCTCCTCCAATAAGAATAATGTGTTTTCTATTTATGTTGTTAACTTTCATTTTTTTATTGTTAACTTTTGAATAACCGGTATCCCCGGAAAATATGTTGTTGT
>JBDTLZ010000081.1:0-12745 GCA_039934515.1 Ginsengibacter sp.
GCACCATCAAAATATATACCGCAGCCCCAATTGCATACCCCAGGTGCTGAAAGTAGAAACGTCTTTTTGAAAAGGTGTATTTACAAGTTGGCTTTTAAATTCTGCAAGTGTATAAACCGGCTTGCCGGTAGCATCTATAGATTTAAAAGTAAGAGGATTGTTTACCGTATACAGTTTTTGGATACCCCAGTTTTTACTAAGTAAATTGGGAAGGTTTATAATATCCACACTAAACTGGAGCGTGTGCTTTGCCGAACCTGTATAAGTAAAAAACTCCTGGAGGAAACGCATATCAATGCGATTATACCAGGGAAGAAATGCAGAATTCCTTTCTGCATATTGATTGACGTGCTTTTTCAAATAAGGACTATTGCTGACAAACTGATCATATGCCGCCTGTTGCGCCGCAACTGAATATTTAATAGAATTATCCGCATTTTTTACATCTGTGAAAGGAACATCAGATCCCTTTGCATATATATACATAAGGTCGGAAGCATTGTTACCATCCCCATTAATGTCTCCACCGATGATATAACTGAACCTGTTATTCTCAGCTCCTGAAATGAAAAACGACTGCGCACTTCCCTGGTAGAAAAGAGATAAGGTACTGGCGAAATGTTTCAAATATTGTATCCTGTAAGAAATATTTGCTACAATCCTATGTGGAACTGAATAAGCCGAGTTGTACAATTCTTCACTGTTAGGTGTGCCTACATTTACAATCGACTGCCATGCTGATGTTGCCTGTGAGCCTGGATTAGGGCTTATTTCAGTCGCCAGGGTATAAGTATATGCCAATGATCCATAGAACCCGTTTGCAAATGATTTGGACAATTGGGCTGTACTTGAAAAAGAATATCCTTTGTTGGTATTTTCGAGAAAAATTGCTGAGCCACCTCTGTTAGTGCCGGCAAGGTTTGGATATACATATTTATCGCTGGCCAATGTTGTGGAAGGATAATAATTCCTTGTATCGGGGCCGGTCAAAGCAACCGTAGCATCTTTCAGGTTTGCGTTGCGCATTTTTACGGCATTTAAATCTTTTGTGAACAATACATCTATGGTAGCGGTAAATCCATTCCCAAGTTGTTTATCTATCCCCAAATTTGTCCTGAACACCTGGGGGAACTTAAAATTCCGATCTATCAAAACAAAACTTCCCGGTGCTGCAGATGATGGTGATGATGGAAATTTAGATACATAAGCATCCGGGTCAGGATTGAAAGTCATACCTGATAAACCGGTTGGCGTATTGAGCACTACCCCACTTTGATAAACACCGCTATTGCTCGGCAGGTTGGTTAAGAATACAAAAGGTATCCGGCCGGTAAATAGCCCCATGCCGCCTCTCAAAACAAGCCCGGGTTCATCCTGTACTTTCCAGCGGAAGCCTACACGTGGTGATAAAAGTAGTTTTGATTTGGGCCAGTTACCTGTACTGAAATTTTTGAGGTTGCCATCTTTGTCAGGAAACTGCAGCGCATCAATCGCGGGATTCGCTATAGGCTTTTTCACATAGATGGGAACATCGCCCCTGATACCATAGGTAAGTTTAAAATTACTATTGATATTTACTTCATCCTGGAGGTAGGCACCTAATTGACCTAATTTCAGATCTGCAGAAAATACTTTTGGCTGGCCTGCAATCAGGGAATAAGTATAAGAAAAATAAGCGGGCCGCGCATCGGTGACAAAATCATTCAGGCTGTTGTAGATATAATAACTTTCTGAACCACCCATAAACGCATCCCCCAATTTTTGATATTCATAGCTCGCTCCTGCTGTAATGGTATGCTTTCCGGCAAAAACCGTAAAATTATCCGTAAGGATGGCAACATTATTTATTATTTCATTGTTTCTCGTAAACGGATCTGTTCCGGCACTCATATAATTCCTGTTTTTTGTAACACCGGGTATCAACCCCGTGGTATCAAAAATTTCTATGGTTGGGAATATCCCTCCAGGGCTGACCCTTACATCATTAATGTGGGTGTAAGCAAGTAGCAACTGGTTCGATATCCGGCTGTTGAAATTACTGTTCAACTCCAAAGTAGCAGACCGTACTATGTGATCGGTGCCATAATCAGAATTGGAAAACCCAATCGATTGGTTGCTGTTCCTGTTATTAGGTAGTCTTGATTGCGGTGCGGCCGAACCCACGGTAAAGCCGCCAGCTCCGCTATTGGGTACACTGCTGCCATTTAAAGCGGACTGATCTGATCCTTTAAAATCACTGTATTTCAATACCAGTTTTTGTTTGTCGCTGATATTCCAGTCTATTTTAGCGAGAAACTTCCGGTTTTTGGTAACATAATTCGGGCGGTTATCATATACGCCTGCATCATAATTGTACTTGGTTTTCAACGCGTCCCTGAATTTGTTCAATGAATCAACAGGTGAGGCAGACGGTATACCCGACGCCGATGATCCTGCGGGGACAAATGTATTTCCATTTGGCCTGGAAGCATTTTCCCATTCTGCATTTGCAAAGAAGAATAATTTGTTTTTAATAATAGGACCGCCAAGGCTTGCCCCATAGACTTTGTTCTTTTGCGGAGTTGGTGTTAGTTCTACATCACCAATGTGCCTGCCATTAAAACCCTGGTCGCGGTAAAATCCATAGGCAGTACCATGAAATTTATTTGTACCGCTTTTAGTGATCACGTTTAAGCCAGCTCCCGTAAAACCGGATTGCCTTACATCATAAGGGGCAATGTTTACGGCAATCTCATCATACGCATCAATAGAAATAGGACTCGCGCCACCACCCGGTTGAGGATCGGTTGTTAAACCAATATTATTATTCAGACTAGCACCATCTATCTGTAAATTATTGAAGCGGCCGTCACGCCCCGCAAAACTATTGCCTCCACTTGCCTGTGGCGTAAGCCTTGTAAAATCGGTAATACTCCTTGAAATTGAAGGTGAAGTGGAAATTTGCCTGGCATCAAAAATAGTGCTGGCGCCCGTCTTTGCCCTTGCAGCACTTCGGTTTCCTGCTGTAATAACTATTTCATTTAATACAGTTGATTTGGCAGAAAGCGTAATATCCGTTGAGAACGGCTCACCGAGATTTAAGGTAACATTATCAACCGTTTGCGGCGAATAGCCAACATATTCTACGGTTAACTGGTACGGCCCACCTACCCTCGTATTCGGAATGGTAAAGTTCCCGTCTTTTTTTGTAAGGGTTGAATATTTTGTATTTGAAGGCTGATGAATCGCTGTAACAGTTGCGCCTTCCAATGGAGATCCGTTATCAGATTTTACAAATCCAACGATACTACTGGTAGTAACCTGGGACTTTGCAAAAAACGGGAACAGCAATACGGCAGCCAACAGCAGAGGAAGATAGCTTTTCGGATTCATAGTGAATTATATTTTACGTGGCAAAGAAAGTAAATTATCTCTTAATAGTAATTAACATTTATCAACAAAGCCAAGGCATCTTTTGTCTCACTTTAGCTGCATACCTCATGTTAAGAAATTATGAACCTGCCCTAATAGTATTGCTGTAAACCCAGGAGATCAAAGTATTACCTTCCATGGAGATCGATTTGGGCCAAGAATAATGGTATTCAAAGAATTGACGCATTGGCCAATTTCGGAGGGTGTGTTACTATATGCGGCAATTGTCACATTTAGAGTAGCTTGCGCGAAAACTTACTAACTATTTTCTATTTGGCCCGGCGGATGTTTAGTTTGATATTAATCGGCATCTGTAATTTCAATTTTCACATTCCCTCTTTATTACATTGAACTATCTTTGCAACATAAAATAATTTATGTTAGATACTATTGAAGCGGCAATTGAGGATATAAAAAATGGCAAATTGGTAATTGTTGTTGATGATGAAGATCGTGAGAATGAAGGTGATTTTATTACTTCAGCTAAAAATGCGACTCCCGAGATCATAAATTTCATGAGCAAGTATGGCCGGGGGCTTATATGCGCGCCGATCTCTGAAAAAAGATGCGACGAGCTTGACCTGGGCTTAATGGTTAATAATAACACGGCCCTTCACGGAACACCGTTTACCGTGAGCGTTGATCTTCTTGGAAATGGATGCACCACGGGTATATCAGCACATGATCGGGCTAAAACCGTTCAGGCATTAATTGACCCCGCCACCCGGCCCGAAGATTTGGCGAGGCCTGGGCATATTTTCCCCCTTCGCGCAAAAAGTGGCGGCGTATTAAGAAGGACAGGCCATACAGAAGCCACCGTCGACCTTGCAAAAATTTCAGGACATGGTGATGCTGGTATTCTTGTCGAAATTATGAATGAGGATGGTACGATGGCACGTGTGCCACAGCTTAAAATAATTGCTAAAAAGCATGGCCTAAAGCTCATATCAATCAAAGACCTGATAGCGTATCGCCTTAAAATGGAGTCGCTTATTAAGGAAGACGTACGGGTGAGTATGCCTACGAAATTCGGGACCTTTGAATTGATTGCTTTTAAACAATTGAACACTGGTGAAGAACACATGGCCTTGAAAAAAGGAAGTTGGAAAAAGGATGAGGCCGTATTGGTAAGAGTGCATTCCAGTTGTATGACCGGCGATATTTTGGGATCTCTTAGATGCGACTGCGGTGAACAACTGCACGCTGCTATGAAGATGGTGGAAGCTGAAGGCAAAGGTGTTGTTCTTTATATGAACCAGGAAGGCCGGGGCATCGGGCTGTTAAATAAACTAAAAGCATATAAGTTGCAGGAGGAAGGGCGGGATACCGTGGAAGCTAACCTCGAACTTGGCTTTGGCATGGACGAAAGAGACTATGGTGTAGGTGCCCAGATTTTGAGGGAACTTGGTATTTCAAAAATAAAACTCATCAGTAATAACCCTAAGAAAAGAGCAGGGCTATTGGGTTATGGTCTTGAAATAGTGGACACAGTTCCTATCGAAATAAAGCCCAATTCGCACAATGAAAAATACCTTATGACCAAGAGAGATAAACTTGGTCACAAAATCCTGCAAACAGGAAAGATCTAGTGTTATGTAAATACAAAATGACTAAAATAGTGACACGGGTTTTATACACAAATTGCATGAATTACTTTGTTGCTTCTATCAATCCGATAGCTACCGGATCGTGTAGTTCGTAGTAATTCGTGTAATAAATAAATATTACGGCAAAACATGGTTTTCACATTACTGGTTACCTAACTTAATAATCTGTCTGCGGCGCAGTAGTAACCGGGATAAATTTCCGGTTCCTTTTCCTTTCATTAATAAAAAATTCAGTAAACGAATCAAATTCTTTCCGGTAAGAAAGTTGAACTCCTGTCCTGTTCCGCCGCGTGATGCCTGAAATATCACCAAGGTCGGCATCACTTCTGTTAAAGCCTATTACCCTCAGGCGACCATCCGGGGAGATCAGGTATTCAAATGAAACATCAGGGGTAAATAAGAAATTGGAGCTCACTGCCGCCTGCCTGTAGTCAACGTTTCCTCCAAAATTAACCAGTAGCCTGTTTTTTAAAAACGTAGTCTTCACCCCAAAATTCCCTACATTTTGAATTTCTTTTTGTGTGCCACTTCGTTGAAAATTAAAATCTGATGTGTTTACGTTGGTATAAAGGTTTACCGAATTGGTATTAAGAATTTGCTGCAGCCAGTTATTAAGGGACGAAGAAAGGGTTGCAGATAATAACTGGCCCACGCTCCTTGTAACAAAGTTTCCTGTATTGTTCCCACTTAACAAACTCTGGGAGCTACTCATAAACGTATTGAACAGCAATAACGATGTTACCTGTTTATTAAGTTCATTCTGATCGGCCAGGAATGTCTTTAAATACTCATTGGCAATAGGATCGGATTTTAAAGGATTGTCAAAAGTAAACTGGAACTCAAATTCCGGGCGGGGGTCTTTTAATGTTCCCCTTAATTTAAAAATGATATCAACGTCGCCTTTTGTGCTCGTAGGCCCGGCACTGGTGGGGATATTGCTAAGGTCCACTTTTTCTGCCCGGTAAATGGCGTCAATATTCAGATTGGCCAGGTATGGATCACCCTGCCATTCAATATATCCTTGTTGTAAAGTGAAAGGAGTTTTTAAAAAAGTTTGAAAATTAAAAGTGTATTCACCCTCTGCAATATCATATCTGCCGCGTATCGTAAGCGGATCGGTCGTGCCGGCAGTTATATTCAGCTTTCCACTACCCTGGGCTTTTATGATATCGCCAGTAGCTTCATCAAGTATTACATCAATTTTTGCATAAGGATTTGCGGTGATCTCCATATCCACCTTTATATTTGAATTTACCCTGGAGGATAGATCAGCCTTCATTTCACGCCCGAACTTTGTAAATTCTATATAATCCAGCGAACCTGTTTCAGCCGTTTCGCCTGTCGGCAAATAAATGTGGCTGCTATCCGTAGGTTCCCCGCTGATACTCATTTTCATGTCATTCACAAAACCATTCAGGGATAATTCGGCTTTGCCAATAAGTTTTCCATAGAATTGTTTGTTGTCTCTTGAAGTGGTATTTAATAAAAGGAATTGAGCCGGGGCATTTCCCCTGTTATCTGTTTTAAGATGAAGGTCATTAAAGAAAAAATTATCAAAAAAGCTGTGGTATAATTTACCACTTACAGTTGCTGTATTGTTAAGGGTATCCCTGATTTTTATAGTTCCAAAATCAATTTCATCCGGGTTAAAGGTTATAAGGGTATTGTTGTCAAAAATATACCGGCACTGCGTATAGATAACAGTCATCGAAGTGCTGTCCAGCTTTACGCTTCCTGTAAGCTTTGTATCAGTGGCGGTACCTGAAATATTTAATTTCCCCGATGCCCTTCCTGAAATATTTTTAAAAATGCCACCGAGATATTTTTCTAAAATATGGATACCGGAATTATTAAGTACAATGGCTCCATTGATTTGATTACCGGAAGAATCAGTTGGCCTGTAGGCAAAATCACCGGAGAAATTGTAAATTTTGTTATTTGAAATTGCATGAATTTTAATGCTCCCGGGACCGGTAAGGTATTCGCCGGCAGTTGAAAATATACCAATTGAATCGTTCTCAAACCGAAACTCTTCTGTTTTGGTATCGAACTCTACAGCCGGTTTACCAAATGGATCATTGATGCGGATATTGCCACTCATTAACCCGTTTACCTTGGGTGTCTTTATAAATAAGGGAGCAAAATCTCCGATATCCAGTTTTTTTATACTAATGACAACATCGTTGCTGGAGCCGGTTGCCGATGGCTCCGTTGCCAAATAAATTTCCTGCGATCCTTCGTCAAATTTGATGTTATTTGCCAGCAGCATATTTTTATTAAGCTCAAGCTCACCGCCTTTTTCAATGGTCCATTTTTTTTCATTGATGGTAAATGACGATGGATTGAACATTAATTTGAAGCCATACTTATTTGTTAGGATATGCGCTGAAAGGTCTGCCGCGTTTAATGTTTTGTTGGCCGAGGTATTGATCCTGACATCAGAAATATCATTATTGGCAACAACCTGGATTTTTGTACCGGGTGCATGAAGGCTGTCGTTGATGACCACATCATCTATATCTCCATTAAAAGTAAGTGTGTCTGATGTTCCTCTTCCTGTAAAATGAATATTATTAAAGCTGATATTGCTAAAATTAAATTGCGGGATATCTGCCTGCAGGTTCAGGGTATTTTCAGCAACATTAATATTTCCGATAAAAATTGAATTATCAAGCCCGCTTATTTTTTTATCTATCAATGCGATATAATCACTTATGTTTCTTGTTTTCACTAAAAAGGTGAAATCCTGGTTTTCAATTTTCCGCCCGGGTTTATCGATGTAGGCAGGATAATATTTATTGAGGAATAACTGAAACGCATTAGGAAGCTCAAGGATTCTGAAATTCCCGTTCAATGTAGCATTCAATTCATTTGTTTGCAGTGCCAGGTATTTCTTCCCATTCGCGAATGAAGAATTAATCTCGAGGGAATCAAATGACAAATGTTTCTCATTATCAAGCAGGATGGCATTATATAATTTTGCCGAGCCTAAAAAATTATCAATATTATTTCCTGTAAAGTCAAGCTGAAAATTGCCCGTCAACGAAATACTGTCGTTGGTAAATTTTAAATTTTTCAGGTTGAGCCGCGATACATCAGCATTTAAATTAAACTGGGGATCAATTTTACTAAAATTGATTGAACCGATAAGTGTATCGATTTTTATATTCGGATCATTAATACTGGCGGTACCGGAAAAAAGCTTCTTTCTGAAACTTCCATGGGTGATTATGTTCGTATACCCGTACCCGTTAAATTCAATCCTGCTGATCTTTCCATCAATCCCTATATCGACATCTTTTGCATTAAAACCCTGACCGCTTATTTTACCGTCAAAGGCAATATCGCCAATCTGGCTATTGCTTATAAATTTGCCCAGCCGGAAATTCCCGGTTGAGATTTTGCCGTTGTATACGGCATTCCGGCCCACCGGAAATTTCATCTGCAGATCGGTTTGAAGAGATCCGATATCGGTTGTTAATGTTCCATAGGTTACGAAGTCCCGGATAAAACCTGTATAGCTCCCTGTAAATCTTATTTTGCCCAATGACGCAAGATCCGGATTGGTAATATCTTTTAAAGAGGGAATGAGCCGGGCCAGTTCAGTGTAATTTGTAAAAAGGTCCCGCGACCTGAAATCGATGAAAGTTTCATCGATATCCGGAAGGCCACGCATACTTAAGTCACCTTCAAGATAATTATTAGGGCCTGCTTTAATAATGATCTTTTTTGCAGATAAATTATCGATTGTACCCGTTACGTTTCCATTTAGCGAAAAAACTTCCTTCCAGTTTGCAGCTTCCGGCGCAAAAAATGCCAGGTCATCACTGTTTAAAGTGCTATTCTCAAAATGACCCTCGATACGCACGCTGTGAACAAAATCCTGCATATCATCATTAAAATTATTATACCGCATTGAATAATAATTAGTGAGGCGACTTCTGTTGGTAACAAGATCGAGTTTTTTTAGCTCGAGGAGTTTTGGCGTAAACTTACAGGCCGCCGATAATTTTTTTATTATAAAGCCACTTCTTTCATAGGCTGTAATTTCAACATTAGCCTGTAAAGTATCCTTTAGAAAAAGAAAGTTTTTAAAAGTCCCGTTAATCCTGGATAGTATAATATGCTTATCGTCAAACCTGCTGGTCCAAACGGGCCGGTCGGCTTGCTTTTCGATAGCGATACCTCCATCATTTATATGCACTTGCTTTATGGTGACACGCCATCCGTCTGTATTCCACTGCATGGCTGTATCAATTTCGCTGGCCTCTGGCACCGATGTTGTTGTATCCTCCGGCCGATTACCGGTATAATCGTACTGCGTAAAAAGCGGATGGTCTATGACAACTGAACTTATATTGATAATATTACTATTTAAATCAAAAGTATCAGCCTTGAAATTGAGCTTGTTAAAAGAAATAAGCATGTTCTGTCCTTTCCATTCATCCTGTTGCCACACCTTAACCCTGTTCAAAGCGATTTCCAGCAGGCTTAGCTGAATGCCGTTTGACGAAGTATCCTTTTTCTTTTTTGGACCTGAAAAATAATCAACCAAAAACTGGTAATTCCAAACAGGGTTTTTACGGTTAAGATTTATAATGGCATCATCAAGGCCGATATATTTAAGGGTGATATCGTCCTGCCAAAAAAACCAATCTGTGATGTTTACTTTTACGTTTCCTGCATATAAAAGCGTGTCCTTATTCTGGTCAAGAACGAGGGTTCCCTGCAACAACATTTTATCAAAAAGTTCTACATCAACATGCCTTATGGAAACGGTTGCATGCAATTCTTTTGAAAGCCGTCCGGCGACTTTTTTTACGATAAAATTCTGGAAAAAAGCAGTTTGAATTAAGAGCAGTATTATCAATACGAGCACGAAAAATGCCAGCAATACCCTGAGAAATATTTTATAGACCTTTTTCAGTAAACGAAAATTGAGTGGCAAAAATAAACAAACCACTTTGTTAGCCAATTCTAAGCTTCGTTAATATAAAACAAAACATTATGCCTATGGTTACTGTTACTTGCCTTATTGCCGGTGAAACATATTTAAAGATCCCGGCTTTTATAGCAGGTTGTGCCTGCAATAGCAGTTATTTTTCTTAATCGTAGTAAGGGATCAATCCGTGTGATTGACGGGAATAAGCCTACCCGTGACTCTTATTGTATAATAGGTGGTCAATAACCGGCAGCCGAATCGTCACCGCGATGATCGCCAACAGCCTGGATCGTTTTATCCGGCATTATCATGATTACTTCCGTTCTTCCGATCTCACTGCGCGTAGTGACTTTGTAACCCATTTTCTCCAGTTGCAAAACCACCTTTTCGTCAAAACCTTTTTCAACATAAATTTCATCGGGGAGCCATTGATGGTGAAACTTAGGCCTGTTTACTGCATCCTGGGGCGTCATTTTGAAGTCGATTATATCAACTATAGTCTGGTACACACTCGTAGGTATAGTAGTGCCACCCGGGGTACCCAGTACAATCCATGGCTTGTTATTTTTCAATACTATGGTAGGCGTCATGCTGCTGAGCATTCGCTTTCCCGGTGCAATTGCATTCGCCTCAGCGCCTACAGCACCATACATATTTGCCACACCCGGCTTCACACTAAAATCATCCATCTCATTATTCAACAAAAATCCTGCGCCGGCAACCACGGTTTTACTTCCATAACTTCCATTTAATGTCGTGGTTACAGAAACTGCATTTCCTTCCTGGTCCAAAACATTGAAATGAGTGGTCTCTTCTTTTTCTTTAGCCGGCATTCCATCTTTAGTGTCCTTGCTGTTGCCAGCTTTGCCAGCCACAAAGTCACTCATTCTTATTTTAAGGTATTCATCACTTACCAGTTTACTGACGGGTACCTTTATAAAATCCGGGTCACCTAAAAATTTTGCCCTATCGGCAAATGAACGCCGTTCAGTTTCCACCATAAGTTGAACAGATGCTGCTGTTTCAAACTTCATGTCACTAAGTTTATGGTTATCACTCATCTTCAATACCTGTTCGATAATAATTCCGCCGCTGCTCGGTAATGGCATTGTTACCACTGTATTTCCTTTATAATCAAAAATCAAAGGCTTACGGATTTTTGCCTCGTAATTTTTTAAATCCGCTGCCGAAATAATGCCGTGCCCTCTTGTCATTTCTTCTGTAATGAGCCTGGCAGTTTCACCTTCATAAAACCCTTTGGCGCCACTATCCCGTATCCGCCTTAACGTGTTAGCCAGGTCTCTTTGAAGAAGCGTGTCGCCTGCTTTCCATGCAGTATTCTTTACAAATACGGGCACGGTCGTATTTAACCTGACAAATTCCTCCCTTGTTTCATTGAAACTTTCCGCTTGCCTTTGTGTAACTGCAAAACCATTTTCAGCAAGTTCAATTGCAGGTTGTATTAATTTGGTAAAAGGAAGCCTGGTATATTTCATAGCAGCAAATAGGCCTGCAATTGTTCCCGGAACACCGGCAGCCAGGTGTCCATCCTGTGATAAGTGCATTTGCGGGTTACCGTTAGTATCAAGATACATATCGCGTGACGCTGCCGCAGGTGCTACTTCCCGGTAATCAATTGAAATGTTTTCACCGCTTTCCAGGTGAAGTACCATAAACCCCCCGCCCCCAATGTTACCAGCTCCGGGGTATACTACCGCCAGGGCAAGTTGCGTGGCAATAGCTGCGTCTACAGCGTTTCCACCTTCTTTTAAAATATTTACACCAACCATGCTTGCCAGCGCATGCGCTGAAACAACAGCTCCCTTATTACATACAACGCTTTTTTCAGTTTCGTATTTATAAGGATTTAATTTTGTACTATGCATAACGTGTGGAGATTGTGCATATACAGGCTGTTCAACGCAACAAAAAATAAATAGTACAGAAACTATATAAGTTTTTATCATCATTGGGTTTTCACCGAATGTAAGTTTTTCGCGCAAAAATACCAGCCTGATATTAGTCATAAAATTTGTACAATTAAAAATGATACCTGTAATAAATTTTTTATCATGTTCAAAATAATTCCTTCTTCCGCCTTCTTTTTCTTTGATTTGTAAATTTGCAGGGTCCCGGCAAAGCGCCGGCCGGAAGATTAACCAACCTGTAAACGCTTATTATTTATCCATTTGTTTCCAAAGGATGTAAAGGTAATGGAACTACTGCCATGATAAAAGCAAATATGTAAAGAACAAAATCAACAGGCCTGCTTCTACACTGCTTTAATTATTATCCTTCCGCTTTCTTTTTAAACCCCTCATTAAAGTTTGGTGCCACATGACTATCGGGCAAAGCCGGCGTCTTTTTTATTTAAGCGGAAGTGCTTCAAGTTTACATTCCCTTATTTTCGTAAAATAATTAGTTTCTATGCGGCAGTTCTTTTTGTTTTTTTTGTGTGTTCCCATTGCTTTAAATATTATTGCCCAATCCCCTGAAACGTACACCTCTTCAGATATTTTTCTCCAGATAAAGAAACTTGGTGTTTTGGGGTCGGTATTATATATTGGCGCACACCCCGATGATGAAAATAATTCACTGCTGCCATGGTTTGCCAAAGAAAAATTATACCGCACAGCTTATTTAAGCTTAACCAGGGGTGATGGCGGGCAAAACCTCATCGGTGATGAGCAGGGAGTAGAACTGGGTCTTATAAGAACACAGGAATTGTTGGCCGCAAGAAGAATCGATGGAGCAGAACAATATTTTACAAGAGCTTATGAATTTG
>JBDTLZ010000082.1:0-17069 GCA_039934515.1 Ginsengibacter sp.
GGAACTTAAGAAGAACCTGGACAGCAAAGAATACCGCGAGTCTATGCAAAAAATGAAAGACACCAATATGGATGAATTCAAAAAAGCAATGGATAAAGTAAAAACTGACACTGAAAAAAGCCGTGAACAGCTCAAAAAAGACCTGCAAAAAATGAAAGAAGCGCTCGAAACAAGAAATGCTACTATGATCAATTATGGGTATGGATCTGATAAGAATGGGTTCGCATGGATTTAAGATAATTCTCATTTAGGATACCACGATCCAAACCTGGCACTTGAGACTGTTAACATCTGCATCAGCTTTTAGCAATTTTATTATAGCTTACAGCAATGCCTTTTATGAGGGAAGAACTAAAACCACGGTGTTCCATTTCATTTAAACCAACAATGGTACATCCCTTGGGCGTGGTAACCTTATCGATTTCCTGTTCAGGATGGGATCCTTTTTTCAACAACAATTCTGCTGCTCCTTTCACCGTTTGCGCAGCAATAAGGCTTGCGGTGGCGGCATCAAATCCTATTTCGATTCCACCCTGGATATTGGCACGGATATAACGCATGGCATAAGCAGTACCACAGGCGCCTAAAACGGTAGCGGCTTCCATTAATTTTTCATCGATCATGGTAACCTTGCCGAGGGAGGAAAATAGATTTTTCACAAAATTTACCTGGGCAGCAGCAGCATTGGTGAAGCTTAAACAGGTCATGCTTTCGCGGATGGCTATGGCTGTATTGGGCATTGCGCGAAAAACAGGCAGCTTCATTTTCACAATTTCTTCAATTTCAGTTATAAGCACACCGGTCACTACAGAAACCAAAATATGTTTGGCCGTTAATTCCTTTTTGAAACTATTGAGAACATCGGTTACCTGGTAAGGCTTTATAGCCAGTATCACCAATTCGCTGGCGCTAACTGCTTCGGCATTATTTGCCGTCACCTTTACACCCCTACGTGCCAATTCCCGGAGCGTATTGATCTTTCTTTTAGTGATCGTGATATCAGTTGCCTTGCAGAATTTACTTTCAAGCAATCCTTCTGCTACTGCAGTTCCCAGGTTTCCACCTCCTATGATGGCAATTTTTCTACGCATACAAATTCAATTTATTTCTCAATTCTTATAAAGCCCGTAACAATTAATAATTTTCTTCCGGTTAATTAACAATGAAGCAGAAAATTAATGTTCCTAACATTGGGTTGAACGGCACAAAATAACACCATTATTATTAGACCAATAAATTTGAAATAACATTATAACCTGGCGGTCGTTACAGGCTGCGCTACAGCAAAGGAATAATTAAGATGTGATACACGCTTATAGAAAAGAAAAAGCAATTAAAAAGAGGGGCAAAGAGACTGCCTTCTGTCGCCGGTAAAGTCATTGTAGAAACCTCTCTTAAGAACATTGAACTCGGTGGCGCCCATAGAATGATTGAAGTTCCTGAGAGAGGAAGTTGTTACATCATAGCTAAAAGAAAAGCGCACGTTATTTATTTCCAGTCCAACCATCGGAACAATTGCATCCTGGTACCTGTAATACAGGCCCGCAATTATTTGTTTCTCTCCATGCTCAGATAGGTTATAGGCCGCATTGATGCCCAATACCAGTTCGCTGGCTCCCGCCTGGGTAGTGTAGTATATGTTTGGATTGATGATAACATCATCGGTTACCTTAAAAAGCCCATTGAGAAATGCAATATGCCTCATTGAGATCTTATCATCATTGTTATCCTCAAAAAAAGTTTCTTTAGGCTGATTTACATGTTGAATAGAATAACCGGCATTAATATAAACATCTTCTGTTGGGAAATAAGCATAGTTCATCCCCACCTGCAGGTCAAAATAACTCACGCTGCTGTTTAAAAGCTTTACGGATGTTGGCTGATTTATATCAAAAAATTTACCATCGAACTGATCGGGAAAAGTAAGTTTTGTCTGATCAATTCGTTTATTGGCCCAGCCCACGTTAAAGCCCGCAGTGAGCAGGCTGCTCAGGCCTAGCTCCTGGTGGTAAGCTATCGAGGCATACGCCTTGGTTGAGATAAGGCTTCCGGTTCCGGCAACATCTCTTAATATAACACCGCCGAGACCCAGCCAGCCGGTTTCAATTTTATTCCTGAAAACCTGTGCATCTCCAAAAATGCTCATGGTTTTGTAGGGAACCGCCATAATGTTGGAATATTGATTCCGGTAAGAAGCTCCCAGCCTGTAGTCGGCATCGGGAATAAATCCCGTATTCGCAGGATTGGTAAGTAACGGATTATTGAAGAACTGGGAAAAATGCAGGTCCTGGCCAATCGCTTCATGGATGACCATGAAGCTGCCGGTTATTATTGTCAATATTTTGAGCGCCTTAATCATGCACAATTCATATTATCTTAATAAAGTAATATCTCCTGTCTTCCTGTATTTTGTACCATCAGAAAAAGTAACATCTAACGTGTACGCATAAACGTCGAGTGGCTGCAGCTTTCCATTAAAGGTGCCATCCCAAGCACTCTTCCGGTTATTTGTTTCATACACCTTCTGGCCCCACCTGTTATAAATACTCCAATGCATTTCTGCTATCCCAAACCCTTCCACTTTAATGCGGCCGTTAATACCAAACTTTCCAGGTGTAAAAGCCGACGGAACATCTACCAATGGTTTTATCAACGCTTTTATTATTACGCAGGTATCGTCACTGCAACCCGCATCGTTGGCTGCATTGAGGCACACTTTGAAAGAAGCCGTTTCGGGGAAAATGTGTGTTGGATTTTCTCCGGTAGAAGTTTCCCCGTCTCCAAAATTCCAATTATATATTGTGGCGCCTGTTGATTGGTTTAGAAAGTTTGTGAATACATTTTCCTGCGGGGGATCCGGATTGTAAATAAACGACGCAACCGGTATCGGGCTTACTGTAATTGTAAAGGACGAAGAATCTATTTTATTACAGGAAGTTGAGTCAAATGCTTTCAATTTTACAATGAAAGTTCCCACCCTGTCGTATAAATGCACCGGATTGTCTTCGGTCGAAGAAGTACCGTCGCCAAAATCCCAGAAAAAGTTAAGGCCTCCCAGCGAGTTATTTGTAAAAACTGCATTATACGGTACACAACCATGGGCAGGGGTTTCAAATTGCGCCTTTACCTGTGGAGAAAGCCTCACCGTTTTCACGGTATCATCCGGTGAATTGCAAAAAGTTGTATCGTCAATTGACAGCTTAACAATATAAGTTCCCGGGCCTGCATAGGTATGGTTGACCGGTGGCGATTGTCCCTGTGTTACTGTGGGCGTATTGTCGCCAAAATCCCAGGTAAAAGTTCCCGGGTTAAATGGCCCGCGGGATGCAACAGAAGTATTTGTAAAACTGTAGCTCAGGTTGGTACAGGGTGGTAGTTTACTGGAAACAAAATTCAGGACTACTTTATTATCCCCTACCCTGATATTGGTATATGCAGTGTCAAAAATATTACAGGTTGTGCTGTCCACAGCAATTAACCTTACGCGAAAATTACCCCTGGTGTTATAAATATGAAAATTAGCAGGGCCCGTCGTAGTGTCACCAGTGCCATCTCCAAAGCTCCAATAATAGCTTTTGCCTTTATTGAGGGTGTCGATGAAATCAACGCGTAAAGGCACACAACCAATCGTATCGTAAGGTACCCCATCTATGGAAGCCCTTACACCAGCCTGCACTCCGGCGAAATCCATCTCAATTTTAAGCATGCCAAGGTTACATTGCCCGCCGGCCGTTGCCTGGTTGGAAGTAAACCATGCACCAAAAGTGCCAGGGAAAGGTACCGTTCGAAAACAATTGGCACACATAGCCTGGTAAATGACACCATTGCGGTCAAACCGGCTCGTGCCGCCGTCCACATGGTCACCAAATGTTACCGGATCATTTACCCCAAGAGGCGGATCTTCCTGTCCGAAGAAAGAACCGTACAACTGCGCAGCCGCATCTTTTTTTAGTACAAAGAAATAAAAGTCACTTCCCGAAGCATCTGTCTGCCCTTTTATAGCATCAGGTGTTACAGGCATTCCCTTTGTACTTCCTTCGCCAAAACCCGTATTTGATTTTCCGCCCCATCCTGAAACGTACACGTTTTCACACCGGTCTACCAGAAATGCAGTAGGAGAAATATTGGGCAGCTGGGTAACGGCACCACTGGACCCAAATACCGTGGAATACACGTAATCACTCAGATCTGGCTTCAGTTTCGAAATAAATTGCTTCGCATTCAAATTTGAATAAGCTGCGTTGATGACCTTCCAGCTTCCTTCTGATGTTCCCATTACATATATGAAACCAAATTTATCAGTTTCAATACCATATATCTGGTCGGCTAAAGCAGTTCCAAGATAAGTTCCCCTGATTGCTGCTGTACCCGAATTATTCAATTCGATAACGTAGCCATCACAAATGCCACCTTGAAACGAAGAGCTGATAACACCACCTGCCGATATACCCCGCATATCAGTGCTGGCGGTACCTCCGGCAACATATATATTGTTAGTGCTTCCGAGTGTTAATACATAAGATGCATCATTTCCGCTTCCGCCAAGAAAGGTGCTAAATAAAACTGTGTTGCAATCGGGGTTAATTTTCAATACCACTCCATCCTGTTCGCCACCGATCTTAGATTGAAAAGCGCCCGGGGTTGTTTTATAATCCGCTGACGAGGTACATGAAGCAAGGTAGATATTGTTGGATCCGTCGAGTAAAACTTCGCTCCTGGCATCATCCCCATAGTTCCTTTTAAGAGAACTGCCTCCGGAAGAAGCAGTCTCGTCCTTAATATTTACACCATCGTCCTGCAGGCCGCCTATTCGCATGGATCCTATGAGCCCGCTGCCTGAAGCATTAAGTTTGGTTACCACAATATCCCAGCCTCCTCCCGGCCCATACACAGGAACGGTGGTAGGGTAATTTAATGCGGGATCAGCCGAGTTGGTTGACTTCGACCTGCCTGCTATAACAAGATTTCCCTGGGGATCTACAATAAGGCTATGTGGTTGCTCGGAACTGTTGCCGCCAATATAGGTTGCATATACCCGGCTTTTGCCATCGGGGGTAAGCTTGATGATCGCTATATCAAAATCGTCACTGAAGGTTTCATCATAAGAGCCTGTTGAAACGGGGAAACCCGAATTAAAAGCGATTCCCCCGCCATAAAAGCTTCCATCGGGACCATAAGTTGCGGTAAAGCCCCAGTTATCTGCCGTACTTCCCGAATAGCTGAAAAACTTTTCGGTAGGATCAATGATCAATACCTTATCATGAGCATAATTCTTTACTTTAAATTTCACGACATCACCTTCCACAACGTAACGGCAGTCCAGTTCTTCGCGGCTGTTATCAGTAACCTGGTAAGTATAGGGAGAAAGCTCTTTATTGTCGCCAAGTGAGGTTCCAATTATTAGTTGTTTATTTTTTACAGAAATCTTATTGGCACCTGTGTATTTCATAGCGATATTGTTCACATCAGCCCCGGGGTGAACAATAAAATCGTATTTTAAATTGCTGGCTGCGTCGGAATAATAACGGATGTCTATACCCGGGTAAACATCTTTATAAGTAACTCCCTTGAAGATCCTGCACCCGGATGCCCATTTACTTTTGTCATTGCCTATGAAATAATTACTTGTGGCGGGGATCGGCCTGTCAGGAAGTATTTGAGCATTTTGGGCATTGAGGAATTTCACCGTGTAGGCATGGGAACGAATTTTAGCCGGTGCTTCCGGCTTCAACCTGGCACCGGCTTTTAAAGCCGCACCTGAAAATTCCCTGTGCCGGCGTTCTTTTATATTCTCTACATCATCGGGATTATGCTGGGCCACGGTAAATCCATTTTGCTGAAGATAGAAAGAACCGCTGCCGGCAATGCTCATGAATTTTACTTCACTGCTCCACTGTCCTTTGTTTTCAATAAATTCAATTTGCGAGAAGGCATTATCTGCAACAAAAAAAGTTGATATGATACATAAAAGGTGGTACGGAAGGCGTTTAACTATTCGCAAAACAATTATTTTTTTTATGACAAAAAAGAAGCAAAAAAGTTTAACTCAAAACAGAAGTTTTCATAAATAATCAGAAAATAAATTTACGAAACAATTTCATCTGAAGATTGAAAATTAAACCTCCTTTTATTATTTAATACGCAATTAACAATGTTCCCCGATCGGGCTTTACGAAATTTTGCTCCATATCGTTTTCCCTTTCTGAAGCGATAAAAAATGCCTAAGACAGTCATTTTCTTCCAAATTCAGCTTCGGATCATTATCGATAATTTTTTCAGCGGTTATCCGGGCCGCCTCAAGTATCTTTTTATCATCAATGATATTCGCCAGCTTGAAGTTAAGAATACCGCTTTGTTTCGTTCCCTCTATATCTCCGGGCCCGCGGATCTCAAGATCTTTTTCTGCGATTTTAAAGCCGTCATTTGTCAGGCACATTATTTTAAGGCGTTTCTTAGCATCCCCTGAGAGCTTTATTTTCGTTAGCAAAATACAAAAACTTTGTTCACTTCCCCTACCTACCCTGCCCCGCAGCTGGTGTAATTGCGGAAGGCCAAATTTTTCTGCACTTTCTATCAACATTACACTGGCATTGGGTACATTTACCCCCACTTCAATAACAGTGGTCGACACCATTATTTGTGTATCTCCCTTAATGAAGCGGTCCATGTTCACCTGTTTCTGGTTACTTTTTTGCCGCCCATGGACCATGCTAATATAATATTCCGGCTCAGGAAAAAATGCTTTCACTTCTTCATAGCCTTTAAGCAGGTTTTCAAAATCGAGCTTTGCCGATTCCTCGATAAGCGGGTAAATAACATAGGCTTGTCTTCCTTTTTTAATTTCGCTTTTTATGAAGTCCATTACCTGTGGCCGCGTATATTCCATTCTATGCACGGTGGTTACTGGTTTTCTGCCCGGGGGCATCTCATCCATAATACTATAATCAAGATCTCCATATGCGGTAAGAGCCAGGGTACGCGGTATGGGTGTAGCGGTCATAACCAATATATGAGGATTTATTTCGTTTTTCTTCCAAAGCCTCGCTCGTTGTGCAACGCCAAACCTATGCTGCTCATCAACAATGGCAAGCCCCAGGTTCTTAAATTGCACAACATCCTCCAGTAAAGCATGTGTTCCTGTTAATATCGTTACTTCACCATCACCAGTTGCCTGCAATATTTCCCTTTTTTCTTTTGCTGAAGAAGAACCAGTAAGAATTCTTATTGTGACCGGCATACCATGCAGAAGGGATCGCAAACTCTCAAAATGTTGCCTGGCAAGTATTTCAGTGGGCGCCATCAAACAACTCTGGTAACCATTGTCGGCCGCTATGAGCATACTCATGAGAGCTACGATAGTTTTACCACTTCCTACATCACCTTGTAACAAACGGTTCATTTGTTTGCCACTTCCAATATCTTTTCTTATTTCCCTGAGTACTTTTTTTTGTGCACCCGTTAATTCAAACGGCAGGTTCTTGTTATAAAAATCATTGAAATAATTACCCACTTTGCTAAATACCAATCCCTTTGAAAATGAATGTCTTTTATAACGGAGAAACCCTAAACGAAGTTGGGAAATAAAAAGCTCTTCGAATTTTAAACGCTTCAGCGCCTCATTATATTCATTGGTACTGCCGGGGAAATGTATGTGCATGAAGGCTGTGTACCTGCTGACAAGACGGTATTGCGTCAGAACCGGTTCGGGAAGGTTTTCCTGGATGTCTTTTTCATTCACCATCTGTAAAAGCACAAAAGTGAGTTTTGCAATTTGCCTCCCCCCGAGATTTCTTGCTTTTAGCTTTTCAGTACTCGGATAGACAGGTTCTAAAAAAAATTTTGTTTCTGCATTGGCGCCTGTTATTTCCTCTATTTCGGGATGGGTTATTTGCGGCGTATTGGTATAAAATCCCACCTTTCCGAAAACCCGGTACTTTTTTCCAACGCCCAGGGTTTTTTCCACCCAACTGATGGATTGGAACCAAACTAATTCCAGCGCGCCGGTTCCATCATTTAAACTGGCAACCAGGCGTCGCCCAGCCCCCTGGCCCACTGTTTCAAGTGAGGTAATTCTCCCTGTTACCTGCACATATTCTGTTTCGTAATTAATAGTACTGATAGCTGTGACCTGTGTTTTATCAATATGACGGAAAGGGAAGTATTCCAGCAGGTCATTAAAAGTGTAAATACCAGCCTCCTTTTTTAAAAGCGCTCCCTTTTGAGGCCCCACACCTTTTAAATATTCGATAGGGCTGTTTAATATGGAATTTGCAGAGACGGCCATTACATGTTTACACAAATATAAGAGGCAACAGGCACTTGAAATTTGACTGCTGATAATAGCCTGTAACCTCTTAAACAGCCCTATCTTTAAAATATGATCCGGGAAATAAGGCAACGGTTGAAAAAAATTTTTACGGTCTTCACACTATTTTCACTGGAAATTTTTGTGCTTGTAGGGCTTTTCACGATCGCCCTTGCGGTATTTATAATAATTGCCAGGCTGGTCACGGAAGGTAAGACACAAAGTTTTGATAACAAGGCGCTGGCTTTTATTGCTGGTTACATTAATAATATCAATACCAGTGTTATGCAGGGGTTTACTTTTTTAGGCACTCACCTGTTTTTAATTCCCGCCAACCTGTTACTCACTGCGTGGTTTTTATTTATAAAAAAACGGCAATGGTATTCTATTAAAGTTCCTGCTGTGGCATTGAGCAGCTTATTGTTAATGTTTCTTTTAAAATTAACCTTTCACCGCGACAGGCCGGTTTCACCATTACTACAGGTAGCAAAAGGGTTTAGTTTTCCAAGCGGCCATGCTTTAATGAGCGTTACTTTTTATGGCCTTCTCATACTGATCGTATGGCAAAATGTGCAACAAACCTGGCTCAAATGGACCTTATCTGTTTTCCTGGTGTTATTAATACTTGTTATTGGTGTAAGCAGGATTTATTTGCGTGTTCACTATGCAAGTGATGTAATGGCAGGATTTTCGATAGGGCTGGTATGGCTGTTGCTTTCCCTCTGGATTCTTTCTAAAGTTGAAAAATATAGCAAAAGAAACATTGCACCCACCGGAAAAAATAGGATAAACTAGGATCATCTCAACTATATTTTGACGTATTGTTGTTAATACACGAATGTTAAAAAAACGATCCGATGGCCTGTCGGATTATGCGAATGAATGCGGTATTGTGCAAATAAGTGTAATTCGTGCCCGCAATTCGTGTGTTACCACGTTATGTCTTTTCATTCGTGACATAAAACCAGGATAATTATTTATTTGTGTTTTCAAGACCGTGAACTCAAAATTAACTATTAGACAGACAATAAAGAGGAGATAAAATTGTTTCTATGGTGAATCCTATTGTTAATGGCCGGAATGTTAAAGAAGCTATAAAGAAATCGCCGGATTACATTAAAAGTATCCTATTGTTGGATTAAAAACCAAGGTAAGGTATCTTTGTAGCGCTTTTTAAATATCATGAAATCCAATTTTTTAAAGCACCCTTTTCCGTAAACTAGCCGCAAATATGAAAAACCTGGATTTTTTTAATTCAGCGATATTGTAAACCATACCTTTAACTTATTGAAACACAACGAATGAAGAAGTCGCTGAAAAAGTTTTTTATTTTCCTGTCCCCCGTTTTTATTTTTCTTATCCATCTTTTATTTGTTTTTGCTAAAACGAAACCGGATAATAGCCCGGCCGCCATGCCCGCTACTAAATATAAGATTGCCGGCAATGCAGGAGAAGAACTAAACAATTCAAATAAATCCGCTGTTTACGATAGTTTGAGATTGAACTCCCTTGGCTTGTCAAAACAGGCATTTGATTACGCCTTAAAAGGTTTTAATTTCCTTCGTTCCATGGGAAAGCTAACCAATGATACTATTATTTCGATTGTTGATTTCAGCCTTTCATCCAGTAAAAAAAGATTGTTTGTAATTGATATAAAAAATTATAAAATTCTTTATAATACATATGTTGCACATGGCCGCAATTCGGGTGATGAATATGCAAGAGAATTTTCAAACAATCCTGAAAGTTTTAAAAGCAGCCTCGGTTTTTACGTTACCCAGGGCACTTATAAAGGTGAGCATGGATTTTCACTTCATCTTGAAGGAGAAGAAAAAGGAATTAACGATAATGCATACAGCCGGGCTATTGTAATGCATTGTGCCGCATATGTCAACGAAAAATACATCAGGAACAAAGGTTATATAGGGCGCAGCCTCGGCTGTCCTGCTTTGCCTCAAAAGATCTACAAGCCAATTATCGACAAAATAAAGAACGGGACTTGCCTTTTTCTCTATAGCCCCGATCCTTATTACCTCTCCCACTCAACATTTTTACAGAACGCATCATAAGTTTCATTGCTCCCGGTGAACTTCTATTTAAGCACTTACGGCACGTCGCTGCAATAAAGGCCGGTTTTATTTAGCCCGGTTATTTTTCTCTTTTCTACCTTTATCGCAATTAAATTACGCGTTATGCTAAAAGTTGGCGTTTTCGGTGTCGGGCATTTGGGCAAATTTCACCTTAATAACTGGAAAGAAATTGCCGGTGCAGAACTGGTGGGTTTTTATGATCCTTCAGACGAAAATGCGAACGACGTTATCGAAAAATATGGGTTGAAACGATTTACACAGGCCCCGGATTTGATAGAAGCCTGCGACATAGTTGATATTGTTGCACCTACTGTAACGCATCATGAATTGTGTAAAATGGCGATTCTTAAAAGTAAACATGTATTTGTAGAAAAGCCGCTCGCCAATACCATGTCAGAAGCGAGGGAAATTGTCAAACTTACCAGGGAAGCCAATGTTAAATTCCAGGTTGGTCATGTTGAACGATTTAATCCGGCATTCCTGGCGCTTCAGGAATATGAACTAAACCCGATGTTTATTGAAGTTCACAGGCTTTCGCAATTTAACCCACGTGGTACCGACGTAAGTGTGATACTCGACTTAATGATCCACGATATAGATATCATTTTAAGTATCGTAAAGAGCAGCGTAAAAAATGTCTATGCCAATGGAGTGAATGTTTTGAGCGACACGCCTGATATTGCCAATGTACGTATTGAGTTTGATAATGGTTGCGTATCTAACCTTACTTCGTCAAGAATAAGTATGAAGCGGATGCGCAAAATGCGCCTCTTCCAAAAAGATTCTTATATAAGTATTGATTTCCTCGACAAGAAAACAGAAGTGATCAAATACAAATCACCCACAGATAAAAACGTATTTACTTTCGACATCGAGACCAATACAGGCACAAAAACCATTGCTATCGCTGCCCCGGTTATAAAAGAAAACAACGCCATAAAGCTGGAACTGCAGAGTTTTACTGATTCCATACTAAATAACACCGCTACTATTGTGACTGATATAGATGGATATCGTGCGATGGAGGTTGCCCATCTTATTCTTGATAAAATAAACCGCAATCAAATCAACTAATGTTATGTCACTAATGAAAAGACACAAACTGATCAGGCGAATTCCAGGAACGATCCGATGGCTATCGATTACGAATTAATACAAAATCGTGGATTTATTTGTCACACCGCATTTTAAGAAATTCGTGTCACAACCAGTGCGATGATATGAAGTTGACACGCTAATAAAATTTCAATAAACAAGATTGACAAAGCCGCTTCATACAGGTCTCTACGCGCTCAGTGATTTTATTTCCGCAATCATTGCATGGCTAATTTTTTATTCTCTTCACAAGGTTTCAGGTGGGCAACCAATCCAGTTCAACGAAAGGTTCTTTTGGGGACTGCTGTTGTACCCGCCTGGCTTCCTTATCCTCAACCATATGTTTGGCGTTTATAAGAATATCTATTACAAATCGCGTGTAATTGAAATGCTGAACACCTTTATAATAGCATTTTCCGGGTGTGTTTTTATTATTTTCATTTGTATGCTTTCCGGCAACAATATCTACTATATAATTTTCTATAAAGAATTTATTACTCTTTTTATTCTCCAGTTCCTGGTTACTTATTTGTCAAGGTTATTGTTACTATCAAAAGCTCATGACCAGTTACAAAAAGGAGATGTATGGTTCAACACGCTCATGATAGGAGGCAATGAAAGCGCCTTACAGGTCTATCACTCCATCACCACAAACAAAGAGAAAACCGGCTACCGGATTTGCGGATTTATGACTGCCGGAAACTCTATCCAGACCGGGCTTGACGAATATATCCCGTGCCTGGGAAGCATTGATAGTATTCATAAAGTAATTGATGAATATGAGATAAAGGAGATTATTATTGCGATAGAAAAAAGCGAAAGGACAGGCCTGGAAAAAATATTACAACAGTTAAGTGAGAAAGAAGTAAATGTAAAAATGGTGCCTGATAAAGTAGATATCCTGAGTGGAGCAGTGCGAACCAATAACGTGTTGGGTACCCCGCTTATTGAAATACACCTTGGATTGATGGATGCGTGGCAACAAAATGTAAAGCGGCTTATTGACGTATTCTTCTCAGCCTGCGGCCTTATGGTTCTTTCACCTTTGATCATCTACAGCGCCGTTAGAACGAAAATTTCTTCCCGCGGGAAGATATTTTTTTTGCAGGAAAGAGTGGGGCACAAAGGAAAGCCTTTTATAATCTATAAGTTTCGTTCCATGATAAACAATGCAGAAGGTAATGGGCCCCTGCTAAGCAGCGATGCCGATGAAAGGATCACGGGCTGGGGCAAAACAATGCGTCGCTGGAGGCTTGATGAACTTCCGCAATTCTGGAATATTTTAAAAGGTGAGATGAGCCTGGTAGGGCCCAGGCCTGAAAGAAAATATTACATTGATCTCATATCCCGGCATTTCCCCGGGTATAAACTGCTGCTTAAAGTTAAACCAGGATTAACGGGCTGGGGAATGGTAAAATTTGGCTATGCCGAAAATGTAGAAGAAATGATCGAACGTATGAAATATGACATGATCTACATTGAAAATATTTCACTTGCACTGGATTTTAAAATAATGATACATACGATCAGGATTATTTTTTTGGGGAAAGGAAAGTAACGGCCTTGCAATAACGTTTGCCATTTTATCGATCGAATAACGGGACACGGCATGAATAAACATATATTATAGCGGAATTAGCCATCCGTGCCTTAACTTTAGTTGTATTAAAAGATAAAATCCCCCTGTTTACAACCCAGGTATTGAAGAACCGGAATATTTTCAAACAGGAGATAATTTTTTGATCTATAAAACTCAAACCTCTCACACCATATTTTTTATATTTGAGCAAACACCAATTTGTGAAAAAAATTATCCTGGGGATTTTAATGTATTGCCCGTTTTCTGATGCCCGTTCCCAGGCAAATTCACATTCGGATGCAACGCGCGCTTATTTTCAGCAAAAAGTAAATTATAAGATCGATGTTACCCTCAATGACATAGATAATACGCTCGACGGATTTGAAATCATAGATTATACCAATAACTCTGCCGACACGCTTAATTACATCTGGTTTCATTTTTGGCCAGATGCTTATAAAAATGATCAGACTGCTTTTAGTGAACAGCTTTTACGCAATGGAAGAACTGATTTTTATTTCAGCAATAATGAAAACCGGGGTTATATAAACAGGCTTGATTTTAAAGTGAATGGCATTACCTCAAACCTTGTCGATCATCCGCAATATATCGATGTGTCAAAACTAATTTTACCGGCCCCACTGGCACCCGGGCAGACCATAAAAATCAGTACCCCATTTCATGAAAAACTTCCATTTAATTTTTCAAGAGGCGGCCATGTGGGGCACACGTATCAAATAACCCAGTGGTATCCAAAACCGGCAGTTTATGATAATAAAGGATGGCACCCGTTTCCGTACCTTGACCAGGGAGAATTTTACAGTGAATTTGGAAATTTTAATGTACAGATAACACTTCCTAAAACTTATGTCGTGGCTGCCACCGGAACATTGCAAAATGCAGATGAAAGGAACTGGCTATTACAATTGTCGGCTATGAAGTATGAACCGGCAGTAGTAAGCCGACCACCGGCGGTTGTTGCTAAGAAGCCACCGGCAACAGCCAAAAAATCACCAGCCTATGGAAAAGAAAAATTCGTTGCCAAAAAAAAGACTGTAACCGGAATCAAAACGCCTGTTGCCGTTGCTCAAAACCCCGTGCCAGTTCTAAAAATTGAAACAAAAACGCTCATCTATTTGCAAAATGATGTTCATGACTTTGCCTGGTTTGCAGATAAAAGTTACCTGGTTCGTTACGATACGATCGTGCTTCCTTCCGGGAAAGTTGTTGATGCATTTTCGTTTTTTACTCCAAAAGGTTTGCCGGTTTGGAAAAATAGCATTCAATACATTAAAGACGCTGTAACTACAAGGAGCGCATGGCTGGGAGAATATCCTTACAACACCGTAAGTGCCGTTGAGGCGAAAATGGGATTTAACGGCGGTATGGAATATCCTACCATAACCAGCATTTCTCCCACACTGTCGGCAAAAGACCTTGACCTTACTATCGAACATGAAGTGGGGCACAACTGGAACTATGGAATCCTTGCAAGCAATGAAAGAGACCATCCCTGGATGGATGAAGGCATGAATACCTATTTTGATAACAGGTACGAAACATTAAAATATAGAAAAGAAAAGGCGGTCTCTTCAAAAAAGGATTTTTTTTCGAGGAGAATTCCTGATATGCCAACTGACCTGGAATACCGGGCGCTGGTGGCATCGAAAAAAGACCAGCCCATTGAAACTTCATCCGAAAATTTTTCTGAAGCAAACTATGCAGGCATCGCTTATTACAAAACAGGAAAATGGATGGGCGTACTTGAAAAGTACATAGGCCAGCCCTTATTTGACAGCTGTCTTCATGAATATTATGACCGCTGGAAGTTTAAACATCCTTCACCGGCTGACTTTAAAGATGTAGTAGCTGATGTAAGTAAAAAAGAGGTCGATTCTCTTTTCTTACTATTGCAAAAAAAAGGAAACATGGAGCCTGTTTTGAAAAAAGATACCAGGCTCATTCCATTTTTTGACTTTAAAGATACGGACAAACACAACTTTATTTTTATCTCCCCATCTGCCGGCTATAATTATTACGACAAGTTTATGATTGGCGCCCTGGTACATAATTATACCTTACCGGAACCTGCCTTCCATTTTTTTGCGGCGCCTATGTACGCAACCGGTAGTAAAACATTTACTGGAATTGCAAAAGTGGGCTACAATATTTTAAGCTATGGCTTGGTGAGAAAAGCAGAAATTTCCCTGGGCGGTGAGAAATTTACTGCTGATGATTATACTGATTCAACAGGTACGGTGAATCACCTTGGATTTTCAAAAATTGTACCCTCATTGAAAATTATTTTCAGAAATAAGAACGCGACCAGCAGCCTTACAAAATCAATTCAATGGAAAACTTATTTTATCCGGGAAACCGGCCTGCAGTTTACCAGGGATACCTTACAACAGGTTGATGTAATTTCTTATCCGAAAGTTAACAGTTATATCAACCAGCTACAATTCAAGTTGGAAAATAACCGGGTACTATACCCGTACTCCGGTAACCTGCAGGCCGAGGAAGGCAAAAATTTTGTGCGCCTGGCGTTTGAAGGAAATTATTTTTTCAATTATGCAAAAAACGGGGGATTACAGGTAAGATTGTTTGGTGGAAAATTTATATACCTGGGAGATAAGACTGTATTTAAAGAATTTGAGACAGACCGGTATCATTTGAATATGAGCGGTGCCAACGGATTTGAAGACTATACCTACAGCAATTATTTTGCGGGCCGCAATGAGTTCAAAGGATTTCGTTCGCAGCAATTGATGATACGGGATGGCGGGTTTAAGGTACGATCTGATTTGCTTAACAATAAAATCGGCAAAACTGATGACTGGCTGGGCGCTATAAATTTTAATACAGATTTTCCAAAGCAATTTAATCCTTTGCAGGTACTGCCATTTGAGATCCCCTTAAAGATTTTCTTCGACATAGGCACCTATTCGGAAGCCTGGAAAAAAGATGCGCCAACCGGGAAATTTATTTATGATGCGGGGTTGCAGGTCTCTGTATTAAAGAACCTGGTAAACATATATATTCCAATTATTTACAGCAAAGTGTACACTGACTATTTTAAATCAACCATCACCGAAAAAAGATTCTGGAAAAACATTTCATTCAGCATTGACCTGCAAAATTTCAGGTTTTCTAAATTCTTAAATATGCCGGGCCTTTAGCCCTGCTGTTTTAATTCCATTAAAAAAAAGAGGTTGAAAATTTCGTATCTGCCACAGGCAAAAATTAATAAAGAAAAATGGGATCATTGTGTTGAAACGGCGGGGAATGGTTTAATATATGCCTACTCGTTCTACCTTGATGCAATGAGCAAAAACTGGGACGGCCTTATCATGGATGACTATGAAGCAGTGATGCCGCTAACATGGAATAAGAAATATGGCCTCTGTTATTTATACCAGCCATTTTTCGCAGCGCAGCTCGGTGTATTTGGAAACAATCTTTCTTTATCGGTCATACGTTCATTCCTGGAGGCAATACCAAAAAGATTTAAATACTGGGATTTTTATCTGAATGAAAAAAATCTTTACCAGGTACCAGGCTTTCCCATGTATGAGCGCAGCAACTATACGCTCAATCTTGACAACAGTTATGCAGCGTTATCAGCCAATTACGCAAAGAGCCATCTTAGGAATATCAAGAGAGCCGGAGATGCGGGTAATACTTTGAAAAAAAATATACCGGTGGCAGATATCATTCTTCTTGCCAGGGAGCAGGCAAAGAATTTTTCGCCCATTTCTAACAAAGATTATGAGAATTTTTCAAATCTTTTTTTAATTCTCGGGAAAAAAAATATGGCAGTTACTTATGGAATTTATTCTTCCGGGCAACAACTGGTGTCGTCGTGTGGCTGGCTTTTTTCTCATGGCAGGGCTTATTATATTTTAGTAGGCAACCATCCAAACGGGAGAACCTCCGGGGCATCTCACCTAATGATTGACCATTTCATACGGGAGCACGCGGGTAAAAAGTTATTGCTGGA
>JBDTLZ010000083.1:0-11164 GCA_039934515.1 Ginsengibacter sp.
AACAGATTCCACCTTGTCAATTGCAAGGCGCTATGAAAGTCTTGATGGAAGAATTAAAGTGTATCAAAATGAAAGGAACCTTGGCGACTATCCCAACCGGAACAAAGCGGCCTCTTATGCAAAAGGCAAGTATCTGAAGTATGTAGATTCTGATGATTATATATATCCTTATGGTCTTGAAATTTTAGTAAAAAGTATGGAAGTATACCCCGGTACTGGCTTTGGTTTATGTTCATTAAACCCTGATGATGCAAAGCCATTTCCTTTTATGCTTAAACCAGCGGAAGCTTACCGGTATCATTTTTTTGGTCCGGGATTATTTCACAAAGGGCCGCTGGATTCTATTTTTGTTACAAGTGCATTTAATTCAATGGGCGGCTTTGCTTTTGGAAGAATGATAAGTGATACAGATATGTGGCACCGGATGGGATTACAATTTTCTACAGTTTTAATGCCAGCTGGGATTGTATGGCAAAGAAGACATCACGATCAGGAGTTGACATCGCAACAGGAATTTATTTATGAGGCGGAAAAAATAAAATGGAGATATTTAAAAAATCCGGATTGTGGCTTTACGATTTATCAACTGAAAAAGATAAAAAGAAACCGGCTAAAAAAATATACGGGCTTTATAATATCCGGCTTACTCCGATTTAATTTTCAGCAGGTAAATATTTATATTGCCTGTTTTTGGTTTGTTTTTAAAATAAATATTAAAAAATACAATGCCGGGAATGGCACTTTGGGCTAACGGCAACGGTCCAATTATAAGAAATTCGGGTAATGAAAAACATTTTTGATAATGCTCAAATCTGGGATTGGGTTGATTCCAATACTAATAACAGGGAAAGATTTGAATTTACGGAAGGCCTCACACCTAAAGATGTTACCAGCTTAATTGATCTTGGATGTGGTCATGGAAGTTTTTTAAAATTGATTTCTTCGAGGCGAAAGGATATAAGATGTGTTGGTATTGATAACAGCGATGGTGCTTTAGCGTATATTCCCTTTGAAAAAGCAAAAGCAAGCATTGTGAGTGTACCTTTTGCAGATAAGGAATTTGATTGCGTATATGCTTTAGAGGTTTTGGAACATCTGAACCCGGAGGAATTCAAAAAAGCCCTTGAAGAAATGGTGCGCCTTTCTAAAAAGTATATCATTGTAAGTGTTCCATATAATGAAGATCTTGCGTGGAATATGGTTAAATGCCCACACTGTTTAACTACATTTCATTATGATGGTCATTTGCAGGTTTTTAACGAAGCAAAGATTGCGAATTTATTTGCTGCTAAGGGGTTCGAATGTATTGAACAAAGCAGGTTGGGATGGGGTGAGAATTTTAAATTCCATAAAACATATGTCAAATTGTTTTATTCTCAACAATTAAATAAAACGCCCCATTTTACTGTTTGTCCTGTATGTAATACCGAACTCAATCCCGAAACGCCCTTTATACCCGACAGTAAGAGTAGCAAAGGAAAAACCTCTATTCTTACCTTTTTTAAGCGGGCTGTTAAGGCATTTTGGCCGATGGAAAAACAAAGCTACTGGATAATTGGGTTGTATCAAAAAATAGACAGCTGAATTCTGAATACTGATGACTCCCCGACTTACTGCTCTTTAAAAAAAAAGTTGCAGCCTAGAAAGAGCCCTTTTGTAAATTTGCGGCCGGTTATATTCGAATTAGAAACTTAGAATTTTGGCCATAGTACCCGATGGAGACGAATTAGTATAACAATCAAATAGCTTTTGCCAGAAAATAATAATATTTTGCTGAGTGTTTTAATGACATGCTATAACCGGGAAAAATATATTGCCGAAGCGATAGAAAGTGTGCTTGCGTCCACATTCACAAATTTTGAACTGATCATTGTTGATGATGGATCCAGCGACAGAACAATATCAATAGCAAAAAGTTTTGAAAGCCGAGATTCGAGGGTGAGCGTATACAAAAATGAAATAAACCTTGGAGATTATCCTAACAGAAACAAAGCCGCGTCTTATGCACGCGGCAAATATTTAAAGTACGTCGATTCTGATGATTATATATATCCCTGGGCATTAGGTTATATGTCAGAAATTATGGAACGATTTCCTAAAGCTGGGTTGGGGTTTTGCTCTATGGAGCCCAACGATAAAAGACCATTTCCTTTTGAACTTACACCAAAAGAGGCATATGAATATCACTTCCTTGGTCCTGGCCTTTTTCGAAGATCCCCCCTTTCTGCCATAATTAATAAAAAGGTTTTCAATACTGTAGCGGGTTTTAAACCAATAAGAATGGCAGGTGATTTTGAAATGTGGCAACGGCTCGCACTATATTACAATACAGTTCTTATGCCCCAGGGCATGGTGTGGTATAGGAAACATGATGCACAAGAGGTAAATGATTTTTCTGATTTCAGCAACATATATGAAAAAATAAAGATAGAATACCTGGATTCGAATGATTGCCCGCTTGATAAAAAATTGATTATTTCAATTAAACGAAAAGAGAAAATGAAGATCATGAGGTCTATTTTAGTTAATACATGCAAATGGGAGGTTAAAAAGTTGAAAATGGGTATTCGCAATTTGAGAATAAATCGTTAGGGATTTCAAAACTATATGAACTAATTTCCTCTAATATAAGATTTTAGACAATAAGTCTGTCCTTGATTATGTACTAAGCAAAAATTTAAAAACGATAAGACAAAAGAGAAGATTGTTATAACCGGCACCTATTGAATGAAGTTCTGTAAACAGGCAACTTTCTTGCTATTACGCTATGTTATTACTTTTTTTGGGGGTACTCATTTTCCACAAAACAACACAAAATAACAGAAAAAGTATTTGAACTGAGATCCGATTTGAGGCCAACTAAATCAACTATATGACATGACAAATTTTTTCAGTTATCATCGATTTGTATAGCCTTACCAACAAGACCATTCTAATCATTTCTCAACAGGCCTGGGGAAAAATGTTTGTTTCAAAACATCATTATGCTGTAGAACTAGCCAGGAAGGGCAACCATGTTTACTTTTTAAATCCACCGAATTATGAACATAGAGATTTTTCAGAAACGGTTGAAATCAAACCAAGTAATTTCCATTCCAACCTGTTTTTGATCCAGGATAATATTTTATTCCCATTCAATATTAAGTTTCACTTCATTGGATTATTTCACCTATTGATCAGACGCCATGTAAAAGAGATATTACGAAAGATTAATAAACCCGTGGATATTGTATGGTCTTTCGACATGGCGCAAGTATATCCCTTAAATTATTTCGTGGATAGTACAATAAAGATATTTCACCCGGTAGATTATCCTTTCAACAAAACGGCGATCGGAGCAGCGAGGGGTGCTCAATTTATTTTTTCCACTGCCAAGGAAATTTTAGAAAAATATGAGGGGTATAAAGTTCCGAAACAATTTATCAATCATGGCATCGCCGGGGATTTTTTGACCGAAGAAAAGCGACAAAAATCAGGCAACACCATCCGGGTCGGGTTTTCCGGTAATTTATTACGGAATGATATTGACAGGAATACATTACTTGCGATCATCCTTGACAACCAGGAAATCGTATTTGAATTTTGGGGAAGCTATGAATTCAAAGATGCCAACTTAAGCGGATCCAATGATGAAGTGTCAATTAATTTTATAAATGAGTTAAGAAGAAGTAAAAATGTGATATTGCATGGCCCGGTTTCAACCGGTATGCTGGCCAAAAGTCTGCAATGCATGGACGCCTTTTTGATATGTTATGACTTGACTGTAAAAAATGCGAATGGCCCTAACTATCATAAAGTTATAGAATTTATTAGCACGGGTAAGGTAACAATTTCTAATAATATCACCACCTATAAGGATGAACCGGAACTAATTCAGATGATAACCGAACGTGAAAATAATCGATCTCTACCTGCGTTGTTTAAAAAGGTAACGGCGGATTTGTCTTTTTATAATTCTGTTTCCCTGCAGGAGAAACGTATTGCTTTTGCGGGCGACAATACCTACAATAAACAGATCGGACGAATAGAAACTATTCTTTCATTGCAGAGAAAAGGGTAAAGTTAGCAAACGAAGAAGTAACAAATCACGGCGTCTTGCCTGTATCGATTTTTTACAGAGAAAGCTTTTGATTAGCTAAATTCAGATAATATGATTTTTAGATATAAGAGGTTTGATAAAGCCCGGAACTTTTTTAAAAATTAATACCAAGATGCAATGACCTTTAAGCAAAAACTTCAGAATTTAATATTTCCACTTGGGACGATACAGAAGATAAGGAGGGGATATTTAAAGGGTTATAAAATAAGAATAACTGAAAATTCCTTATGGTCACCCATCATAGGAAACTGGGAACCGGCAATGCAAAAGATAATGGTTAATGTAGTGAGGGAAAATACCGTCGCTTATGATCTTGGCGCAAATAACGGTTTACATGGCCTTTTACTAAGCAGGATTTTAGGAAAAAAAGGCTTGGTTATTAATTTTGAGCCTTTGCCTGGGAATGTGTTAGAAATTGATGAGAATTTTAAAATGAATATGTGTACGAACTATAGAAATATTAAGGCAGCAGTATCTGATAAATCCGGATCTGCTTTTTTAATTGCAGGAGAACACCCTAAACAAGGCCATATAGGTAATATCACTAATAATAATACAGAAATAGAGGTGCCGGTTGTAACATTAGATGAAATTATAGGAAAAGGAAACCCTTTGCCACAATTTATAAAAATAGATATTGAAGGGTCCGAAGGTGAAGCGTTGGAAGGATTTTCAGAAAATATAGAAAAATGTTTCCCCGAAATGGTTATTGAATTACATAATCCCGGGCAAGACGCTAAAGTTGGATATTTTTTAAAAAAATATGGGTATAGTGCTTTCAGATTCGATCCATTCAAAAGATTGGCTTTTTCAGAAATTAAAAGCTTAGATCATCCATATCCTAACTCTGAAGGAATTTGGGGGACCGTATTTTGTATCCCTCCCGGAAAAACCCTGACGAGTTACAGGTTTGAAAGTTAATATATGAAGATCAGTATTTGTATACCTCAATATAACAGGATAAATCATTTATTGAAAAGTCTTGGTATTATCGAGAATCAAACATATGGCGATATTGAAATTGTAATAAGCGATGACTGCTCTACGGATGATACTGTTTCAGAAATTAAAAAACTTATCCCAAGATATAAATACCCTATCACCTTTGACAGAAATCCAAGGAACATGGGTTATGACCGGAATTATCGTAAATGCGTAGAGATGGCAGAAGGTCAATATGCTTTTGTAATTGGCAATGATGATTCTTTATATGGCGATAATGCTATTCAATTCCTGGCAGATTTTTTAAAAAGAAGTAATTATCCGGATATCGGCTATTGCAATATGATTGAAGAACGAACCGGAGGTACATTGATTAAACGTGCCTGGGGAACCAGGGTTATTGGCTCAGGCCCTGATATTGCAATAAAAAATTATTCCTGTTTTAGTTTTGTAGGTGGCCTGGTATATAAGAAAGAGACCTTTTCAAAATACAATACCTCAAGGTATGATGGAAGTATTTATGCCCAAATGTACCTGGGAGTTTACATGATTTCGAAAGAAGCCCTTTTGTTTTGCATTGAAGAACCACTGATTATTAAAGACATGGTACTTGATGGCACAACCACAAATTCTTACCGGGATAAAATTGCGAAAAAATGGAGCAATTACAGGATAGTTGACGGCGGGCTGCCTTCTGTTATAAATGTACTTATTAGCGCCTTAAGAGACGCCGGTGAACTTACACAAAAACGTATTTATTATATTTTTAAGAGAATTTACTTTATTACTTTTCCTCACTGGGTACTTGATTATAAAGAAAATAATGCACTGCCTGAAGCATGGGGGCTTATACGAGGCCTAAATCCGTTGCGGAATTCAAACACTGGCTTACTGGATTTAATCAATAAAACCAAAATATACGTACTCTATTTTGTTTCCGGGCTTCTGGCTCTGCTTACTCCAGTATTTCTATTTAAAAGATTTAGACAAAAATTGTACGCTGTTTTAAAGAAGTAAAGATGCGGGTATTGATAGTTGGAGCGGACTGCAATTATGCAATTGAGAGGCCTTATCTAAGGTACATGGCTCAGAATAAGCTGGTTTCTTGTGTAGAAATATTTCCTGCGCAGACTATTTTTTTAGCATGGTATGAAAAAACTATTTTTAATAAGGTGATCCACAGGATTAGCCTTAGCCAAGTATTACGCAAAATCAACAGGAAGCTGAAAATTAAAATTGATGACTTTAACCCAGATGTACTTTTAATATTTAAGGGAATGGAAATATTTCCTTCCACATTGAAGTGGGTAAAAGCTAAAGGAATTAAGCTCGCAAGTTATAATCCTGATAATCCTTTTATTTTTTCCGGACGAGGAAGCGGAAATAGCCATTTATCACTATCCATTCCACTTTATGATTTGTTCCTTAGTTATGACACCTGTATTTGTGCGCAAATGGAAAAACAATACCACGTTACCTCAAAGTTGCTGCCCTTCGGTTATGATGTTTCGGAAGAGTTATTTACACTGTGCACACATGAGCCGGAAAGAGAAAAAGTTTGTTTTGTTGGCAATATGGATAAAAACAGGCTTCATTTTTTAAATGAACTTTCTCGCGCTGGAGTGAAAATGGATCTTTACGGAATGAACTGGAATAAGGCGTCTCTTGAAGCAAATATTATATTTAAGGGCCCTGTATTTGAAGATGACCTGTGGAAAACACTCAGATCTTACCGGGTACAATTGAATCTCATGAGAATTCACAACCCTGATTCGCATAATATGCGCACTTTTGAGATAGGCGGAATTGGCGGTGTTCAACTGGCACCTGACACCACTGACCACAAGCAATTTTTTGAAAATGGCAAAGAAATTTTTTTGTATTCAAACCTGGATTCCTGTATAAGGGAAATAAGGAAAATACTTGACCTTTCGACAGAAGAAGCTAATAAGGTGAGATTGTACGCCAGGAATAAATCTACTACTAATGGATACTCCTATAAGGACCGAGCTGCAACTTTAGCTTTTTATTTAAAAGAATTAGTCAATGGATAGTTGCATGTTAAAGATTGCAATTTGATAATTTCGCTCTTTTTTAGGGGGAACGCCAGAATGTGATATTTGTTCCCTGCAATTTTGCTGGTGAAGCCAAGCCAATTAAATTGATAACGAACGATCACTATTTCTTTTGATAAAAATATAGCAAACAAAATTATTTTAGATTGCAAGGGGCTATGAATAATGCGAAACTACTTTTTGTTGGTAACATAAATAACTACTGCCTGGAAACTTCTTATGCCAATGCTGCAAGTATACTAGGCTATGAGGTTGTACGTTTTGATACCCGCAAAGAGATTGAAAAATATATTATGTTCGGTAAGCCGGGAAAAAAGTTACATAGCTTTTTACCAGTAGAAAGGTGGATTAGAAATGTGAATAGAGAACTAATTATATTCGCCAGGGACGCTAACCCGGATATATTATTTTTATTTGGTACTTCTAAGGTTTTTTACGGAACCTTAATTACGATTAAATTACTACTTCCTCATTGCAGGATCGTTTGGGTATGGCCGGATACCCCAATGAACCTGGATAATAACATTCTAAATAATGCCAGGCTTTTTGATCTGAGTGCCAGTTATAGTTACGAATCTTTGGCCTCCCTCAGAAAGCTGGATTTCGCAAATCCACAATGGATCCCTTTGGCCGGCGATCCTGTATTACATTGGAATGATGTTCCTGAAACTGATACATTTTCCTGTGATGTATCTTTCGTAGGTGGTTGGAGGCCAGAGCGTGAAAAAGTGATGAAAATTATCATTGAAAATTTCAATAACCTTAAAATTGAAATCCACGGTAATTACTGGCAACGGAATTGCACCGATAAAAAATTATTGAAGCGATGGAAAAGTAATGGCTTTTATGCTAAGGATCTTTCCAATTATTTTAACACGTGCCGTATAAACATTAATGCAATTGACGACACAAATTACCCTGCAGCTAATATGCGCTTTTTTGAGATCCCTGCGTCAGGAGGATTGCAACTTTCGTCATCCTGCCCGGAACTTGAAAATGAATTTATTGATAAGGAAGGTATTCTCTTTTATAAAAATGAAGTTGAGGTTGTGGAAAAAATAAATTGGGTATTGGAGAATAAAGAAAGATCTCAAAATATCAGGAAGAACGCTCAGCAATTGATTACCTTAAAACACAATTACGTGGAGAGGTTAAAAAAAATTCTACATCTTATCAATTATTAATCAAATATGAATATTGTGTTGATAACGGGTGGCGCGGGCTTTATTTCCAGTTATTTGGTCGATGCCTTATTGAAAACAGGGAGGTATTTCGTTGTGGCAGTAGATAATTTTCTTACCGGAAAAAAAGAATTTATTTCAACTCATTCGAATTATGTATTTATACAATGTAACGTAAACAATCCACTTGAAATAAGATCAGTAATGGAAAAATTTCATTTCGACTACATATTCCATTACGCGGCGGTGGTTGGAGTGTCAAGAACGATTGAAAATCCAAAAATTGTACTGGATGATATTATTGGGCTCCAACTGATATTTGAGCTTGCAAAAGAAATGAATGTAAAGCGAATATTTTTTTCATCTTCATCGGAAGTATATGGGGAACCGGTGCATTTACCCCAACATGAACATGATACACCGCTCAATTCCAGGCTGCCTTATGCTGTAGTTAAAAACCTGGGAGAATGTTTTTGCCGGGCTTACAAAAAAGAGTATGGACTGAATTATACCATATTTCGCTTTTTCAATACATATGGGCCAAGACAAAGCGAGGATTTTGTAATCGCAAAGTTTTTAAGGGCGGCATTAAAAGGCGATGATATTGCTGTTTATGGGGATGGGAACCAATCCCGGACATTTTGTTATATTGACGACAATATTGACTTCACGATGAAGGTCTTAGAACAAAGCCTGTTTATAAATGATGTAGTGAATGTAGGAGATGATAAACTGGTTACGATATATGAATTGGCTAAAACAGTTATCAAATTAACCGGGTCGGCTTCCGGAATAACTAACCTGCCCCCTTTAAAAGAAGGGGATATGTCAAGGCGTCAACCGGATAATACTAAGATGAAAGAGGCATTACAAAAAGATTTAATTACGCTGGACGATGGAATTTCTAAACTTCTTGCAACTTATTTACCCTAGTATAATTGAGTGACAAGAATTGTAATTATACATTTTTCGCCGGTTGAATATTATCCACCTTTGCAAAATTTAGTAAATGTTTTGTCAGAAAGTCGCCCAGCTGCCAGAGTTGACGTATTCACCACATCTGGAATTAATAATATGCTTGCGAACTTTAAATCAAGGCATCCAAACATCAGGATAATTAGATTTGGTAAGTCTGGAAAAGGTATCTATAAAGCGCTAAGGATATATTATTATGCACTCTTTAACCTGCGTTGTCTATTGAGCCTTGTTATTAACAGGCCGTCTAAAATACTATATTATGAAACACTTTCTTCCTTCCCGGCCTATTTTTACAAACGGTTTTTTAATAAAAAAATAGAAATTTATATTCATTACCACGAATACACAGCGCCAGCAGAATATAGAAACGGTATGCGCCTGACTAAATTATTTCATAAGCATGAACATTGGTTGTATCCTCATGCAAAATGGGTTTCACATACTAATGAATTTCGTATGCAAATGTTTATTAGGGATATTGCACCGGTAAGAATCAATCAACCAAAAATACTGGCTAACTATCCGCCAAAGGCCTGGTTAAAAGAATCATTAGCAAACAGATCAATTCCAGTAAAAATTGTATACATAGGCTCCTTAAGTATGGATACAATGTACACTCGTGAATTTACTAAATGGGTAGTGGCTCAAAATGGAAAAGTGACCTGGGATATTTATTCATTTAATATAACTAATGAAGCAAAAGTGTTTTTGGAAACATTAAATTCTGAATTTATCTATTTAAAAGACGGAATAAATTATAACGAATTACCTGGGATATTGAAATTGTATGATGTAGGAGTATTGCTTTACACCGGTCATATTCTCAATTATGTTTTTAACGCCCCTAATAAATTATTTGAATATTTGGTTTGTGGTTTAGACGTATGGTATCCTGAAGCAATGCAAGGATGCAAGAAATATGATTCGACGGAGGCGTGGCCAAAGGTATTGTCCCTCGACTTTAAAGATTTAGATAATTATGACCTAAACAAACTTATGGAAAGAACAAAAACTACCCCACGTTTTATTAACTTTAATTGTGAAGATGAGTTCTCTGATCTTATAAAAACTATAGTCGAATGATTTCTTTGTTCAAAGTAAAATTTAACTGGCTGGTATATTTTTTACTCATCTTATTTATTAAACTGACATGGCTTGATCTGAGCTGGTTTAGTTTCATAGCATTGTGCATAACCCTTCATCAATTTCTCCTGCTTTTTTTTGCGGTTGGCTCTGTGATACCAATAAGGTACCTGGCGGGCTCTTTTATGTGTTTGCAAATGTTACTCGGCCCAACACTGGCATTTAACGGATTAGATGCTTACCAGACAGATAATGTTTACAAAATGATGATACCGGAAACGCAATACTTTGAGTATGTGATACCCTCTATGATTTTATTTATTATGGGGCTTCATATTACTGCGGGAAAGCTAAAAGGCGAAGTATTAAATGAAATAGAAATTGCCCGGTTCGTAGACAGTTCCGGCAATCTTCCTTATATATTTATAGGAGTGGGCTTTCTTTCAACTTTTGTATCTGAATTATTTGCTTCTGAACTAGCCTTTGTTTTTTACCTGATCAGTAGTTTTAAATTCATCGGTACCTTTATGTTATTATTAGGAACTAAACAATTAAAAACCTGGCTGTTGGTATTGGTTTTTGGTTCTATAATAGCAACTACTTTGCGTGGCGCGATGTTTCATGATTTACTTACGTGGTTGATCATGTTGGGGGCTGTGCTTGCAATAAAGTACAAACCGAACTTAACATTGAAATCAATAGTAGCTTTCGGTTTTATTTTACTCGCGGTAATTATTCAACAGGTAAAAAGTGATTACCGGAAAGCCGCCTGGTCTGGTGAGGGAGGAGGCGCTGGTTTCGAGGCA
>JBDTLZ010000084.1:0-23303 GCA_039934515.1 Ginsengibacter sp.
GAAGTTGGTCATTAAGTGTAGGTTTCTTTATTTCTTTAACAAATACAGAACCTTTGATCAGCGGTTCTATATCCTGTAACAATGGATTCATAATTAAGTCGTATTTAACTTATAATTATTCAAGTTTCAGGGCTGCGAATTGCTTATGAACAGAAAAGTTTTAGATAGGATTGAATCAGGAGATGAACCAAGCTAAGATACAAAAAAAAAGCCACTTTCCGACAGCAAATGAAGGGATTAACTCCATTAAGGATCATGTTCTTATCGATCATAAACAACTGTTTTACCAAATGTCTTTTTCCCCGGGCCCATAATTTTTTGTTTATTCGATTCACGGTTTACCAGGTACACACCATATAAGATAAACAAACTTCCCGGTAACAAGTGTTCATTCATTTTTTCTTTCAGCAATAGCCATCCAAGAAAAATGGCGACTACAGGATTAATGTATGCGTATACAGAAACCAGGGTTGGTGGCAATTTGCTTAAAGCAAATACATACGCTGAATAGGAAAGCAATGATCCTACAACGATTAAATAAAGCAACGCATACCACCCTTCGACAGGTGAATGCATAAGGTTTACGTATTTACCTGAGGCCAGGCAGATCACCACCAGGATGGAACCCGACATAAACATTTGTAATCCAACACTGAATAAGATACTTACAGGCAATTGCTGCCTTGAGGAATATACACTGCCAAACGACCACGCAACTACCGATGCCAGGGCCATCGCAATACCTGTCATAAATGGCTGGTTTCTGATTTGCCCCAGGTAATCATAAAAAATTATACACACTCCTGCCAGGCCCATCATCAAGCCCAGCAACATCCATCGTGAAATTTTCCATGGCTTCCGGATAAGGATGCTGAATAAGGCGACAAAAAGAGGCACAAGGGCTGAGATGATTGCTGCCAGACCGCTGTTGATAAATTTAAGTGACCATGTGATCAGTCCGTTTCCCAGGAATAACAATAAGATCGCCTGAAAAAAAATTTTTTTAAAACTATTGCGGGTAGGGAGCGGTTGCCTTTTTAATAAAAAAAAAGTGCTTATGATTGAACCGGTCAGAAATTGCCTTATACCTGCGAGAAATACCGGTGGCATATAGGTACTACCTATTTTCGAAGCAACATAGCTTGTTCCCCAAAATACGCTTACTATTCCCAAAGCTACATATCCCTGCCGGATTTCTTTTTTCATTACGGTTTTAAGTTGTGGATATAATTGAACAATAAGACTAAGCATTCATTATCCCATCTTCTGTAATTATAAACAACCTGGTAACACAAGTGTAAGGGCTTTCATTCATGTCTCATGAATCTAATAATATTGCAAAGGCGCGGCTGATCGCAAATTTGCAGGTTTCCGGGCGCCTGGTTAAAATTGATGAAAATTAATTTTTTTAGCATGGATGTGTTCGTTTTTACTGGGAACGCGCATGCCACGGTGGAAACATTCGGCCCGGATAAGTCTTTGTCCACATAACCCCAAAAAGCTATAATGGCCGCGTTTTTTTCTTAAATGATTTTCTATAATCCGGTGAGGCTAACGGTCCCGCATAGCTGCGATTATTTCCGGATGAAAAAACATAGCCATTATACCTTAGCGATCCCAATCCTTTACAGTGCGTCATTTCTTGTCGGCAGATGCCTTTACCTTCAATAAAAATAATTTCCGCAATTCTTCCATAGATGGCTGCCGGCCGTATTGGCAAAGTTCAAACGCTTCAGCGTATTTGATCTTTGACCCTTCTTCTTTCCCGTACAAATCAATAAGGCGGTCCCTGTATTTTGTTGCCAGGTCTACACCCCATTGCTTAACCATATTGAGCAGGTAATCTTTACGCCCTTTATCATCTTTTGGTATATCAGGCAAAGTGCTGGCCTGCCACGAATGTAAGTCTCCAAACTGTGAAGGCATGGCTGTGACGCAATCCCATTTTTTTTGTGCAGTTTCGTCAATCCCGACAACGATTGTTGGATCAAACGGATAAGGCTTTAAAAAGTTATCGGCATAGTACATAAATATGGGATTCCTTTTGGTCGGCGGGGCATTTGGTGTAAAAAATGGGGCTACCACAACTACCGCGGCATCCTGTACCAACACACCAACGTACCGATGATCGGGGTGATAGTCATAAGGCCGGTGAAATAATACAATATCTGCCTGCCAGTCGCGGATGAGCCTTGCAACGGTTTTTCTGTTTTCAAGTGTAGGCTCCAGTTCTCCATCATGGATATCGAGTACTTCCGTTTCGATGCCAAATATTTTTGCACATTCGCGAACTTCGGCCAGCCGCCGGTTGGCCAACGCGCCTCCGGATGATTCGAAATGGCCAACATCACCATTGGTAAGTGAAACGAATTTTACCTTATAGCCCTTCGCGGCCCATAACGTTGCAATACCACCGGCCCTGAGTTCCGCATCGTCAGGATGGGCGCCAAAGGCAATGATCCGTAATGGCGTGCTATCAGGCGCAGATTGATTTTGCGCGGACAACCCGCTAAATGATATAGCGAGAGCAAATACAAAAAGGGTGGTTAAAGTCTTCATCATAAAATTTTATTTTGTTGTTTAGTAAAATCTACATTAGCCTTTACCCTGCCCGAACGGGTAGTTTAACACGAGATGATTTCTTATCGTTTAATCGGGTACCAGGACTTAGATATTAAATACATGATGCATGAAAATTGCAAAACTTTTATCTACTGGTTAAACTATTTTATCTGCCGTGTAATTCCGTTTGTAAAACACGTAACCCAGCTAAAAAGGCGTTTTTTCTATGCGTTTCATATTCGGAGACATGCAATCAAAATCGCTCAAGAGCACCACTGTGACTCACTTTATTTGATGTTGTTCTAATAAGTATCAACAGAACAGCGGCCTAAAAAGTGTGAGATCTCCGGAGCCAAAAGTAGAATCTTGCCACAAGAAAAGTTTAACATAATTTGTTCAATGGTTAAACTATTTTATCCAACTCATGAATAAAATAATTCAACAGGTTCCGTTTTTTGATTTGCCTTTAAAAAGATATTTGTTGTAGTATGTTGCGCCTGTAGTTATAAATGAATGTTTCCGTATAACTGCAATAGATCAACGAAATAAGGGGGCAGTGAGCAGTAATGGCCTCTTCGGAACCAGTGCAATCAAACAATAGCCAGGCGCCCCTGGAAATACATTTTCAACCGGAATTTCCAGGGGAACTTTCTTTTATTGTTACCAATATTACCTGGCAGCCTGAAAACTACCTGCCAGATTTCTGACAGGGCGATCTCTTTATTTACTTTTTAAATATTTCAAGTAATGATGTCGCGCCAATCACAGTACCTAATGGTATCGCCGATAGATCGACCTCGTAATTTGCAGTATGATGATAAAAAGGATATTTTTTTCCTTCCGCTGCGGCCTTTGCCATTACTTCCTTGCCTGCGATGCCCACGAATAAATAATCATAGACTGCTTTTTTATTTCGCCTTGCAAAAAGAGGAAAATCTTCTGAGCCCATGATAGGAGCAATATTAGTAATTATGTTTTCGGGAGTTATCATTTTTGCAAGGTTTGCATTTATCTTATTCGTTAATGTTGTATCATTTAATAAGGGATAAGCATTTCCCTTCATTTTTATCTCGGGGTATAAATCTTTAGGAAGATTGTTAGCGATCGCCAGGCCCTCATTAATTCTTTTGATGCCATCCAGTATAATGTTCCTTGTTTTGTCTGAGAACCATCTTAGGTTTAATTTAATACTTGCGGAAGCCGGGATAATATTATAATCCGTGCCGGAATGAATCGCGCTTACGGTTACTACGGCCACATCCTGTGGAGGAACGTTTCGGCTCACGATGGTTTGATATTGTATAACAGCCATGCTCGCCATCACTATCGGGTCTTTGGCTCCATCAGGTGCTGAACCGTGCCCACCGACACCGTGAAATATAACGTCCAGCTGATCGCTACCTGCTGACCGTTCGCCTGTTCCGTTAATTACCGTTCCAACGGCAAAAGGCCATGTGTGCAGGGCCAATAAGTAATCCGGCACCGGTATTCCTTTTTCGTACATGCTGTCAGTTACCATTGCCTGTGCACCCTGTAAAATTTCTTCTGCAGGTTGCGCGAGAAGGATTAACGTCCCTTTCCACTCTTTTTTCAATGTTACCATGATCTTTGCGATACCCAACATCCAGGTTATGTGTGCATCATGGCCACAGGCATGCATTACAGGCACCTCAGTGCCATCTTCTTTCTTTACGGTTTTATTACTGGCATACAGTACGCCGGTAATCTCTTTTACAGAATTACAATCCATGTCTGCCCGGTACAGTACAACCGGCCCATCGCCATTTTTTAGCACTCCAACTACTCCCGTTTTTCCTATACCCGTTGTAACATCATAACCCAGCGCTTTCAGTTCTTTGGCAACGATAGCAGCGGTGCGTACCTCCATAAAACCAAGCTCGGGGTTTTGGTGAATGTCTTTAAAAATTTCAACGAGCCTCAAAGAATCATCATTGACCATTTGTTTTAATTGCCTGATGGTTTGGGCTTCTAAGTTAGCAGCAGGTAAAAGAATAATTATTAGAAAATTCAATATCCTGGCTGACATTTTTATTGATTTATTATTGTAGAATAAGTAGGTATGGTTTACTCGGCGGCCACTTCGTAAATACATATGTCCAGGTTGTCCATTACCGGCGTTTTTTGAATCCACCGGGATTTCCCGATGCTTGTTGTCTTTACAAGATTCCCATCATCGTATTCCTTAATCTTGTACCGGCCGGTTGCAGATGGAAACCATGGTTTGATATCGCTTTGCAGGAATATTTCTTTTTTATTGCCTTTATTGATTACGATTACCAGCATGCTTTCAGGTAACACGTACGTACTTACATGTGCATCGGGACAATCCTTTGCAAGCACGCAATCTCCTATAAAGGTGCCATTGACGAAATAATTAAGAAATTGTTTCCGCAATCTTGCGCATTGCTTAAGGGCGCTACTTAACCCAGGGTGATTGGAAATATAATCCGAACCATTTATTCCATCCGGCTTCCTGGGATATACATTGAGATACAAATTATCTGCAAAGCCAATTTTAGTTTCAGACACAGACCTGTCGATGTTTAAATTGATCCTTGGCCCGCCCTGAAGTGAACTGATCAGCGCGCGATAGTCGCAACCATCGTTGTAATCCCAATTCCAGGTAAAATCCAGGTAGTCACATTCATTTTCCATGTTCGTACCGGCCTCTCCTGAAAATGTTGATTGAGGGTCTTTTTGCTTGGCCATTTGCCGCACCTTTGTTATAACGGTATCCAGGTATTTGCCGGGGCCTACAGTAAAGAACTGGTCCCAACTGAGGGAAGGAACGCCAATGTCAACCAGGTGTTTTACAGAGCTAAGTACTTCCTCCTGCCAGAGTTTATTGGAAGATGGAATTTGTGCGGCCCCTTTTTGAGATACAGCATAACCAGGATTTATCATGGGCAGAAAGTCAGGATCAAAATAGTATTCCGCGCTGCTGCCTGTTGCGCCATATTTGGCGACGGTGTTAGAGCCCGCTGCCATAACAGAAATAAAAGGAGACACGTTCACCCCGATCTTTTTGCATTCGGCCACAGCGTCTACCATCTCCTTTTCCGTTCCAAGAAAAGGATGGGGCGGGGTCAAAGGAAGGGTAAAACCTTCTTTATACCAACCCCAGAGAACCATCTCATCCAGGCCATTTTCCTTCGCTTCCCGGGCGGCTTTAGGTAAGTCGGTAAATTTAAAAATATTGCCCTCCGTATCTTCGGGATACCAGGTAGACTTCATCCAGAGCGTACGATACCCTAATCCGTCACGCACATGATCCGGAAGGGGATAAAGGCGTTTGATATTCTGTTTTGCCCAGGTGCGGTAAGGAATAATACCTTTTGCCCAACCGTTGTGATGGGGCGTAATGATATATTCGGCGCTTTGCCAGGAAGCATTAGGAGCGATATCTGTATAAAGCACGCTCATGTAACGCAGTTTGTGAGAGGATTCAGAAAGCTTAAGCATTATTCCTTCATCATCTCCTTTATTGGTGCCCCAGTTTTTTGAAAAGATACTTAGTCCGCCCTTACGGCCACTTAAATCCATCCATCTTATAACAGGGCCCTTTCCGTCAAGAACAAATCCATAGTGGAACCATTTCGTGTGTTCATTTATAACATAGAAATTATCATGTTCTTTCACGACCATATCAACAAAGGGTTTCATAACACTTCCTCCTGTGCGAAACTCCGTACCTCCAATTCCGGAAAAAGGCACAAGCCCTGAAAAATCCGGGAAGATAATCTGCGGTACGGTATGGTCAGACCGGTTTTCAATTGTGCAGGACATGCTTACGGACTGTCCGTCAGTATCTTCTTTCAAAGTAACGGTAGCAGCTACCTTCCCCTGAAATTTCGTGAACGACCTGCTGGCACCAAGTTCAGGCCAGTGAATGGTTACTATGCCTGCCCCCCGGGTAATTTGTGCATTTTTGGAAAACCTGGAAGCCAAACGCAATGGTTCAAATTCTTTTACCGGGAACGCAATATCCACAATACCGGCGCTGTCGGGTGGTGCCTGCAGCATGACGCCTGTACCGGGATAAGATATGCTGAGGATACTCCCGGACCTTGAATCGAAAATAAATTCGAGGCCATTTAAAGTTGCTCTTACAACATGATACTTTTGTTGGGCAAATATGCCAGTACTTATAAAAAGAAAGAAAGCAATAAAATGGAATTTTCTGTTCATAACATCTTTTCAATAAATGATTTTATCAATGAGCATTTTTTATCATTCCGGTATTAATTCATACATACAGATATCGAGGTATTTCATGACCGGGGTTTTTTGAATCCATTGGGATTTACCGAGAGTTGTTGTTTTAACAAGCGCGCCATCATTGTATTGTTTGATTGTATACCTGCCTGTGGCTGATTTTAGCCACGGTTCGACATCGCCCTCGAATGTTATTTCCTTTTTATCTTTTGTATTTATTACAATCACCAGCATGCTTTTGGGTAAAACATAAGTGCTCACATGAGCATCCGCGCAGTTCTTTGATAATATACAGTCTCCTATAAATGTCCCTTTTACAAAATAATTCAGGAACTGTTTGCGCAACCTGGCACATTGTTTCAGCGCTTTGCTTAATACGGGATGATTGGAAATATAATCGGAGCCGTTCACGCCATCGGGTTTCCTGGGATATATGTTCAGGTATAAATTGTCTGCAAAACCCACTTTAGCTTCAGACACGGAGCGGTCAATATTTAAATTTATCCTTGGCGAAGGGAGCAAACTAATAAGAGCACGATAATCACATCCGTCACTATAATCCCAGTTCCAGGTATAATCAAGGAAACTATATTCGTTCTCCATATTGGTGCCTGCTTCTGCCGAAAATGTCGACTGCGGATCTTTATCCTTTGCTATCTTTCGTATTTGCGTGATTAGGGTATCGAGATAGCGTCCAGGGCCAACCGTAAAAAACTGGTCCCACGAGATGGACGGCACACCAATATCAATAAGGCGTTTGGTTGAGGTCAATGCTTCTTCCTGCCAGAGTTTATTGGAAGAAGGGACTATGGCGGCGCCTTTACCTGCAACAGCATAACGCGGATTCAATTCCGGCACAAATTCAGGATCATAATTATATTCCGTATTTGGCTCAATCCCATATTTGGAAGCTGTTTCGGTTATCATTACTGATCTGAAAGGGGCGATATTAACGCCGATCTTTTTGCAGTCGGCAACCGCCTTCACCATATCCTGCTCAGTTCCTAAAAAAGGATTGGGTGGTGGCAGGGGTAACGTAAATGCATCATTCCACCCCCATAAAACCATCTCATCCAGGCCATGTTCTTTGGCCTCCCTGGCAACCTTTGGTAAATCGCGAAATCTGAAATTGTTGCCTTTCGGATCTTTTGGATAAAAAAAGTTTCGCATCCATATAGTTCTGTAACCTAATCCATCGCGCACGTGAGCGGGAAGGGGATACAGTGGTTTAAAGTTTTGCTGTGCCCAAAGGCGGTAGGGGATGATCCCCTTTGCCCAGCCATTGCGATGTGGCGTAAGAATATATTCGGGGCTTTGCCAGGAGGCGTTCGGAGCAATTTCTGTGTTGACCGTGCGCATGTAACGTAAAGTATGAGATGTCTCAGATAGCCTGAGAAATACGCCTTCGTCATATCCTTTATTAATGCCCCAGTCTTTCGAAAAAATACTAAGGCCGCCTTTGCGGCCGCCGATATCCATCCATTTTATTACCAGGTTTTTTCCATCGAGAACAAATCCATAGTGGAACCACCTGATGCTCTCATTTATGGCGTAGAAATTATCATGCTCTTTCACGACCATATCTACAAAAGGTTTTATGGCAATTCCTCCTGTCCGGAATTCAGTACCTTCTACGCCGCAAAAGGGAACAATTCCGGAAAGATCCGGAAAGACGATCTGCGGCACGGGATGGTCGGACTGGTTTTCAATGGTGCATGACATACTCACAGACTGGCCGTCAGGATCTTCTTTCAAAGTAACAGTTGCCGATACCTTTCCCTGGAACTTAGTAAATGACCTGCTGGCACCCAGTTCGGCCCAGTGAATCGTAACCAGGCCATTTCCTTTTGTAATTTGTACATTTTTTGAAAAGCGGGAGGCCAGCCGCAATGGTTCAAATTCTTTGACTGGAAATGCAAGGTCCACAATGCCGGCACTATCCCGTGAAGATTGTAAAATAGTGCCCGTTGCAGGGTGAGATATGCTGAGGATGCTGCCACGCTCTTCGTCGAACACAAATTGCGTCCCGTTTAAGGTTGCTTTTACAACACCCGTGGATTGCTGTGCATACGAAGCACCAAATACAAAAACGAGGATGGCTGTTAAGTACAATTTGCTTTTCATGTAAATGTATATTCGCCCTGGTGAAAGGAATGCCGGATGAATATTAAACACCATCCGGGTAAAGGCAATATTAATTTCTTAAGCTGAGAAAAGTTTAACCGGATTTATTCAATAGTTAAACTATTTTATCCAACATAAGAACACCAGCATAAAAGTGACGAACTGAAATTATCCTGCCATCCCTGATGATCCCCGCAAGTTTTTTATGCCAATGAGGTGGAATTGAAAGGGCTTCCGGCAAGCATGATCATGCGGTACTGCAAGATGATTTTAAAGCGGGTTCACCTAAAAAATATACGATTACAATTCCCTGACACGAATATTGCGAAACTGCAATGGAGATTTGTGCCACAGGAAGCCAATATGTCCTTCTTTGTTTTTTAAACCCGGATGTTTCTCATGATCAGGCGTTTCGTTTTCAGCGGCTTTTGCGATATCGGCGTCAAGTATGGTAGTTCCATTAAGAATCACTTTTACCTGGTTGCCTTTTGCAATGATTTGCTCCGAATTCCATTCGCCGGTTGGTTTCAAAAAACCTCTTTTTGCAGCGATCACACCATACACCGAACCGTGGAACTGGTAGTCGTGAAGATCTTTATACATGTCGGCATCATCGTCGAGGATCTGAATTTCCATGCCAACGTATGCAGCATCACCCTCAAGCGGGGCCCGGATCCCGACGCCATTATTTGCACCGGGCGTCAGTTTAAATTCAAAGCGAAAATCAAAATTACCATACTCTTTTTTTGTAAATATATTTCCACCGCCATTGTTTTCAGGGTGCAGCGCAAGTACTCCATTTTCTATAACATAATCAACTTTGTTGCCCACCCATTGATCCAGGTTGGTTCCATCGAATAAAATTTTAAATCCCTTTTCAGTAGTCTGTGCTTTTAATTCAAAGCCAGTCAGGAGGAACAGTTGCGTGGAAAAAAACAGCAAAAAAATCTTCATGATGATAAAATATTATGGTTAATAATTAAATTTCAAATGTCCCGAATATAATTTTGCAAGCTATTTATTTTTTAACCGGTATCAACGTAACCTCTGCTAAATCAAGCATCGCTCCTTTAACCGAGGCAGAATTTGATTTAAATACCATTTTTTGAGTACCGGCTGAAAGGTTGATAACGCCAATTTTTTTCCTTGCATAAGTAAACCAAGAGCCGGTTTTGACAACTTTACCTTTTATTTTTTTGCTTCCCGATTCAAAGGCAAATGATTTTCCGGCTTCATCGTCGGAAACGGCATACGTAATGTAAACCTCATATTTACCGGCTTTTTCCACATTTACATTCCACTCCGCCCGGTCATCGATAGTAAACCATCCGAATGCTTTCCACTCGGGCATGTATTTGATATTCGCGCCAATTCCATTTGCGTATGCTGCAGTCAAGTGAAGGGAACCATCATCGTTTCGTGCAATTAATTCCTGGTGGTTTGCCGTATCTCTTTTCACTTTGAATGGTCCGGGGATCATTTCATGCACAGCAGTTACAATAATATCCTCTGCTTCCTCTGCCAGTGGAGATGGCTTATCATAACAATACATGCTAAAGTCTGCTTCATAGCCGCCTTCCCTTATTACGCGGCGCGATGCGATATAACAGGGTACATCATTGGAATAAGCATTGATCCAAAGATGTTCCGCACCAAGTTCATTCCTGAGCCGAATCGAGTAATCCACCACTACTTCACCACCCAGGTTAATCATGGCCAGTTCATCTCCAAAGTTCCATATTTGAACGGGAAGGCTAACTTCAGCAGGAATAGTTTCACCTCTTTCAACACGATCCAGGGCGATCCTGGCATAGTACCCTTTAAGTGTTTTATCTTCAGTAAGCTTGATTAATTCAGGAACAGTGGCAATTTTAGAAAATGGCAATTTAACCCATTTCATGTTTCCCACAGGTGGCGAAGATAATGGCTGCAGTTGTGAAACAAGCAGCTTATCCACGTTATCGGAGATCTCCTTCCCGTGAAGTTTTACAGCTTCCATATCACCCCGCGGCTTTGGGTCGGCATCGGCACCGCAGCCAAGAGCAATCATGGCCATACAGCCCGGATGATTGGCTTCAATAAGACGTTTGGCTTCGCCAATCCAATCGGCATTGATTTGATTAATGCCTTCAAAAGTAGTACCGTGGCATGCATAGTTGACAAACACCGCTTTAAGTGTACCATCAGGATTAGTTATTCTTAATATAGGAAGCGTCGGGTCAACCGGTCCACCTTCTGTACGCCGGTTTGCGGCAAAAAAAGCTTGTCCCTGTCCCCAGGCGATCAAAGCAGGCTTCCTGTTTTGTAATGCTGCCAACGATACTTCCTCGAGCCGTTGGCTGAGCATTTCTGTATATTGTGCAATGTGTACCGACTGGTCAAGTGAAAGCAGGGAGTCACTATAGCCGCCTTCCCTGTATTGAAGAATATTCAGCAGGTTCCCAATTTCCGGGCCGCCATGTGTGTGGGACGCGCAGATCACAACCTGCGCTGGATTAATGCCAGCTTTTTCTGAAAGGGCCTTTCTTAATTTTGATGTGATCCGTTCTGTAACGCCTACGAGATCTATGGTTACCAGGACCGATGGATGCTGGGCATCACTGCCAAACGCCATCGCCTTAGCTTCGAGCCTTTGTAATATCCCGTCTGATTCTGACTTGCTCCGGGCTCCGTAACCTGCAAGGCGTATAGGCCTTTCCGGTGTAATATCTACCCGGGCAACGCCTACCTCGATGGGTTCACTAACAGTACTGGCCTGCTGGCACATGGAAACTTTACAGAAAAACAGCAGTGTAACCAGGAAGAACAGCCTGGCATATTTGATAATTGGTGTTGTAATTGATCTCATTGCGAATTATATGAAAAAATTAGATGAGTGTACTTTATTAAATTTACGACAAGTATATTTATTTTATTTCCTTTAGAAAAGCGAGCAGGTCTGCCATTTGTTGCTTGTCAATTTTCTTTTCAAAATCAATAGGCATGGCCGACATTTGAAGAGCTGAAAGTGATGAGATATCCTCGCGCGAAATGTTAGTAGCCTCGCCCTGTGTATTTACCAACGTTATGGCTGTTGGTGTTTCAGATGAAATTATACCTTGTATTGATTTTCCATTGCTGAGTTTTACAAGCCACATATCGAACCCAAGGGCGATAGACCGGTTTGGATCCAAAATATTTGTCAGGATATCCGCCGTGGCCCATGCATGAACGGTACCCAGGTCAGGCCCCAGGGATATACCAAATTTTCCTCCAAACTGGTGACAAATTGCACAATTGGTTTGGTATATTGTTTTACCTTTTTCTGCATCACCTTTTAATTTTAACGCATCCTGGTACTGCCCTATAACATCTTTACGCTTCACGTCTGTCTCTGTCAATAACCGGCGGGCACGAATCATGTATTTCCCTTCTGAGCGTATACGTACGCTTTGATCCCAGCTTATTGCACCCTTATTAATTTCGCCCGATTCAATCTTATCAAGGAGTAATTTAACCCGCTCGTCACTTGCAAAAAAAGCTTCGATTGCCTCGCCGCGTATTTCCGGGGTAAGTGCAGGCCATTTCTGTAAAAGGTATTTAGTTACTTCTTCACCCGGTATTGCCCCGAGGGCTCTTATCGCCGATAATTGAACGAGTATCGGCGTTTGCAGGTTTATCAATCCCTTCAAAAAATTTCCATAGGGGCCCGGATCTTTTAAAGCCATAAAGTCTATGGCACCTGCTCTTACTGCCTGGTCCAATTTAGTATTACCGGCTATTTCTTCTGCTTTCAACATCGCTGTGTTGGTTTCAGATCCGGCAGGCAGACCTATTACCTTCAACACATCAAGGCAGCTCTTCCTCATCTCAGCCAGTGGATTTTGCAAACAGGCACCAATAAGTAATTTTCTTTCTGAACCCAATTCAGCCGGTAAAGATTTTCTATTGGTAAACCCTTCTGATAAACCTTTAAGAAGTGATGCCTGCCATATGCCTTGCTTGTTAGAAGAATCGGTGAGGCTCTTGTGAATTAATTGCCTGATGACGGAAGCATCCTGGCTTTTCCCGATAATGCCTCCCAGGAGTTGAACCAATGATGCATACGCCTTAATTGAAGGATCAAATTTTGAAAGTACGCCATTTAGCAAAGCAAGAGACTGGGAAGAACCTGCACTTAATGCTGCAATCTGCACCCACTTATCATCAATATCCTTAAAAAGGAGATCCTGCCTGGCTTTATCTGCTTCGGCAGAATTTATAAAACCCAATGTGCATACCAACTGGAACCTTACTTTCGGATCCGGGTCATTCTCCATGGCAAGAAGGGCGGGAGCCAATCTTTGATCCGCTGCCAGGTGCAGTTCTGCCAATTTAATTGCATTCACGCGCATACCCGGCAAAGGATCCTTTAACGCTTTCATTATTAAATCAGGGGTTAATGCATTTATCCCCTCAAGTGTCCATAGCGCATGCAGCCGGCCCATGGGCGCTTTATCATTATTGGTCATTGCAACTAATAAAGACACTGAACTATCGGCCTTTTTATCGACCAATAATCGCTGCGAATTAATCCGCCACCAGATGTTCTTATTGTCGAGATTTTCTACCAGTTCGCTGATGGTAGCATCCCCGAGGTGCAAACGATCGGTCCAGTCGGCCGGAGCGGCCCCTTCCGCAGTAACCCGGTAGATACGCCCTTTTGTTTTTCCATTATAGAGATCCACTTTTTTAACGATTTCCTCAGACATAAATTCGGGGCCTTCGATCACTTCCCTGTAAAAATCAATAATATACAAAGCTCCGTCGGGGCCAATATACAGATTTACCATCCTGCAAAAAGGATCCGTAGAAGCCAGAAATTCTTTGCGCTCTACAATACGATTGGCTTTAAAGGTTACCCCACTATCCTTCAGCCGGTCAACATGAACGATATTACTGGCAGGTTCTCCTACAAAAGTTACATTGGTATTATACGCTTCCGGAAAAGCACCACCCAAATAATCTGTAAGGCCACAAGCGGAAGTAAATACACCTATTTCGGTCAGCATCTGGTATTCCGGGTTTTTGGTGATCGAAAAAACTTCCGAGTGATCGGGAAGTAGCTGAGTAGCCCTGGAAACAAGGAGATCCGGATTGCGTTTGAGATAACGGGAAGGTATCATTTCCTGGTACGCATGGTAATGATTATTGAGTCCAAGGTAATTGCCCCAGGCGTCAAATGTATGTCCGAACTGGCTTATACCAGAGATGGTTTCGATCTCATGGAGATCCGGGCGAAATCTTACACTGCCTTCTTCCAACCGTGCTGATGTAGAGTCATCGGCATAATGGATGTTGCCACCCTTGATTACCGGTAAACTTGCCAGGTAAATCCAATTGTCTAAACCGTAAATTGGATTGTTTACATTCCCTTCCAGGTTGGAGGTATCAAAACCATCGAGCATGAGCTTTTTGATATCAGCTATTCCATCTCCATTGCTGTCTTCCATGTAGTAAACTTTAGGGGGGTCTGTGACTATTACTCCTTTTTTCCAACGCATAATACCCGATGGCATGATCAATGAATCGGCAAATACAGTGCTTTTATCCATTTTACCATCATGACTGGTATCGGAAAGCAATATTACTTTTCCTATTCCTGATTTATTAAGCGGCATACCCACCATTTCCACCACGTACATCCGGCCAGATTCATCAACGGTCATAGCCACAGGATCATTGATCAATGGTTCACTGGCTATCAGCTCTATTTTGAATCCCGGCGCAATCTCAAAAGTAGATAACGATTCTTCTGCCGATTTGCTGAATGGAGAAACAGCCTTTTCCCTGCAGCCTGTTATCGCTGACAATGAAACGCATATTATTACCAGCAAAGGATAATTCCGAAAAAAGTGCCGCCATTTTTTTTCCATCATTTTTTTAGTTTTTAGCCGATGAAAGCTACTTCGTCAATAGCAGGAATATAGATGAGGTCAAGCAGGTTATTCTGCGATCACTTCATATATACAGATATCCATGTTTTTCATCATGGAAGTCTTTTCGCTCCAGTGCGATTTGCTGATATCCCTTTTTTTTACAAGAGTGCCATCATCGTATTGTTTTATTTTGTACCTCCCCATCGGGGATTTTAACCAGGGTTCAATATTGCTTTCAAAAGCAATTTCTTTTTTATCTTTTTTGTTGATTACAATCACGAGCATGCTTTTATCCAAAGTGTAAGCACTCACGTGGGCGTCGGGGCAATCTTTTGAAAGTAGGCAGTCTGCTATAAATGTCCCGTTTACGAAGTAATGGAGAAATTGTTTCCGCAACCGGGCGCACTGTTTCAATGCTTTACTCAATTCCGGGTGATTGGAAATATAATCCGAGCCATTAATTCCATCCGGCTTCCTGGTCCATATGTTTAAGTACAGGTTGTCGGCAAAACCTATTTTTGCCTCAGGCACCGATCTGTCAATGTTTTGGTTTATCCGCGGGCCCTGCAAAGAACTGATCAGTGCACGATAATCGCATCTGTCACTATAATCCCAGTTCCATGTATAATCCAGGTAGTCGCATTCATATTCCATATTTGTGCCTGCTTCTCCTGAAAAAGTTGCCTGCGGATCTTTCTCTTTTGCCATTTTTCTTACTTCTGCAACAAGCGTATCAAGATGGTGGCCGGGCCCATCTGAAAAAAACTGATCCCATGAGAAGGAAGATATGCCCATATCGATAAGATGTTTGGTCGAGGTCAAGACATCTTTTTGCCAGGTTTTATTGGCCTGTGATACCATTGAACCATTGCCCGCACTGGCATATGGCGGATTCATCTGGGGCACAAACCCGGGATCATATATGTAGTTGGAAGTGTTGGGCTTCAATCCGTATTTATTCCCGGTCTCGGTATTAGCTTTCATTACCGTTATAAAAGGAGCAATGTTGACCCCGATCTTTTTGCATTCAGCAACAGCGGCTGTCAAATCCTTCTCCGTTCCCAGGTATCGCCACGGTGCGGGCAATGGAAGCCATAGGTTTTCATACCAACCCCATAAGTTAAGCTCATCCAGCCCGTTTTCTTTGGAGTCTTTGGCTACTTTGGGCAAATCACTAAATTTAAAATTTATGCCGTCAGGATCCTCATTATAAAAAGAAGTCTTCATCCAGATACTCCGAAAGCCCAATCCATCCCTGATATGATCGGGCATGGGATATAGTTTTTTAATATGCTGCTTCGCCCAAAGGCGGTAAGGTATAATGCCTTCTGCCCATCCATTCTCATGGGGGGTAAGAATAAATTCTGCGCTCTGCCACGAAGCATTGGGGGCGATGTTCGTGTATAGCGTATGCATATACCGGAGTTTTTTGGTGCGTTCGGAAAGCTGCAACATTACGCCTTCATCGTAGCCGCCATTTACACCCCAGTCTTTTGAAAAGATGCTAAGCCCCCCATTACGCCCGCCGATATCCATCCATTTGATCACCAGGTTTTTTCCATCGAGCACAAACCCGTAATGGAACCACCGGGTACTTTCATTGATGGCATAAAAATTATCGTGTTCCCTCACTACCATGTCGACAAAAGGCTTTATGGCAATTCCACCGGTACGGAATTCAGTGCCGGTTGTTCCATTAAAAGCCATAAAGCCAGCAAAATCAGGGAAGATGACTTGGGGTACCGGCAGGTCAGACTGGTTTTGGATGGTGCACGACATACTGATGGATTTGCCATCGGGCTCTTCTTTTAAAATAACCGTAGCTGCAACCTTCCCTTTGAAACGGGTAAATGTTCTGCTGGCACCCAATTCGTCCCAGTGGATCGTAACCATACCATTCCCTTTGGTAATTTGTGCATTTTTTGAAAACCGGGAAGCTAAGCGCAACGGCTCAAATTCTCTAACAGGAAATGCCAGGTCCACAATACCTGCACTGTCGCGTGATGACTGTAACATGGTTCCCGTGGCCGGGTGAGATATGCTGAGTATGCTGCCACTTTGTTCGTCGAAAACAAACTGCAGCCCATTTAAGGTTGCATTTACAAGACCCGGGGATTGTTGTGCAGGTATGCCACCAATTATAAAGAGGAGGATGGCCGTGAAATAAAATTTTCTGTTCATGTAAAAGCTATTGTTTTTAAATTATTCCAGGTACCTCTTTCTTAATTCATTTTTCATGTAATTATTTATTTCAAACTGGTCGGCTATAGGCAATCCTGTGGAAGGTGAGGTAACCATGTAAGGAGGCGGCCCGAATTCCGGCGTTATGGTAAATACCTGTTCGCCCTTGTTCTTTTTTTGCTCAATTACTTTATCCCACCATTTGAAAAATATGCCAGTCGCCTCATGCCATTCTTTTGCGCGTGGATCTGTTACCTGTGGCGCTTCAGGGTGGCCAACCCGGGCATGAAGGTGTTCTGTTCTTATTATAGCTTCCTCCAGGATTTCGGGGCTATTCTCCAAATAACTTTCGGTTACACAAACCCAGTGCGAAAAATCGGCAGTGATCTTCATATCCGGCCGCAGGGCAAACAGATCCCTTGCATTATATGGGCTAAAGCCAATCCGGCCGCGATGTGTTTCATGGGCGATCCTGATATTATTTTTTACTGAAAATTCCTGCGCTACATCAATTACCTTCAATTGTTCCTCTGTGGTAAAATAGTCTTTCCCCGAGTGAGAATTGATGAGTAAAGGATTACATTCCATGGAAAGATTTAAGTAATATTCAAAAGACCTGCAAAATTCTTTGATGCGGGTACCTTTAGCATGAAATTGATGGCATACTATGGGCAATTTATATTCATTCAAAAGACCTACAAACTTTTTTCTTTCATGGGGATCTTCGGGTATCCAGGTATCTACGCCATCATAACCTGCATTGGTTAACCTGCTAAAAAAATCTTCCAGGGTAATATTTTGCAGTCCCCATTGTGTACATAGAATGAGCAATTTCATCAGGATAAAATAAGCGCTTTAGAAAAGAGTATCGGATTATGCAAGCTATAGTGAAAAAAATATTCTATGTCCAATTTACTTTCCTTTAAAATATAAAATGCGAATCGTTAAAAACAATATTACTTATAAAATAAGCCCAATCATCCCCTGGTAAAACCAGTAGCCACAATGGCATCCATTGTTTTAATGCAAGCTTTGAATAAAAATATACCGCATCCGATTTCACCCGGATTTTTGCCGATACTGAAAAATCAAAAAAACAGCAAGCAGACCTTGTAGGATTATTTAATTCCATATATACTGAACAACCATACCGGTTACCCCTTGATCAAAATTAACCTTAGCAAGAGAAAAAAGTTTAACACAATTTATTCAATCGTTAAACTATTTTATCCAAATTGAGAACAAGAACCGCCCTGTTCCGGCTTTTCGGGTTGCGAGTGGGTATCGTAAAAAACCATCCGGCTTTTATTTTTTTATGACTTCTGCCGCCGCGGCTCCTGTGTTCAGGCATATTCATCCTTTCGCCGGGATTTGTAACGTCGCTTCCTTCTTGTATTTTCAGAAACTTTATAAACTGGAATGGGAAAAGTCTATAGGTTTATAGCAGGTTTGAAATATTATTGGAGAATTAACCGTTTTCGGTTTTTAAAGATATATTCAGTTAAGCTGGGAACTGATCTTTTCATATAATTCTTTTGGCTTAAAGGGTTTGGAGAGATAGTCATTCATCCCCAGCGTCAGGCATTTTACCCTTTCGGAAACTAACGCCGACGCTGTCATAGCGATTATGGGCGTTTTACTGATCGATTCTTTAATGCTGTTCCTGATATATTCCGTCGTTTCAAAGCCATCCATCTCAGGCATTTGAATGTCCATTAAGATTATGTCATACTTTTTTGTCTCAAGCATCATTATCGCTTCTTTCCCGTTGTTGGCAATTTCAACGACGGCACCTTGCTTAGTTAATGTATAGGATGCTACTTTTTGATTGATAAGATTGTCTTCAACCAAAAGAATTTGTACCCCTCGAAAACGATGAGATGCACTATTATTTTCGGCGGCATCTGTGTCCATGCCCGCCCTGAAACTTTCGTTGCCTTTTTTAATCACAAGTTCAAAAGAAAATATACTTCCTGTGCCAGGTTCGCTTTTTACTTTGATTGAGCCACCTTGTAATTCTATTAATTGTTTCGTAATTGTAAGCCCCAGCCCTGTGCCTCCATATTTTCTTGTGGTGGCGCTGGAAGCCTGGTTAAAACTTTCAAATATTGATTCAAGCTTATCTGCCGCTATCCCGATACCCGTATCTTCTACAGCAAAGCCCAGGGTTACATTTGTATCATTCTCATTCAGCAATTTTATGCTGACCTTTACTTCACCCTGTTCTGTAAATTTGATTGCATTGGCAATTATATTTACGAGGATCTGGTTTAATCTCACCGGGTCTCCAATTAATATTCGTGGAACCTTTTTATCAATTTCAGTTTTTAGCAGCAGTCCTTTACTATCAGCCCTCACCTGGGTTATTTTTGTACAATTCCTCACAACATCCTCAAATACATAATCGATTTCTTCAATTAAAAGCTTCCCCGCAACAATTTTAGTAACGTCCAGGATATCGTTTATAATAACTAATAAATTTGACGCAGATTCTTTAATAGTCTCAACATATTCTTTTTGTTCATCACTGAGTTGTGTTCCCGCAATAAGCTGGGTCATCCCGATGATGCCATTCATTGGAGTTCTTATTTCATGGCTCATATTGGCCAAAAACTGTTCCTGGGTTTTTCGGGCTTCCTGTGCTTCAAGTTTGGCTTTTTCACTTTCAAGTTCGGCATTCTTTCTTTCCGTAATATCCTGCATTGAGCCTATCATCCGTACGGGCTTGTTTGCTTCATTAACCGAAAGATAACCACGGGTATGCATAAAGGCATAAGTTCCATCGTTCTTTAAAAAGCGATGATCACTTTGCCAGGAAGCCTCTCCTGAATGTATTGCTGCATAAAGGCTTTCAATGATTTTATGCTTTTCCTCGTTGTGCAGGCCGTGCATCCAAAAGTTCTGCGCAATGTCTTTTTCGTTGATCTCATCCGGCAAATAATTCTTTAGTCCCTGGCCGGTCCAGGAAACTTGATTTGTAATTAAATTCCAGTCCCATAAAATATCATTGGTTGCCTTCAGGATGGTATTATGCCGTTCATTATTTTCTTCGATTATTTCAAGGTTCTTTTTCCGCTCAATGCTATACCTCACCGTTTTTTCCAGGAATTGATCGGTGTAATCGCCTTTTATTAAAAAATCCTGGGCGCCAAGGGATATTGCTTTTAAAGCCAATTCAGTGTCGGATAATCCGGATAATATCACCACCGGAATTTTCGAATTTGCTTTTTTGAGCTCTGTAAATGAATCAAGGCCGTTACTATCCGGTAGAAAAAAGTCTAAAAAAATTAATGAAAAACTTTGATTTTCAAGTAATAGTAAAGCATCGGCAAGGCGGTCGACGATTTTTATACCTGAAATCAATAAGGTTGTGCTTTTCAAATTCTCTTCAAGCAATACCTGATCTGAGGGGTTGTCTTCAATAATCAGGATTGAGATGCTATTTGATGCGCTATCCTGGGATTGGTCGTCCATTCAATTGTTTAATTATTAATCATACAACGTTTATAGGGGGAAGATAGTATGTAAGCCTCCTGGCTGCCGGAATTTTACCTATAAAATTAAGGCGCCAAATGGCAGGTTTTTTTACTCCTATTTCATCCCCATAGTTTCAGAGGATTGTATCCCTGCCTGTAGTTAATTTTCTACACAGTTTTGGCTTACTCTCTGCCATTATACATTTTGGAGAACGTACCTTGCATTAGCTCTTTGTAGCCGCTTTAAGATCCTGTTATATAAAAACCTATTATCTACACCGCAGTATTACCCAAGCCTGCGCGCATCACCCGGAATAGCTGTTGCAATTCCGGGATGCCTGATCAATTTTCAATAGCATCTGTTTAATTGATGTAAGTATTCCCGGGAAATAAAATTGTACGTTTAATAGCAAAGAGAATAGTCGGAAAATTGAAAATTAAAAGCACTTATAAAGTGTAAGGGCAGAACTATTTTCCATGAAATGAGCTGGTACAATTATATGACAGACAAATATAACCGGAGATACACAACCCAGGTAGAATGGTATTGATTATGATTAAACAATATCCAGATCGGAAAAAAACATGTTAAAGTCAATCCCAGACAGCATTTTTGACTCGTCAATATCCCTTCCCTTTACTAAAAAATTAAACCGGTCTTTTATCTTTAGTCTTAAGAGTCGTTTTCCAGGTTTCACGGAAGTTAAATCAAATGCCAGGGTGCCCGAATAAAATTTCACAGAAGAATAGGTAAAGCAGGTATTGACTATTTTCGATACATAATTTATAGCTAACGCAATAATATCCATAATTATTAAAAACTTTATACCCCTTTTTTTCTCTTCTTTTAGAAATGCATATCCAATTATATTTTCTTTATCAAATACTTTTATAATGTGCAGGTTCTTTCCGTATTGACTATATCGCCATTTGTAATATTGTCCATCTTTTTGCATAGCATTATCAAAGCAATACCTATTTTCAAAGTAGGATGATCCTATCTCATCAATGGATTTTAATTCTTCATAATTTTTCTTTTTGAAAAGATGGGAGATAGAAAAAAGATCGAATATAACCACCGGGCATTTACCTTTCATGTATCCGAATTTATTAAGAAATATCTGGGTGCTTAATGAATTGGTAAATGTTAAGAATGCAGCTACATTGTTGTCGGTTAAATTATGAACCTCTGTTTTGAAATAAAGTCTGCCAAAGAGACCTTTACCCCGTATTCGCTCAGAAGTTAAAACATTTTGAGGCATCGCCACCATTATTTGTATGCCATTGACCTTATATTTAAAATTATTCGTGGTTGCGTAACCTTCTATCTTATCGTTGACCACTACTTTCCACAACGAGTATGAGTGCGACGGATTATCAAAATACCAATGTTGTATGAATGCAGCATTGAACTTTTTGTTACCATCACTTTCTGACGCCAGCAATTCTACTTCCTCGTTATCGACGCTTGTTATTTTTGACAGCTTATAATCTTCTATCGGCATTTATAGTATTTGTTTTGCGAGTTCTGACATTGTTCGGCTTTGAAAGCCATACTCCCTGTTTAGTATTTTATAATGCAGCAGGATTTTTTCCAGGAACGCAAAATTTTCATCCTGGTTTATCCCAAAGTTATGAGGATGCCACCAAAGGTGATAAGTACGGTTGTTTTTTGCAGCATAGGTCATTCCCGATTTTATCCTGTTTAGCCTCAATTTTTCCAATGCTTTCAGTTTTATTGTATAAGGCCTTAAAAAGCGACTGGAGGGAATATTAATGGTGTACTTACTTTTAAGGCTATCAATAGCATAACAGTTATGACCCGAAATATTTATATAGGCATCTATAAGACGGATAGCACGTCGAAATAGACTTTCACTTTCGGCATTCAGGGCTTTGTAAATCCAGGAAATCTCATTGCCGCGACAGCAGGTAAGGCCCATTTCTTTACACACACTTAAATATTCGTCATTATATTGATTACGGGGGAAAACCAATGATGTAAGCTTAATTCCAAATTTCCCGGCTACCCTTTGAGCATTAAGAATGTCGGATTTAAAGTCCTCAATTGTCTGGCCTTTTTCCAAACAGTAGTAATGAGAAAAAGTATGAGATCCGATTTCATGTTCAGGATATTTTTGAATCAGTCTTATTTGCCGGGGAGCAAAATGGTATAGATCGGTTTCGAAATTATCTCCTACAATATCAAAATGCCCGGTATAAGGTGAAAGTGATTTGTCGATATAACAAGGCAGCCTGTCGGGTAAATTGTTAAGCAACTCCGATTTGGTCTCAAAAAATAAAAAGCCGACAATTGCGAAAGTTGCTTTGACATGATATTCATTGAAATTTTCAAGAAGTCTTGGTATAACCTTATGCACTCCTTTTATATGTTCGCCATATTGAGCAATTCCTACTTTATCCCGCACTCCCCAGAGCAATTCAAAGTCGAGAGAAATTACAAAATTTCCAGTTTCCATAAATCGGCATTTCTAATTATTACTAAACGGGATTATGACTTGAACTTTGCAAAGCAATTCTCTTCGGGATAATTGCTACCAATGCTGTCTGGTCTCTTTGCTGAAAACATTAAATGAAATAAGTATATTAAGTTTATAGAACCCATCGAAATTTTTGTCTTTATATATCAAGAAGTATTGAACCATAAGCTTTCCCGCACAACGATCTTTTGTATAGAAAGCAAGTTAAGTAATTTCAGGAGTTAATCACCTTCATAGGGTGCATTCCAATTTGTCGCTCTTGCCCCTAACTCCTAAAGGGGAACAACTCTTCTTATTATTGAGCGTTATTAGCTATAGGATAAATT
>JBDTLZ010000085.1:0-15673 GCA_039934515.1 Ginsengibacter sp.
GGAGTTGTTGAATAAAATAAATGAGAAAATAAATGGGTAAGCCATTCGAAAAACATGACCTTCATTTCATTTGGAGTTCGTTTAAGCGTATCCGTTATTAGTTTGGACGAACCTTTGAAAAAAATAATCCTTTTAATAGCCTGATCCATCTCATAAGCATAACATATTTGCCGCTTTTACAATCTTAAAGTTAAAGTTCCTTCCATGCCGGGATCTCACGTTTAATCTATTCAGTTCGATAAATTATCATGTGAAGACCCCGGCAGGACAGCAGGGGATTTGTTTGCCCGGCAACATACACAAAACCTTTTTGAATTGCTGTTAACCCTTGGCGCTCCTGCAGTTTAAAAATTTGTTGGTCAGACCGTAGCGTTAAGCCGCCCATTTATTTAATATTGAAGTTAATAAAATGTTGAATATGTTTGCTCTGCCTGGATCGTGACGAACTGATTTTGTACCGGCTCTACTTTCCCAGACGGCTAAATTTTAAAACGCACATTTGCGCTTTTTCACCTCTATTTTGTTTCTTCTTAACGCTAATTATCACTTCAAAATTTCCGCCTGTTGGTGTTCAACCATGTCAGGGTTGAAATGTTCAGGAAACCTGGCCGTTAATATAGTTTCGGCAACCAAACATATACAAAAATCAAAATAATTCATGCCCATAAAAAATTGCATGGAACATTACTGCGTTTTTAAACATTCAAACTATCTTCACACCAGCATCAATTTCCCGATACATAAAAACTTTAAAATAAAATCAAAAAATCATGGAAACAGCAATTGGTATCAAGCCATCAAACCTGGCGGAAGTCGCTCATTCACTTAATATCTTATTGGCAGATGAAAATGTATTATACATTAAAACAAGAAATGCCCACTGGAATGTAGAAGGCCCCGATTTTCTAACAATACACCGGTTCTTTGAAGAGCAATACAAGCAGATCGAGTCGATTGTTGATGATGTGGCAGAGCGTATCCGCACACTGGGTCATTATGCAGAAGCCACCCTCAATGGCTTCTTAAAACTAACCCATCTTACTGAAGAGACCAGGGAAAAAAATAATAGCAAAGGATATATGAAATCCTTATTGGAAGCGCATGAAACCATCATCATTCAGCTGCGGGAAAACATTAACCGCTATGCCGATGAGTGGAAGGATGCAGGCACCAGCGATTTTATCACAGGATTGTTGGAAACTCATGAGAAAATGGCCTGGATGTTAAGAGCACATTTGGAATAACTTTTTCGGAATAAATATAGTTGTGTGAACAGAATTTAGTTATGCCATAGCTTGCTTTTTCCAACCTCATCGATGGATCAGTCAATGATACGATGGTCTTTTATACTTATCACAAAAATGAGAATGGAAACTGCCAGTCCTATTATAAATACCCAATAGGCTACAGATAAATAACTGAATTTTCTTGCAAGAACTTTTCTTACATTAAATGATTCTTTGAAGAGCTCCAGGTAAACACCATCTTTTGCATTGTTAAACAGTTCATGCAATTGGGCATAATAATTTTCCCAGGTTGCATGGCGAAAACTGCTGTCAATCAAATCAAAGCTGCCGAAGAAAAACTTTTGATAGGTATGAGAGCTTATCTTCTCGGAATAGCTATTTTTCTGGGGACGGCTTGCCAGGACCGACAGGAATATTGTGGCAAGACAAAATACGAAGAGCGTGACAGTTGGAGTTAATAAAAAAGAATTTTTTTCAATCTTGCTTATAACCAGCCCAAGTACAACTGAAATTATAATTGAGTTTACGTGTATCAATAAGGCAGCCTTGGAGTCTGCCACCGAAATAAGACGGTTGTAATTTCTAAACGCAATTTTGAAAAGATCTTCCGTTTCTTTGTCCGACAATATCTGGTTCTCCTCGGAGTTCTTAGAATTTATAGTTTTTGATTTTTCTGTGGATTCTAGTTTGTGGATACGACGTTCCAGCAGTTCAAAATTTTTTTCGCGTTGACCGCCGTATTCTTCAGTGGCATATTTTGTGTAATACCTCCTTTTCAAAAAGGCATTTCTGAAAAATGTGAGATAATATAGTTCCTCCCTATGGACCCCGGTAAGACGCTCTTCTTCTTCCTTGACCAATATTATATTTTCGAAAATATCCGGCCAGGCAAGAGCGCTGTTGATGGCGTCACAAACGATTTTTTCAACTTTAGTATCAGCATACTTATTTTCTCTGACTGTGTTTATTGCATTCCTGACCACTTCCCTATCTTCAGCGGGGTAATTCGATTCAGTAAAAAATTTATCCAATAAGACAACAGATTCGCCCGGTCCACCCGAAATGATTTTAACACCGGCAAATGCAAACCACGTTGCTGTAATGGCATTTTCAAATGACCTTTTTTTTATGGAAAGCGATTTGCCAATTTTCATAGCTTCTCTTACCATCCTATTTTGAAAACCATAAGTGAAAGCGATATTTTCAGCTACATTTTTTTCACAATAAATTTTAATAAAATTTTCAGCCGCTTCATGATAAGAAAATTCTACGGGTAATTCTTTCATTTAGTTAAGTTCAGGTTCAGAAATTTTTAATTCGATAGCTAACTCTGCAAAAATTATAAAAAACGAGGCAATTATTGTAACGCTTCACAATTCAACAACACGTACATATGTTAAAGTACCCTAGTAAATTCAACAATAAAATAGCAATAGAACATTAATCGAAAATATAGACAAAAAAGGAATTCATTTTTAATATTCCTGAAAATTCCCCGAAATGTATCAATAAGGTCTATGCAAAAAGATGGTGGACAGAAAGGAATTTTTCAATAAGTTTACAAGGTATAGTCAACTCTATTTTTGTTGTAGTCAAAACAAGGCCTGCCCTTAAACAGTTGCTGAATGCATTACGATATAAATAAGGCTTTATCAAATGTATGGCATATAAGTTGGTGCTTTAAATTTTAAAACATTTTTTATGCCAGACAAAAGCACAATAGAAAAAGCAAAAAAAGACAAAAGTGAAGGCAAGAGCGCAAGTACCCAGGCGGGTGAATTTGTACACGACGAAATAGAAAAAGTAAAGCACGGAAAACACGGTGTCCGTTCTGCCAAACAGGCTATTGCTATAGGCTTGTCGGAAGCGCGCCGTGCCGGCATAAAACTTCCTCCACCCAAAACAGGAGGAGCAGTTCTAAAGAAAAAGGCAAAGCAGGATGAAGAAAGAGCAAAATCGAAAAAGCCGGTGTCAATAAAAAGATCAGGAGCGGCAATAAAAGCCTTAAAGAAAGAGCCGACAAACACAGTTTCTTCAAAAGCGCTTTCAAAACAAGCCAAATCCGCAGCTAAAAAACGCCCTGCCGCCGATCGCTCCGTTGCTGCAAAAAAGGCTGCAAAAACAAGGGCAGCAAGCAGGAATAAATAGTGAGACAATTTTACCCGGGTTATTCGTCAAAGCCTGGCTAGTAAAAAAGCTTCATTTTATAAAGAACAGTCATGGTTCTTTATCCCACATTTTATACACTCAGCTACATTCAACACAGGGGTTTTGTTTGAATGTTTACAAATCTCAAAGGATTGAGTAGGCTTCCGTGTCTTTAACTACCGATATTAGGAATCAAGATCCCATATCAAACTAACTGCCCATGCCTCTTTACTTCCGTAGCCGCTTTTTCACCGGCAACCCTTTATGTCTTTGCAACGCAAGTCAGGCATGCGTATAATATATAATCGAGAAAAAGATCGCGTGCTGTATATTATTTTGTTACTCTCTGAACACAAGTGCAACTAATATAATAATGTATTGTAAAATCCCTTACCAGGTGATAGCCATAATTTTTCCGGCAAATATTAAGAAAACTATGGAGAAGATAAAGACACCGCCGTTAAATGCTTTCCTTTTACAAAAATCCAGGTTGGTTTACTTTTCGTATATGTTCACATGTAAGGATTGTTTACAAGCTGCCTTTGAACTCTATATATACGGGTGAACGTATTACCCGCTTTTTAATTTGAAATAGCCTGGGTTTTCACCCGGGCTTTTTTGTTATAAATTACCCTGCGCCGGTCTCAAGACGAGTAAAGCTAAAGAGCTACCTGCGTAGACATAATAATCGGGTCCAACACAGTATGTTTTGTTTTTAAACCTGCATTAGCGGGATCGTTAATGATCGCTCCCAGTTTTTCCAGGTCGTTTACCTCGATCACGAGGACTACTGAATTGGGATCATCGGCATCCTGGAATGTTTCAAAATTGGAAACGGCAGGTGCGAATAATGCAACTCTTTCCATATGGCCTTGAAGCCAGGCATCGATATCTTTTACCTTGTGGCGGACTACAACTTTCGACATAATTTATTTTTTTATTTGCCGGTTCGTAATGAACCGGCCGGTACCAAATATATATTTATTTTCTAAATATTTTTTTAAAATGCTACTTACATTCCTGGTCAAATAAGGTAAAAAATCCTTTCAAATTGCGGTGAATCTGTTCTGTTTTTATTTGTCTTCAAAATAATAGGTACCACAAACTAACTATTCGAAATGCCGTAGAGTTTGTCGTTGTGTGCCCGCCGTATTCTCCCATATTCGCATTAGTTTACCCCTACTTCGCAATTATCATTTGTTTGGAGTCTATCTTTTTGCTGTCAACATATAAGGAATAATTGTAGTTACCTGCAGGAAGTTCACTGCTTCCTATGTTTAATTGCCCGGAGCCTTTTGAAGCAGTGTAAACTTTCAAGGTACTGCCCTTCCCATCTGTTATTATTATTTGGGCCCTTCCGGTATTATCGGGCAGGAAGTAACCGATAACCGTATTTCTATTAGATGGGTTTGGTACATTTTGCTTTAGATAACCGCTGGCAGCATTCATTAATGTCCTATTGCCTTTCCCCGATACCGCCACTTTTAATTCATCTATCTGCCTTTGCAAATCGCTTATTAATTTGTCATTTTCCTCATTTTTTATGCTTAGCTCCTGCACGGCTTTTACAAGTGGAACTACAAATTCGGAATACCGGAGGCCATAGAGGTCTTTATCATTTTTTGCAGCATCTACACCACTAAAATCATAATTGATTTCTTTAGCTGCTTTTTCAACTTCCTGTGCCACAAATCCAGTATAAACTACTTGTTCCTTTTTCTTAATTGCAGCTAATTTTTCTGCCGAGGCCACAGGGATCTTATTGTTTTCCGGATTGATTTTTCCACCTTCAGCAATGTCCATTCCATCTAATTGAGGTGAAGTTGGTAAAGGCTCACTATACTTCTCATTGGCTTTTGCACTTTCAGTGATTTTACTTGTGGCATCAAGGTCGAGATTATAAGTAACCGCTTTAAGTTTATTAATGAAGGCCAGGCCCGGAACATTTTCTTTAATATTTTTCTTCACCCTGCCATCTGAAATATTGGTCCATTCAACGTAACCACCAATACTTGTTACAGTGTTGTCTCCAATTCTTACCTGGTTGCTTGCCGTAATTGCTGAGTTAGCTCCAATAGCAGTAGCATTTGACAGGTGAGCACCTTCAAAACCCGCAAAATATCCTATTGCAGTATTGTAATTTCCATCTACATTATTGAATAATGCGAGATAACCACTAGCGGTGTTGCCATTGCCTGTAGAATTAAAAACTAATGCTGAGATGCCGGATGCGGTATTAAAATATCCTTGCGTATTGGCAAAAAGAGTGTAAACACCGGTACCGACATTAAAGGAACCGCTGGTATTAGCGTATAATGAGCCATAGCCGCTGGCCGTGTTTGAATTTCCGGAAGTATTAGTAACTAATGCCGAACTACCAGATGCTGTATTAGCATATCCCTCAATGTTTTTATACAAGGCATATGATCCCTGGGCAACATTGTTTGTACCGGTAGTATTATGATATAGTGCTCTAATACCATTTGCGGTATTATAGGAACCGCTGATATCAGAAAATAATGCTCCATAGCCACTGGCAGTATTTGCGTTTCCTGAAACGTTATGAGACAATGCGTAAGGACCTATACCCGTGTTAAATTTTCCATCTGCATTCAAATCTCCTGCATGCTGGCCGGCAAAAAAGTTTGCCTCAGTGGCATGAATAGCCCTTTCATTATTAATATAAAAGCCTGAGCCAGCTGCAATGTTCAGGTTTCCATTTACATCTAAGATCTGCTGCGGAGTAGTAGTACCTATGCCGACATTCCCATTGGTAGCAATTCGCATCTTTTCAAGGTTGTTGGTAAAGAACCTTAAACCAATTCCGTTTGTGGTGCCAAGTTTAGAAGAGCTGGTGGCGTTACTATTGCCCGACAAACTCCAGGAGTTTAATTGTGCATTTGTTACAATAACAAGCAAAATGAGACTGATAAAAAGAATAATTTGTTTCATTTTTTTAGTATTAGGGTGTGAGATAATAAAAAGGGATCTATTATAACATGCAGTGACATTTTATTTCTTTTGGTGAGCCAGATTAGGTACCGGAGCTTACTGAGCGGACAACTAATTTACGCATAAAATCAACACTAAGATAATCGATTGTGTTACCTGCAATAGCCTTCTATGTTTAAAGCCTGTACCGTTATATGGCACCCATAAAAATTGCAATTATTTGAGAAACCAGTAAAAAAGAAAAACTCATGGATAAAGGATGGATAAAGCAGTTGTCAATTAATTTAAAACGGTATGCTGAAGGTTTAAATATCATGAAAACCTGCTGGGGTTGAAGGCTGCAACATCAACAGAAAGAGGTTGCCGGCTGGCCAGTTCTGCTACAATTTTCCCACTTGCCGGCCCAAGGCTTAAGCCGATCATCGCGTGCCCCCCGGCAATGATGAGGTTGCTGACTTTTTCCGAATAGCCAAGGTAGGGCAATCCGTCAGGCGTGCACGGCCTGAAACCATACCAGATATCCTTTTTTTCGGGCATATCCAATTTTATGGAAGGAAAATATTTTGGAACGGATTGAACGATGCCTTCTACCCTCTTCAAATTTATTTTGTCATTCACCGGTGCAATTTCCATTGTGCCGCCATATCGCATGTGTCCATTCATTGGTGTAATGGCAACCCTGGCTTCGCATAAAATTGCGGGAATATTTAATTTACTTTGCGGGCAGTCATAAGTAAAGGAATAACCTTTGCCCGGCATAAGAGGAACAGAAACTCCGGCCATTTTTGTCAGCCCCGGTAACCATGATCCACCGGCGATGATCACGATGTCTCCTTCATATTCAGCGTTTGTTGTAATTACTTTTTTTATTGTACCTCCTTCGGTAATGATCCTTTCGACGGCACTTCCCGTTTTAAAAACTACACCATCCCTGGTAAGAAATTGTATTAACTGCGGTATTAATTTATTGGGATATAAATGGGCATCGCACCTGTAATGAACCGCTCCGAGAATATCCAGTTCAATTTCAGGTTCCAGTTCCTGCACTTCTGCACAGTCCAATACCTCCGCGTCAAGACCCAATAACTTTGCTTTTTCTGCCAGGCGAACTTCTTCTTCTCCAAATCTTTCAGTTTTATAATACATTAAAATCCCTCTGTTTTCCAGTGCAAAATCAAAGCCTTCACTGGCTGCCAGGGTTTCATACAACCTCTTACTTAACAGATGAATATCCCGAAGCGGTACAGCAGCTTTTTCAACATTTTGATGTGTGGCACTTTTAATAAATTTTAACCCCCACCATAAGAGGTGTGGGCTCAGTGAGGGCTTTACATAAAAAGGGCTCCTGCTGTTAAACATCCATTTGATACCGGCTGATAAAATACCCGGTGCAGCCAGGGGAACAAAATGACTTGGAACGATCATTCCTAAATTACCATATGAACAGTTGTCTGTAAGATCAGTTTTATCTAAAATGGTAACTTCCCAACCGTCCTGCCGGAGATAATAGGCCGAACTTAACCCAATGATGCCGCCACCTATTACTACTGCTTTCATAAAATAAATCCGGGAATTTAATAAAAAATATTATAGTACCTGGAAGCCGAGTGCATATGGGTCATCATCCTCGTCAATGGTGATGGTATTGTACCCAAAAATTCTCGCCCAACCTTCAATACCAGGTTTGATAGACGGTCTTCCGGCAACCGTGGTCTCTTCTTCAATTGTGCCGGTAAACTTAGATCCTATAATGCTTTCATGTATAAAAGTATCGCCTTTCTTCAATTTGCCCTTGGTATACCACTGCGCCATCCTCGCCGATGTGCCTGTTCCGCACGGGCTTCGGTCGATCGCTTTATCGCCAAAGAAAACGGCATTACGGGCTGTAGACGACTTGTCCAATACGGCTCCCGTCCAAAGTATATGGGAACACCCGTTTATCGCGGGATCTTCCGGATGTTTAAATTCATACTTTTCATTAATTCGCTTGCGGAGTTCCCTTGCATAAACGATAAGTTTATCAACACTGTAATGCTCAATACCTTTAAAATTTTTTTGCACATCAACTATGGCATAAAAATTTCCACCATAGGAAACATCTATAACAAGCTCCCCCAATTCAGGGCAATCAGCCGTCAAACCTTCTTTGTCAAGGAAAGAGGCGACATTGGTAAGTTTTACGGTTTTTATCTTGTTGCCCTCCCGCCGGTAGCTAACCAAAACCAATCCCGCCGGCGTTTCCATACGTATACTACCTTCGGTTCTGGGTACTATTAAACCTTCTTCCAAAGCGATAGTGATGGTGCCGATGGCTCCATGGCCGCACATCGGTAAACATCCGCTGGTTTCGATAAACAATACAGATACATCATTATTAAGATCGTGGGGGGGATATAAAATACTACCGCTCATCATATCGTGGCCCCTTGGTTCAAACATAAGGCCTCTTCGTATCCAATCAAATTCCTTTAAAAAATGCAGGCGCTTTTCACTCATGTCTTTTCCCAGCAAAAATGGGCCGCCCGCCGCAACAAGCCTAACAGGATTGCCGCACGTATGGGCGTCTATACAAAAGAATCTTTTTAAAGCCATAATTTAATAACTGCCGGTTAACCGGAGTAACCACTTTCAACCGTTTCTAATACTTGTAAATTCAGGTAGTCCGGAAGTTCAGGCCTTGTACTGATCGCCTGGTCTATTATCTCACCTATTTTTTTTCTTTCGGCTCCCTGGAGCATTAAACGTGGAGCTCTTACATATTCAGAACCTATCCCCGTTTTGGAAGCAGCTAATTTAATATATTGTACCAACTTCACATGGATATCAAGTTCAAGCAATGGAAGGAACCACCTGTAAATACCTAGTGCTTCCTTAAAATGGCCTGCCTTCATCAGCCGGTAAATGGCAACTGTTTCTGCGGGGAATGCGTCTACAAGCCCACCTATCCAACCATGAGCACCCAGTGCGAGTTCTTCCAATGCAAGCGTATCAACGCCACATAGAATTTTAAAACGGTCATTAAACCTGTTGATTATCCGTGTAACGTTAGATACGTCCCGCGTGGATTCTTTTACTGCCTGGATACCTGGTATATCGCACAATTCTTCAAACATATCCAGGGTAACTTCGATCTTATAATCGTGAGGATTATTATAAAGCATGATCGGTAATGAAGTACTCATTGCAATCGTTTTAAAATATTCCACTGTTTCATGCTCATCGGCTTTATAGCGCATCGGTGGCAGCAACATTAAGCCATCGGCACCATTTTTTTCGGCGTCCACTGCAGCCTTTACAGCTCCGTTTGTTGACTGTTCAGCAATGTTACCGATAACAGGAATTTTTTCACTGGTAATTTCCTTTGCACGAATGATCAATGATTTAATTTCTTCCTTTGTGAGCGTGCTTGACTCTCCCAGGGAGCCACCTATTACTGCACCGTCGATACCGGCTTCAATCTGTACAACTATGTTTTTTTCAAACATTTCAAAATCAATGGTGTCATCACTTTTAAACGGCGTAAGTAATGCGGGATAAACACCGAGCCATTTTACTGTTATCATCTGATTGGTTTTGTAGTTTATAAAAACAAAATTAAATATAGCCTAAATTATATTTAACTCAGAATGACTGCTTATTTACAAATATTATCTAATAATGAGGATTGGAAAGCACTACGGACCATTGGTAATGAAAATGGGATGGACAGATCCGGTGCGTAAAGATGAAAATAAACAACATGGCCCGTACCAAACAAAAATTAAACTTCCTGTTTTAAGATATTCTCTTAACTGACTGGTGGTTCCTTTCACGAACTATGTTGTGATATAACCAAATTCACCCCGGCCTGTATTTTTCCCGAATTTCTCCCGAAACTGCAATTGTGTAAAATTCAAAGTACATTACTTCTTTTAGGTATTTTTGAAAGGTAACTGCTATTTAAAATATTATTATCAAAATGAAATTTTTCAAATTTTATTTTTGCGTTTGTTCCTTACTGTTAGCATCAACGTCGTTTGGGCAATTTCCAAGATTCAAAGTACTTGCGTTCTTCAGCCGCACGGTTGAAAAAGCGCATGTTGATTTTGCTGACGATGCCATACAATTTTTCAAAGAACTTACAGTGGGTAAAGGTTTCGTATTTGACACTACCAGCAATATGGAAGATCTCAATGATGAGAAAATTAAAGGCTACCAGTTGCTGATGATGATCAATGATTTCCCTCACAATCCCTCTCAAAGGGAAGCTTTTACAAAGTATATGGAAAACGGAGGGGGCTGGTTTGGATTTCATGTAGCAGGCTACAACGACCATACTACTGACTGGCCGTGGTTCGTAAATTTTTTAGGTGGTGCAGTTTTTTACAATAACAACTGGCCACCCATGCCGGCAAAACTCACCATTGATGACACCACGCACCCTGTTACAAAAGGATTGCCGGTAACTTTTATTGCACCTACGGGCGAGTGGTACCAGTGGAAGCCCAGCCCAAGGGACAATAAAAAAGTAAAAGTCCTGGTGAGTTTGTCACCGGAAAACTTTCCCATGGGCATCAAAGATATCATCAAGGACGGCGATATGCCGGTGGTATGGACGAATACAGGTTACCGCATGATCTATCTTAACATGGGCCATGGCCCGCACATATTCACTGATGCTACGCAAAACAAACTCATTATTGCTGCCTTACGCTGGGTGATCGCTACAGATAAAAAGGGAGATGTTTTCGACCGTTAATTGCACACCTCCTGTTTTTTAGCAAGGCTCCATTCATTCAAGATTTTGCACTATTACTAATAAATTAGTTTGTCTACTAATGGATTAGTAGTATATTGCATGAAAATTAGATGTTATGATGAAACTTGCCAAACGTGAAGAGCAGATAATGCAGGCTTTTTGGGATCTAACTAAAGCCTTTATAAGAGACATCATTCCATTACTGCCAGATCCGAAACCGCATTATAACAGCGTGGCAACAATGGTTAAGATACTGGAAGAAAAAGGGTTCCTGGATCATGAAACAACCGGTAACATGCATCACTATTTTCCTGTTATCAGCAGGGAAGCTTATCAAAAGTTTGCGCTCAAAGATATCGTGAGTCAGTATTTTGATAACTCTTATCCACGTATGCTTGCATTTTTTGCAAAAGAACAAAAGCTAACCGATAAGCAATTAAATGAGATTGTAACCATCATTAAAAAAGATAACAAATGATCCCATACATATTATATGCATCGCTTATTCTTACTGCGTGCCTTATTTTTTACAAGCTCCTCCTGCAAAAAGAAACTTTTTTTTATTTGAACCGGTTTGTGCTTCTTTTATTTATTATCCTGGCCTTTATTTTACCGGTTATTCACATCCCGCAGGAAATATCCTTTAGAAAAGCGGCCGCACCTGTAAATCTAGCTTCAACGGAAATACCAGTTGATAATAATACTACCGCTTCGACCGCACAGAATGCGATTTCAAGGATTGATCAACCGAATCAAAAAAATCAATCTATAAACCTTCAAAAGGTTGAACAGTGGCTTATCTATTTATACTGGTTTGGAGTGGTCCTGTGTGGGCTTAATTTTTTGATGCAGGCAGTGGCATTGCTTTATAAAGCGTATTCCAGGCCCGTAATTAGGGATGGAAAATTTCGTATTGTCGAAATACAGGGCGACAAAGCGCCATGTTCATTCGGGAACAACATCTTTATTAATCCTGGTAAATACGACTGGGAAACCTATAACCAGGTGCTGCTTCATGAAAAGATCCATATCGGGCAAAAGCATACGTTCGATCTCGTTCTTGGTGAGATCACCCTTATTTTCCAATGGTTCAATCCCTTTGCCTGGCTGTGGCGAAAAGAATTAGAAAACAATCTCGAGTTTTTTACCGATCGTAAGGTGTTACAGTATGATGGAGTAAAGAAAGAAAGCTACCAGTTGAGCCTGTTGAAAGTTGCAGCCCCCCACTTTCCACTCAGTCTCACCACAAATTATAATCAATCACTTCTTAAAAAAAGAATAGTCATGATGAACGCAAAAAAATCAAACGTGCACACAACCTGGAAATATTTTTTTCTTTTACCACTGATGGTACTTTTTGTATGTCTTTTTAATGAGCCGGTAGTTAAAAGTCAATCCACAGTTACCAAAACGAACCAAAAGGCACAACCTGCGGTTACCACCGGGATTCAAACAGAAGGTAACTGGTTTGCTACAATAAAAGATGACAAGGTAAACGTGCAGTTTAAAAGTGCCGCTGAAGAAAAAGCTATGAATGGAACTACATTCCTGTTGAAAGAGTTTAAAGATCTGCCACGTGACATACCCGGAGTTTTCTCGTTAAAGCGGGAGGCAGGCACTATAGAATTTACCGGCAAATTTGATGGCGATAAAGGCATGGGGCAATATAAATTTATTTCCGATAATAATTATAATGATGATATGCACAAAGAAGGCATTGATGTAACAGGCGACAAGGACATTATGGTTTTCTTTTTAGTCAATCTAAAGCGGTCTTATGTGCCGATGCTTAAGAAAAATGGCTATACACAACCGGATAAAGACAAGCTGATTCCGCTTGCGGCCCTGGATGTAAGCGAAGACTATATCAAATCTATAAAAGAGGCAGGATTTCCAGATATCAGCCTGGATGATCTTGTTCCTTTTAAAGCACTGAATGTAGACAAGGCCTATATAAATGAAATCCGCAATTCAGGCTATAAAGATATCACTCCCGAAAAGATAATAACCTTTAAAGCACAGGGTATTGATGGCAAATATATTGCTGATTTCCGGGACTCAGATAAGACAAGGGCGGATATAAATACTATGAATACTGTTCGCCAACACGTAGATGATAACAGTAATAAAACCGGTGACGTTACTGCAGACAAAAACAAAAATGACGAAGTCTATGTCATGGGTAAAAAGAAGGATAAGGACGAAGACGATATTATTGCTTTTAAAGCATTGAAAATTGACCATGCCTTTATTAATTCTTTTAAAGAAATAGGTTACAATGATTTGTCAAACAGCGACCTTATATCTTTCAAAGCCCTCAATGTAACGCCGGAATATGCCATAACATTTCGCAATGCAGGCTATAATAATATTAAGGCAGATGAACTGGTTTCACTAAAAGCGCAGGAGGTTACACCCGCTGTAATAAAGGAATACAGGGATTTGGGATTTGCCAATGTAACCCTTGATGATGTTATTGGCGCCAAAGCTACCGGTACCTCGCCAACCTTTATAAAATCCATGAGAGAAAAAGGCCACAATATGAAAAGCCTGGAAAAGTACATAGCGTTAAAGTCTGTTCTTGGTAATTAAAACCGGATTTGTATTTGTGCACAGGAACAACTTCATAAGTTTGGACCTGGTTAGCATTTTTATCTCAGCTATAAAGATTTGATTCGTTTTGTAGCGTGATGCCATATGCTCAAAACGAAACATCCCGAAAAAGTTGTACCCAGATTTTACAAAAGAAATAACCACTCAAACCAGGGTGATCCGTGGAAACCTGTGGAATCTGTGGAAAATGCTTTCATAATCTGTCAAAAAAAGACAGATCGAAAATTTTTTCGAAATAACCAGATTTTAATTTGGGATTTTTTATAAGAAAAATACTATAACATCAGCCCCGCAAAAAACGGCTACTCCCTCACCAGCCCATCAACGGTTTTAAAAAACTTATTTTTAGACGCTATATAAAACTCACCACTGCCGGGGCCATAAAAATTTGTATGTATTTCCCGCACCTTACCATTTTTATCAATAAATATTGTTGTGGGAAATGAATTTATTGTTGAAAGCTGTGGCAATGTTTTTTCCGTCTTTCTTTCATCACCGGCGGCTACACCTGTAATAAGCATTGGATATTGCACATCAAATAATTTTCGAAATTTGGCCACACTCCTTTTTGACCTGCTGCTATCAGTAGTTAATTCATAAGCCAGTGCGATCATTTCAATTCCCCTGGAACGATTCTTTTTATAATAGTCAGAAAGAAACCTGGTTTCATCAAGGCAATTGGCACACCAGCTCCCCATAAGCTGGACAACCACCACTTTGTTTTTGAACTTGTCGTCATTGATTGAAACCGGCTGCCCTTGCAGGTCTTTGAAAATAAAATCAAGTCTTGATTCCCCGTCACGTAACCTGGTTGGCTGATTCAGCTCTGGCAGGATAGCGGAATCATTCCTTATGGCTATCCAGGTTTCTTTATTCGTATAACCATTATAAAAAGTACCCCCCGAAATTGTGTAAGAATTATCGATCTTCGCTTCAAACAGGCGAATATTGTCTCCATCAAAACTTGATAAGAAAATTGAGTCACCCGTAACAATTCCATCGAGATACCGGTAATCCGCAGAGGGTGTTAAGAAGCTCCCCGTAAGTTTATTGCCTTTTTGTTCGAAAACCGCCATCGCTTTACGGATAGTGCCATTTGCCCTCGTAATGCTAACATCCCACCTGCCGGAAATATTATTTTTTGCATCGCCCGCTCCGGGGGTAAATCGATTCTCCTGCTTTGCAATCGCATAAAAGGGCCAGTACTGTGTACTCCCTGAAGTGCGCTTTATAAATTTTCCCGCCATATTCCCATTGGCCTGCAATAGTACCCTGAAAGACGTTTCAAATGCAGGCAATTCAAAGAAAACAGAGTCTCCTGCTTTTTTCACACCTGTTATCCTTATCCTTTCTGCCCCATTGATAACATATAAAACTGTCTTACCTTGCTCTATCTTGCCTTCAAGCTGAAATACAACCTGCTTTCCATCCTTTCTTTCCAGAACAGCATGCCAGGTATTATGCAGTTGTTGCATAACTTGTGATTCCGCAAACAAGACGTTCCACGAGAAAATAATTAATAGGATTTTTACCTTCATGCGCATAATTTCGATTGCACAAGTTCGGCAAAAAAAACAGGCAATAATTTGTAAAAAGAGAAATAAGAGTTTGAACTGAAATTGGTGAAGCAGCAAGAATACGCAATTGGCAGTTCACTTTAGCATTGGGAAAATCTCCAATTTATCAGTTACCGATGTCAAAACCATTTCTGTACAGATCCAGCCCGTTGGAAGTAAGGGTTATTTTATCTTCGGCATTAAATATGACACAAGTTATTTTAAGCTTTGTAAGAAGGTTGTGCACGGTGTCGGAATCTGCAAAAGGCTGCATAAGATTTTTTAAATCGCTTATATGAATACGACCTTTTTCATAAACCGAATGTAGTATCTGCCAAATATGACGATGAATTCCCAGCGAGGATTGGATAGCTGAAATTCTCGTCACCAGGAGCTCGTCGGTATTGTTTACATGGATT
>JBDTLZ010000086.1:0-3679 GCA_039934515.1 Ginsengibacter sp.
GTATCTACTTTTAATCAAAAAATATCATCATGGAAAATGAATTGGTACCGCCGGAAACTAAAGGTAAAAACACTGATCTTGAAAATAGTGTGGAGCTGGATACAAAAGAAGAAGCGATGTTTACTTTTAAAAAGGCTTGCAACAGGATGCTTAACCCTGCTGCTTGGCATAATCTATGTGGCCCTGCCAGTGCAGAATTTACATTGACCGGTGACAAAGGCGGGGAAGAATACCGGCTTGCGGCAAAAGGCGATTATTTTAAAATTGATATCCCCGGGCCCGGGCCTTCCGCAGGAGATGGATACGATTGGGTAAGGGTTGAATTTTTAGAAGAAATTGATAATCCCGGTAACGACGAAGAAAGTTGCGGGATGAAATTGCGCGCGTCTGCCGCGCCCAATACAGCAGGTAATGATACCGCCCATTTTTTTAATGAGGATGCTACTTCTTCATTCATCATTCACAGGAAAGGAAACAAAGTGACTGCTTCTTATCATGGCAGGAATGAAGCGCCCAATAATGCTACCGGCAAAATAACTGACAATATCAGGAACTCCATGATAGCAATGGGCGCATTTGCTTTTTTATCTGAACTGCAATGGTCTGCCTTAATAAAAGGTTTTTTGACAAATGAAATTATATGAATAAAATACGGAATTTAAAAGTATAGTTTGTATATTTTTTTTTATTTATTTCATTGTTGCTTACCTCAACCTAAAGCTACCCAAAAATCGGGACAGGCCCTCTCTCCCGAAAAGATCGGGATCTTCGACAAAGGCAGAGAGGTTTAGAAACTCTTCACCAGCAAAGGTTCCAAATGGCAAAATTTTAGCTGGCCAATTATGTTATTTTTTCAGCCCCTCCATTGAATATGCTTTTCCTTTTACCGTATTAAAAGATATCGTATATCCATTCTCACCGCGAACGGATTTTGCGGCGATCCCTGTAACGCTTACCGGGATTGCGGTTCTTATTTTACAAATACCTCCCGATCCGGACCTGATAACGGCACCGGTTAGACGATGATTACTCCAGTTGATAGAGACCTCAAAATTACCCCTTGCTTTAAGGCCCTTTACAGTTCCCTCTTTCCACTCATCCGGCAACGCGGGCAACAGGTGGATTTCGCCTAAATGGCTTTGTAAAAGCATTTCAGTCATACCGGATAAGCCTCCGAAATTTCCATCGATCTGGAAAGGAGGGTGCGCATCAAAAAGGTTCACATAAGAGCCGCCGCCGTTTGCATAATTTGTACCGGCCTGGCCCGTGAGATGTAGTAAACTGCGGATCATTTTATATGCATGATCGCCATCCAGTAACCTTGCCCAGAAATTGATCTTCCATGCAAGGCTCCAGCCTGTGCCGGCATCACCCCTCAGTTCCAATGTTTTCTTTGCGGCAGTTGCCAATGCGGGTGTAGTGATGGGAGAAATTTCGCGGCCAGGGTACAAGCCAAATAAATGTGAAACGTGCCGGTGGTGCGGGTCCGTATCATCCCAGTCTTTATACCATTCCTGCAGGTTTCCTTTTTTTCCAATATGAAGTGGAAATAGCTTGTTTCTTTTGGCTATGATCATTTCACGAAAATCACTGTCTTCGTTTAACTCTTTTGAGGCATCCGCCAGGTTGGTAAACAGATCCCAAATAATCGACATATCCATTGTGGTGGCAATGGAGGCGCTACCCTTATTTCCATTGTCATCAATAAAACTGTTTTCAGGTGAAAAGGATGGAGCGGTTACGAGCCAGCCGTTCTTGTCTTTTACAAGAAAGTCGAGGCAAAATTCGGCTGCCCCTTTCATTAAAGGATAAGCCGTTTCCTGCAGGAATTTTTTATCTTTTGTAAACTGGTAATGTGTGTATAAATGCTGCGAGAGCCATGGTGAGCCCATCGTCCAGTTGGCCCACATAGGATCGCCTTTGCCAAGATCTCCTACGGGATTAGACAGCGCCCAGATATCACTATTGTGGTGTACCGCCCATCCCTTTGTGTGATAAAATTCTTTTGATGTAACTTTTCCGGTAACGGCCAGGTTTTTAATAAAATCTATAAGAGGCAGATGCATCTCGGAAAGATTGGTGGCTTCGGCGGGCCAGTAATTCATCTGTACATTAATATTGGTGGTATAATTGGAACTCCATGGCGGCCGCAATTCATCGTTCCAGATACCCTGTAAATTGGCAGGAACACCCGCTGTACGGGAACTTGAAATGAGCAGGTACCTGCCATATTGAAAATACATCGTTTCCAATGATGGATCTTTCGCCCCTTCCGTATAGCCAAGCAAGCGTTCATCGGTTGGTAAAAATGAATTAGTATTATCCGCCGGAGCAGCAAGCTTAAAAGATACCCGGTTAAAGTAATGATGAAAATCGGCTAGATGATTTGCAAGCAGGAGTGGCCAGTTTTTTTTGAGGGCAGCATTTAAATATTGTGCGGCTAACTTAGATTCATCTTTCCCTTCTGAGTCGGGGCATTTATCAAACCCATTAAAACTGGTGGCGGCAGATAAGAAAATAAGCACATCGGTAGCATTTTTTACCCTGATGCCATTTGTATCGGAGCTTATTGTGCCTTCTTTACTGGTGGCTTTGACCCGCCATTCAAAACGCATTCCCCTGCACCTGCTGCTATCATACTGTGTAATGGCATTTGCGGAACTAACATAATTTGGTTCAAGATGAGAAGGCGCTTTACCTTTTATAGCAATTTCGCTGTTACTGATCAGCCTTTGCTGGTGTTGCAACTGGCTCTTTGAGGCTATCATAAAATTTAACCCGCGGGGTTTATCGGAAAAAAGTCGAATAACAATTACCTGGTCGGGCGCAGAACTGATTACCTGCCTGGTAAACGTGGTGCCATCGATGGTAAAGCGGGTAGTGGCAATGGCGTTACTAATATCCAGGTCGCGATTGTAGGATGAAGCTGCCGTATCTTTAAAATGCTGGGTGATAACAAGATCCCCCAAAGGCAAATAAGATTCTGAATAATATCCCTGCATATTCTTTGCAAACTCGTATGCTTTTGCGTAGTTTTCTTCTTTAAAAAGCGCTTCCCGGGCGAGCAACAAATTATCGTATGCTTTGGGATTTACATTGGTTCTTACCGGGCCACCGGTCCATAAGGTGGCTTCATTCAATTGTATCAGTTCTTCCGTAACGCCACCAAAGACCATTGCCCCCAAACGGCCGTTACCAACAGGCAACGCTTCTGTCCATATTTTTGCAGGTTTTTTGTACCAGAGTTTCTGAGCAGGCTGCGCAAAAAGTCCGCAAACAACTATGAAAGATGCAATACTATAAATAAGAATTTTCTTTATCATCAGCCTTTATAAATTTATGGTCATGTTATATTATTAAATGGGCGGTTTAAACTTCACGCAAAGACGCAAAGGAGCAAAGATGAGGGGTTACGCTTATAAAAAGGTTGAGTCTTTGCTCCTTTGCGTCTTTGCGTGAAATCAATCCAAATCCACCATTGCTTTTATCACACCTGCTGATGGATCCAACCATGTTTCAAACACATCTTTCAAGCCACCAAACTGTACCCTGTGGGTAATATACGTGGTGGGATCAACCAAACCCTTTTTCATTGAATCAATTACATGCACAAAATCTTTCCTTGTTGCATTGCGGCTGCTCATGAGCGTTGATTCTCGCTTATGAAATTCAGGATGAC
>JBDTLZ010000087.1:0-8489 GCA_039934515.1 Ginsengibacter sp.
TAAATATAAAGATTTTTAATCGGTATTTCTTTTTTAACATCGTTCCCAATGCCCCAGGAATGTATTAGCCGGAAAATCTGCGTCAAAAAATCCGGCGCATTGTGATCTCAATTATTTGAGCAGGTAAATATTTTTTTGTTATTAATCGTTTAATTACTTTGTAAACTGCACTCAGTATGAATTTTAAGCCTTAAATAATATTTAGAATCTGGATAGACCCTGCCATTTTCTGAAATCGTTGCTGGCATTAGTATTACTTATTCTTTGGCAGATCTTTTATAGTCATATTGTATAAAACTTAATATAACCCGGCCAAAACCTGAAGTAATACACCCGCAACCTGAATAAATTATTCTTGATAATTGTTATTAGCGGTTTGTGGTTTGCTCATACTTCATCTGAATATTCCTGATGAACCAAAAGCCGGTAATAGAATTTGAACCTTCGCTGGCGGGATTATTATCACAGCCACCCCTTTTACAATGCAGTTAATTCCTTAGGCCTGTTAGAATTATTCCAATTTATTTAATACTTTAATTACAGTCTCTTACGGTGATGGCTGTACGCAAATTGTAATATGCATATCCGGCAATGTTTTTATACAGGGTATAAGGGCGCAAAAAGATTCTTATTTTTGGAAGTCTTGAAGCTAAATAATTTAATATATCAATTTGCGCATTGGGAGACCTGGCCATACCTTGTAAAATATATTCCCATAGCACCTTTATGGTTTTGGTTTTGTGCCAGGGCAGGTTCGTTTTGGTTTTTTACACCATCCAATCCCACCCTCACCTTTGGTGGGTTTGAGGGAGAAAGTAAAAATGAAATGTACCTGCAATTGCCACCTGGCAGTTTTCCGGATAGCATATTGGTTTCTCACAAATTAACTTTCGTGGAAGCATGTAGTATTGTTGAAGGTAATTTAGCATTTCCTTTTGCCGTAAAGCCCGATGTAGGCATGATGGGCTTTATGTTTAGAAAAATTGAAAATCAGCAACAATTTGAGCAATACCATTCGGTAATGGAAGTGGATTATATTATTCAACATTATGTGGATTATCCGCTGGAAGTGAGTGTATTTTATTACAGGTATCCAAATGAACTTTCCGGGCATATAACCGGTTTTATCCGGAAAGAGTTTCTCCAGGTTACGGGGAATGGTGTTGCAACTTTACTGGAATTAATAGCGCAATATCCAAGAGTAAGGTTTAGGATCGAAGAGATGAAATTAAAACATGAGAAGAAGTTAAACGATATTATCCCGGCTGGGGAAAGATATTGTTTGTCATATGCCATGAACCTCAGTCGCGGCGGCAAGCTGGTAAGCCTGGCGCACGAAAAGGACGGCAGGTTGTTAAAAGTTTTTGACGAGATAAGCCGCTATACAAAATATTTTTATTATGGGCGTTATGATATAAAATGCCTGTCAATTGAAGATCTCCGGCTGGGAAAAAATTTTTTAATACTTGAATATAACGGAAGCGGCGCAGAACCACATCATATTTATGGAAATAGCAATACATTACTCCAGGCATACCGGGTCGTTCTTCATCACTGGAATGTGCTCTATAAAATTTCAAAACACAATCACCAGGATGGCCTGAAGTATTGGACCTTTGTAAGCGGGCTGCGGTTTTTAAAAAAGGCTAACAAACATTTTAGAGCCCTCAAAAAACTGGACACAACTTTTGAAATATAAATTACGTTCCTGGTATTAATGAAATGTTGACTGAAATGTAAACCGCCAATTAACGGTTGAGTTTTCTTTGGCACGTTTTTGTTGGTAATTTATGAACAAAAAAGAAATTTGACACCTGGAGAAAAAAATAAAACAATCATGCAAAGTTACCTGTCTTATATAGATAACAGGGACTTTGCCTGCATAGGCGCAAAAGTTGCCCTTTCGAGAAATCAGGTACATTGTTTTGTTGCTGATAATATGGCGTGTCCGAAAGACGATGCCGGAATTTTGCAGTTCCTTTACAGATTTATTGTTAGCTATCGAAACTCAAATGAGCTTTACCACAGTGTAGCGGTACTATTTAAAGAGCCACAGGGTATTGACGAGGAGTGCTTTGATGCGTTGATGTGGCAGCGGCTGCAATCACTTTCCGATCTTGATTCGTTGAATTATATATATGATCACCGCGTAAATCCCGATCCTTCCTCACCTGGTTTTAGCTTCAGCCTGATGGAAGAGTCGCTATTTATAATTGCACTATATCCCGGCAGCAGCAGGCCTTTACGCCGTTTTAGTTACCCGACATTGGTTTTCAATCCGCATGAACAATTTGAGCGGTTGCGCAAATCGGGTAAATATGAAAAATTAAAAGGCGTAGTAAGAAAGCGTGATCTTGCATTCTCCGGATCTGTTAACCCAATGCTTAAAGATTTCGGGGATGCCTCTGAAGTTTTTCAGTACAGCGGCCGCAAATATGATAACACATGGCAATGCCCTTTAAAAATTAATCATGAACCAACCCGGCATAATCCCGCCACGTAGTGGCGTTTCTTTTATTTTAAAAAAAGGCCAAAAACTTAAAGTGGTTGATATCGAAGGGGAACAGGTTTCAGATTTTATTTGTTATAGTTTAAACGACACTTCTGAATATCTTTCGTCGGGACGAACCATTGATTATGCAGAGACGATTTTCCTTACAAAGGGACATCCGTTTTATTCCAACAGAAGTAATGTAATGTTTGAAATGATTGAAGATACAGTTGGAAGACATGACTTCCTCCTTACGCCATGCAGCGCTGATACATTCCGGATTATTTATGGCCATGACAACCCGCATTGTGGCTGCTTTGGCAACCTGTCGGCTGCGCTAAAAGAATTCGGAATTAGTGCAGACGATATTCCTACCTGTTTTAATATATTTATGCATGTCGCAGTAGATGGTGAAACCGGGAAGATCAATGTGCTGCCGCCTAAAAGTGTCGCGGGCGATTATGTTGTAATTGAGGCAAAGATGGATATTATCGTCGGCATGACGGCATGTTCGGCAGAAATGTCAAATAATTATTCCTTCAAGCCAATTGGATTTATGATTGACTGAAAAAGCGGCAGGTACGGCAACTTAGTTGTTTGTTGTTCCGGCTCCATTCATATATTCGCAGCCGGTGGCTGAGGGCTTCGATCTCTTCCTCCGGCTTAGTAATGATTCCTTTGGCAGCGGCCAAATTAAAACCTGACAAACATGAAAGAAAGAAAAAATTTCAACACAGCCAAAGTGTTGCGTACAAATCTTGCATTCCCCCAGGCTGTAATTGCCGGCAATCTTGTTTTTGTTTCCGGAACTCCCGGTATCGATGCGACAACCGGCAAACTTACCAGTGACAGTTTTGAAGACCAGGCGATACAGGCATTTGCGAATGTGAAAATAATTTTAGAAGAAGCCGGCAGCAGTTTGGAGAAAATCATAAAGACGACCATTTTTATGGTGAGCGGCTATGATAATGATTTCAAGATTATCAATAAGGTATATAGCCAGTTTTTCCCCGAAAATGCCCCGGCACGAAGCGCTCCACAGGTAATGCCTTTTCCCGGCGGCATTTTAATTTCTATAGAATGCATTGCCATTTTATGATCGATAAATATCATCGGCCCGATTTCCTGGTGCCGTTTTTTTACTACAGTTTATTGAATATTTACTGTTGGCTTTTATTAAATGTAGTATGATCGTTTGGTTAAACCCATGTTATGACGATCTGAATAAAAATACCTGGAAAAATTTGATGAAATATAATATGGGAAGGCGTTTCAATGAAGTAAAATTAAAACCCTTTTCGATTTCAACGCTTCCGGTGTTATTGAATTATCCACACAACTTTGTTCATATCATCATTCCCCGAGTATTGGCTTTGAACAGCGCCATCTGCATTGACTTTTTTATTATAATGGTATTCTCTTTGCTTGTACAACCACCTTTTGGACATGTGGCCATGCGGTAATTTCCAATTAGAGCTGCAGATATATCATAATTGATAATGCTCTTTGGTGTTTATAATCGGGAAATGCATCATTATAATCAATGCCCGTTCCGGGCCTGGTGCATGAGATTTTTGCTAAATTCATAAGTAGGGTTTACCTGTGATACGACTAAATCATTGGTGTAACCCCTGCAGGTGTGATTTATTAATAGCTCCTTAACTTGAATTTGATTATACTATCTTTTTGTTCTGTGTAAGTTTATAATCAAAATTACACAACGCACCTTCCCAATCACCATAAGTGGCGTTAGGCAGCATGATGAATTTTGAACCAAAGAAGGCAGCGTTGCCGGTAACAGCCGCATCTCTATTTTCAAAAGGCGGCTTGTCATATACAGAACTGAAGTCACTTAGGTTATCCCCAAATAATAAAACTATTTCATGATTTTGTGCCACAACATTGCGGAGCAGCTCTTTACCGGAGGTTGTTTGTTGTAAGAAGAGATGGTCATCGGAGGCATCCGGGAAATTCCATCGCTGCAGGTTTTTAAGTGTCGCCTTTCTTTCTGCTTCAATTCTGATGGTGATATAAAACACCTGCACTCCTTTGGAAGAAGCATATTTAAAAAATGATAGTGCGCCGGGGATTGTATCGCAGTTCACTTTGGCCGTCCAGTTCAACCAGCTTTCATCAGAATATCCAAGATTTTGGAGTGCCTGGTGTACCGCGTATGGGCTGTTGTCAAGTACAGTTTCGTCAATATCGGTCACTACAGCAAGTGGTTGGGCATGTGGCTGTAATAAAATTGCGTTTAACCTGAGGTTTGCTATGTTATATGCCTGGTAGCACAATGCTTTATACTCCGAGGCCTTCTGTTGTCACATAGCCCCCCAGAGTGGACCCTGCACAACTATTGCCTGGGGATGATTGACGCCTGAGGAAACTTTTTGTACCCTGCAGGCCACAAAGGTCATAAGAAGTGTTCCCGTGAAAATAAAGAAAACATTTACGCGCTTCAGTATATTGGTACAACGGGTCATTATATAAACTTTTAATTTCAAAATAATTCGTGCATGAAATAGATATATCCTTCACGACTATGACCTCGTATGTCTGTAAATATTATTTGAGCACAATCCACCGGTTTAGAAAATTTCCCGAAGTTTCCAGCACAATTTTATAAAAAGAAGAAGCCGCTATTTTTCTTAAATCAATGATTGCTTTTTCTTCTGACAAGCGGGTGACTTTTACCAATTTATAGTGATCGCTACCCCCGGTTTTAAATTCATTTGTGGTAGCGAGCCATATTTTTGCGGCGCCATTTTTTTCAACTGCTTTCCAGGTCACAACTAAATTATTATTTTCAAGCGATGCATTAAGATTTGTTGCAAACAACTTTCCGGTTAAAGGCACTCCATCAATTTCCATTCTCTGTTCCCGCGGAATGGCAATATTTAAATGTGAAGCGATAGAAGGCATAATATCGACAATGCCCGGAGCATTTTTTAAAAACCAGGGATTTAAATTGCGCGCGTTTGTTACGATCCATGTGTTTCTTTCCCTGTCCGATTGTGCACCGTGATTATTTCCTGTTCTTGCATCCCGGCCATGATCGGTAGTAATATAGATCTGCCAGTCTTCCTTGTAATTTTGTTTCCTGTATTGTATTGCATCCCAAAGGCGCCTCACCTGGCCGTCCATCATTTTTACTGCATCATAAAATTTTTGGCTATCTCCATAGCGGTGTCCCATTTCATCAGTGTATTCAAGGTAGACCCACGAAAGATCTGGCGCCACTTTGCGGATATAAGCAGCTGCGTTATTGACAACTGCCTCATCAATTAAATGAATATAGCGCGACTCCTTATCATGAGGAAATTTTACAGTATCCAATTCCATTCCATCAAAATGATAATCAACCCTGATCGAACCGGTTTGTGGTAATTCATCACCCACAAGCTTTGTCCGGTTGTCGAGCCATGTTGAAAAAATCGCAGTTTTCTTAAAGGGGTATTGATTTTTAAAAAAACGAAAAATGGTCCAGTAAGAATAATCCGGTTCAACAATATCATTGTCCCACACATTATGTTTATTAACCCAGGTACCCGTAAGCAGGCTATTGTAACCTACTGCAGAAATTGTTGGCGTTTGTGAATAGCCTCCCTTTTCCCCGCCTACATGGGCGTGTAGAAATGCCCCTTCTTTTGCAATAGCATCGAGGGCAGGCGTGGCAACTTTTTCTATTACATCAGCGGGTATCCCATCGGCTATTATAAACAGTACTTTTTTTTGTACCTGCTGTGCCGTGGTACAGAATATGATCCCCAATGCCAATAATAGCAGAATAGTTTTTCTCATTATCAATTTATTATTCACAAATGTAAGGATCAATATGCGCTGTGTTTTCCCCGGTTATTAAAAAATTATTATCATAAGCCTGGCAGCGATAGTACCTCCTTTCTTAAACAGATTCAAAATGATCTTTTTTTTACCCTTTTTATGGGGCACATTTGCTGTTAAATGCCAATATTTTAAAATGATGCGACATTATTGGGTAGATTTATTAGAAACTTATGATGCTCAATTAAACACTGATGATAAAAAGGTGTTGAAATAAAATCACAGCGCTAAAGGCTGCCTCGATATATTGCAAGAACAAAATTAGGGCAGGAATTAATAATTATATACTCCCGATATATGCCTGGTATTTCACTTAAAAGCGCTGCGGGAAGATGGATTATGTCTTCAGTCACCCTGGCGTCTGCCATGGCCTTTATAGATGGCACTGCGCTCAATGTAGTATTGCCTTCTTTACAAAAAGAATTCAATGCAACAGGGACTGACTTGTTTTGGATGCTTAATTCTTATTTGCTTATACTGGCAGCTCTTGTGTTGCCAGGTGGGTCACTCGGAGATAAGCTTGGCAGAAAAAAGATATTCATGATAGGCATCGCTGTTTTTATGCTTGCTTCGACTGCCTGCGGCTTTGCCCCCAATGTGAATTATTTAATTGTATTCCGGGCTATACAGGGACTTGGGGGAGCGTTAATGATTCCCGGTAGCCTGTCTATTATTACTACTTCATTTAATAAAAGTGAAAGGGGAAGAGCGATCGGTACCTGGTCGGCTATAACTACAATGGTAACAATAGGCGGCCCCATCCTTGGGGGCGCTTTAGCAGATGCTGGCCTCTGGCGGATGATATTTTTCATAAATGTTCCTATCGGTATCTCATCATTGATTATTCTTTGGTTTAAAGTACCGGAGAGCAGGGATGAAGAAACAGGCCACTCATTGGATTATCCCGGAGCGATTGCTACAATTACAGGGCTGGCATTATTAACTTTTGGCTTTTTGAGAATACCTCAAACCGGTTTTAACAACTGGCAGATTTATGTTTCTTTGGGGGGAGGGGTTCTTGCATTAATAGTTTTTGTAGTGATGGAAAGCAAAAGCAACTATCCCATGATGCCACTCCAAATATTTAGCAATAAAACATTTGCAGGCGCGAACCTGCTTACTTTTTTTTTATATGCCGGCCTTTTCTCCGGTACGCTCTTTCTTACATTAAATATGGTTCAAATACAGGGTTATAAACAATTACAGGCAGGATTGACCTTTTTGCCTTTCACGCTATTGATCATTGTAATCTCAAGATGGTCAGGCGGCCTGGTAGACAAATATGGCCCGCGCCGGTTTCTTATCCTGGGGCCGGCTGTGTCTGGCTTAGGTTTGTTCCTACTTTCTTTAATAAAAGAAACAAATGGCCCATCTGAATATTGGTCCACTTATTTTCCCGGCATTGTAGTTTTTGGCCTGGGTATGTCTTTTACAGTGACGCCGCTTACCGCTACGGTTATGGGCGCTGTAGCCGACCACTATTCGGGCACAGCTTCCGGCATTAATAATGCAATCACCAGGATCTCAAATGTTTTTTCAAATGCCATTTTCGGGGCTTTGGCCATCCTGTTTTTTGCAGGATATCTTAATAGTGCAGTTAGCAAACTTTCATTAGACGAAGAAGTTGTGACGCAGGTTGTCGCCCAGGCAGTCAGTCTTGGAGATGCAAAAGTACCTGCGCTTGTTGACAATGAAAATAAAGCAAAGATTGAACACGCCTTCAAGACAGGTTTTTTAACGGCTTACGTAAACGTTATGCGCATATGTGCCCTGCTGGCTTTGATAGCGGGTTTTATGGCTTTCCTGTTTATAAAAAATGAAACCTTACCCGCTAAAACTGGCATGTAGAAGCCGTTAGGCTAATTAGCTACGAACAATTCAATAAATCTCCTTTATATGGACTATCAACATCGGGATTTTTCCAAATTTGGTGCAGGAAGTTTCCCGGGATTTGTTGGGGTGGAGGTTGTTGCTGTCGAAAAGAGCTTTGCAGTAGTAAAAATGGAAATAAAAAATTTTCACTTCGTTCCAAATGGGTACATACATGCAGGCAATATAATTACATTAGCTGATACAATAGCCGGGTATGCTTGCTTGTACACCCTGCCCGCCACCGGTGTTTCATTTACTACTATCGAATTAAAATCTAATTTTT
>JBDTLZ010000088.1:0-16896 GCA_039934515.1 Ginsengibacter sp.
TATTTTTCGTTGATCTTGCAACGGGTAGCAGAAAATTTCTTTTAGCCTCTTTTTTCCACAGATTCTACAGATTCCCACAAATTACCTATAATGAATCAGTAGATATCTGCCAAATAAGTTCAGGCAAAATAGGCGACACTTTTTCTAATTAATCCGTGAAATCCGATGGCCATGGTATCCACGCAATCTGTGGATATCCTTCTTACCTTTTTCCCACAGATAACAGAGATTAACTTTAATGAACCAGGTGCATTCAGAAAGAAATCGATACTACGATCCGCTATTGGAACATTCCCAGCTATGTATATAGGTGCTCAATTACAGCCTGTTTTTTAAGGCTTCGTAGATTTTTTTCATTTGATGAAGATGTCTTTGTGTGTGGTACAAAATAAAGTGGAGCATTTCCCATTTTGTTGCATCGCCCAGTGGTGTTCCTTTGATAATTACTGTAAGGTCAGTGTTTTTTGCATTTTCTCTCAACTGCTGAAAAGAACCGCCCAGCTTTTGGATGCTACTTGATTTTTCGTACCACCCCTGCAGCGGTACAATGAATTCCGGCGCTTTCATTTTAGACGAAAAATCCAGGAATATCTTTTTCAGATTTTCTATGTGCTCACCAGGATCTCTGTCCGCTTGAGCACCTTCCTGCTTCATAGCTTTTGCAAGGGACCCGGTTGATTTCGTTACGTGTTCAAATAGTTGCCCGGCTGTCCATCCATCCTGGTAAGGTATCGTGTTTACATCATTTTCATCCACCAAAAACATCAACTCTATTAATTGTGATACAACTTCGTCAATTTGATCCAACAGGCCTGTTTTATCTTTTGTTTCTATAGACATAATATATCTGTGTAATGTGTAAAGTATTATTTGGCCTTGCCAGGCGCTGTGATTCGACCGGGTAAAGATAAAAAGTTCAAAGGTTTTTATATGGTTTAATTTATACAGAAGCTGCTGCGCATAAAGAATTACCAACTTTTACTTTTTTATAAGGCAGGCCCCCTCTATGCCGGGGTCTCACGGAAACCCTATTGTATCTGATTATCCATTGTGTGACGTCCCGGCAGGACACGACTTAAAAAAATCCAGCCAGGCGCGATATAAAGAACTTAGCATCCCCCGCCTGCTGAACAAAATGTCCCGACGGGATTATTAATTACGCGGTTTTTTAAAAACCTCCTACTAATTTAGGTGCTTTTACCATGTTTTCACCTGCTATACGGTCGTATTTTTACGTTAACTACCGTATATTCAGTAACCGCATAATCAGGCATTATCGCTCTTGTACGCGTGCCTTACCAGGTATACCTTTGTACCAGAAGTTAGTTGATGTTAAACCAGCTAATCACATTCCAATATCCACCGAAAGAGCTTTATCCAATATCCATAAAAAGTCAGTAATAGTAATCCAATACCGATTGACTTGCGTTTTATATCCAATACCCGTTTTTTTATCCGATACCTGTAAATAACCGATTGATTCCAAAACAACTTTTAAATAGTTGGATCCAATTTATCCTTTGTGAAATAGCCGACCCCTGGAATTAAATTATTAAAGGCCTGCATTATTGCGGGCTTTTTTGTATTGGTAAAATTTCTGAAATACTTTTTTGGGGTAAATCAGTGGCCTGGTCGTCCAGGGGTTGTTTTGAATCGCGTGACAAACGGTAAATAATAGGGTAACCAATTTTATACTGATCTACGTGTAACTACGCATTATTAGTTAGTATACGTTCGTATGTTTTTGTAATACGACCGTATATTCAGTAACCCCATAATCAGGCGTTAATGCGCTTGTGCGGGCACCATAACAGGGATATCTTTGTACCAGAAGTTGATTGATGTTCAACAGACATTAATCACAATCCAATATCCACCGAAAAAGACCGATCCAATATCCACAGGAAATCAGTAATCCGATATCAGTCAACTTCTATATTTTTGCCCGTTTTTTATCCAATACCTTAGATGAACAGCAGACCCAAAGACAACACCCAATAAACCGTATCCAATTATCCTCTTGTGAAATAACCAACCCCCTGGAATTAAATTCGTTCAAAGCCTGCAAAATTGCGGGCTTTTTTGTTGTTGCAGCATTGTTCATTTTTGCATGGACATGCGAAAATGCTTGTATCAATTTTTTCATCCGGTAATTGTGCTGCTTTCTATTTTATATGGCTCTATGTATAATTACTCATCACTTTCTTAGTATACTTCCGCTATTGTTATCAATATCACCGTAAATTCAGTAGCCGCATAATCGGGCATTAATGCTCTTGTGCGGGGGGCGTAAGAGGGATATCTTTGTGCCAGAAGTTGATTGATGTTCAACAAACATTAATCACAATCCAATATCCACCGAAAGAACTTAATCCACAATCCATAAAAAATCAGTAATCCGGTATCAGTCAACTTCTGTTTTTTTTATCCGATACTTTTAAATAACCACATAACCCAAGGAAACAATCAAATAAAGAACAACCAATTTATCCTTTTGTGAAATAACCAACCCCTGGAATTAAATTCATTAAGAGCCCGCATTATTGCGGGCTTTTTTTTGGTGCTCTATGTATGAGATATTACTATAGGATGAAAGTTCCGGGCAAGCCGAGTTGTGAGGAATCGTTAACTGGCTGCAGAATTACAGCTATCATACAACATTATACTGATGGATTTTCGCACTTGCCGGAGCAGTATCATTACTGAAAGCCATCGTAATCGTGAGCCTGCAGGCTACCCGGTCGGCAATTGCCAATACTGTGAATTCATCACGGGCTGAATTATTTGATGATGATTATTATTGAATGGAAAGAAGAGATTATTTTCAGCGTTTCCTGTTGCGTGGCCCATGCATTTCAATTTGAACAACAGCTTCAATAATTTGTTAATGATATATATTTGATAAAAATTGTAACTATGGCAAGCGATGAAGAAAAGAAGAACACAGAAAAGGACGATCAAAGCGAGGAAGTAATAAAGTCTGATCCTGAAACATTACATACTACCGATCCACAGGAACATATGGAAGGGCCCATTTCTTCTATAATGCACAAGCTTGGAGAAGGTTTTGATGATAAAGACGCGCCAAAAGAGAAAGAGGAGAAAAACAAAACCGAAGAAAAGTAATTCGTAATTCATACAGACCCGTAAAAAGAGGTCATGCCAAAAGATTGCAGGGAAAGCCGGGACGCAGGATGACACTTGAACTGTGCCTGACAGCCATAATTTTTCATGGTGCAAATAAAGCAACAGGCGATTGGGCCAAATTATCCTGGGCTAATATTCGATCGCTCCATCGTCGCATTTTAATATTGACAGCATCATTTTGTTGCCAAATTCCATTGCTCCGGTTCCTGGGATCTATTGGAGTTCCTCCATAATAAAAGCGTATGATAGCCCGTGGGAGCCATGCCGTTGTATTCCTGTTGTAGCAAAACGGCGCGGAGGGGGCAATAATTTCGCTACTTCAGGCATTGAAGTGTGCAATGCTGTGTCGTTAAACAATCTAAACCTTCTAAGCCTTCCAGGCTCATTTAAAGAAGTCATGCCGAATGGTTTTTTTGTTAGCATTGGTTGTAGCTTACGATATACTTATTGTGAACAAATGTTACCTTCAATGAAATAACAGGCCTTTAATCCGTAACCTGGCTTTAGCGGGTTGATGAACCACTAAATCATTCATTCATCACATGGATCATTTCTAAAAATGATGAACACACATAGTAAAAAGTTTATAACTGCAGGCACAGATTTAAAGACGGCAGGTAAAGTATTGATACTATTGCATGGCCGGGGCGCGACCGCCGAAGATATCATTTCACTTGCCGGTTATTTGAAATTAGGTAATACCCATATCGTGGCACCGCAAGCAACCAATAATGCCTGGTATCCATACAGTTTTCTATCGCCGAGGCAACAAAACGAGCCCTGGTTGAGTTCAGCGCTGCAGCTTTTAGATACAATTTTACAGGATATCCTACTTGCAGGATTTAAAAGTGAGCAGGTTTTTATTCTTGGTTTTTCGCAAGGGGCTTGCCTTGCATTGGAATTTGCTGCGCACAATGCGCGGCCATTTGCCGGTGTTATTGCATTTACGGGTGGCCTTATTGGGAATGTTTTAGAAGATAAAAATTATCAAGGTGATTTTGCTGGTTCAAAAGTCTTTATTGGCAACAGCGATAAAGATCCACATGTGCCGGCATCACGTTCCATGGAGTCAAAAAGAATTATGGAAAATCTTGGTGCACGGGTGACGTTGAAAATTTATCCCGGAATGCTGCATACGGTTAACGATGACGAACTGGATTGGGTCAACGAGCATATTTTTACCGCCGGTTTGTAATACCTGAACTGCATATCTTATTACGTTTTACACCAATCGAACAATAAACCTGATAAAAAATGAATGAGCAAATTCTGGGAATTCACCACATAACTGCAATAGCGGGAAATGCAAAAAGGAATTATGATTTCTATACCAAAGTGCTGGGATTGCGTTTTGTAAAGAAGACAGTAAATTTTGATGACCCTCATACTTATCATTTTTATTTTGGCGATGAGGTTGGGTCTCCCGGCACAATACTTACATTTTTCCCGTGGGAAGGTATCACTACAGGAAGAAGAGGCATTGGAATGGCAACTGAAATTGGTTATTCTGTTCCTGAAGGTAGTTTGGATTTCTGGATAAAACGTTTTGAAGCATTCAATGTAACGTATAATAAGGTGTCAGAAAAATTTGACGAAAGATACCTGACATTCCTGGATCCCGATGGCTTAAAACTGGAATTGACAGTGCCTGCGTCAAATGATAACAGGAAACCCTGGGTCACAGAAACGGTGAAAGAAGACGTGGCAACAAAAGGCTTTCATAATACCACGCTAACACTTGGCAAGATTGATAAGACGGTAGATATACTGGTGAATATTTTTGGATATAAATTAAAGGAACAAAAAGTAAACAGGTATCGTTTCGCCACAGATGCCATTGGAACTGCAGCCATAATCGACCTGGTTGAAGTGTCAGAACAGAGGGGCCATGTAGCTGGTGGAACGGTCCATCACGTGGCTTTCAGGGTGAAAGATGATGCTACACAGGAAGTGTACCGTGAAAAGATTCAATCACTCGGACTAAACCCGACTACCATTATTGACCGTAATTATTTTCATTCTGTATATTTTCGTGAACCAGGCGGCGTATTATTTGAAATTGCAACCGAGCCACCGGGATTTACGGTTGACGAGCCGTTGAACGAACTCGGCACCAGCCTGAAACTACCGGCCCAATATGAAGCAAGAAGAAATGAAATTGAGCATATATTGCCAGGACTGGGTTAATATAAAAATTCTTTTTTGCTTAGTTTAAGATACCGGTAAAGTAACTTTATGATCCAATAATTTGAGGGCCTCATTTTAACATGACTGGAAGCGGCGGTGTTTTTTATACGCCCGGCTGCCACTGGATTCATAAAATCCCGGCGAGCTTAAATTGAGATCATTATAACGGTCATGCATACATGAAATAATTTATAATAATGCCTGGCTTAAAACGGACAATTATGCAGGTGGTTTATCGATGTATTATTAAAGCTCTTTGATTGAAAAGCCTCCTTTATTTTTGTATAGAATCAAACAAGCGACATTAACAACTTAATTCGGCATTATATCAAGAATATTCGACCAAGAGAACAACTCGCCTGATGAAAAAATAGTTATCATGAAGGCTTCGGATGTTGGGTTCAATACAATAATTTTATAGTATTAACATAAACAAAATGGAATACGATAATGACCGCAAAATACCTCCTGCTCATAAAACGGAGGTGTTTTATTGGATAGTCTTTGTGCTGGTATGCCCAACAGTAAACGCTGTTACTTTTTTCTGGTATGATGCGCTGTTCTGGCCGGTTCTATTGGTAAGCAGCCTGGTTACGCTGCCCGTATATATTTTATACTCCAGGACAGTAGTGCCATCCCTTCTTTTCCAGCAGCGGCCTGTGGCCTTTGCCCTTGCAAGTACCGCATTTTTTATTTTTATCCAGCTTCTTGTTCCTGGCATCAACGGTGTTATTGCGCTTTTCGTGTTATCTCCGCCTGAACAGCTATATGTATCAGGACATTCGAGGGCACTGGCAGTTACACTATTGTGGGGACTCCTGAATATTTTCCTGGCTGTTACCATTGCTTTCCTCAAAAAGTTATTTGATGAAAAGCCGGTTATCGCTGGTTTACAAAAAGACAATTCCATGTTCAGGCTTAAATACCTGCAGTCACAATTGAATCCTCATTTTTTATTCAACACCCTCAACAGCATATATTCTTTAAGCCTGCAGAAATCGGACAAGGCTCCTGATGTGATCATAAGGCTCGCCGATATTATGCGCTACCTCATTTATGAATGTAATGAGCCGAAAATATTATTGGATAAAGAAGTTGAGTTTATCCGCAACTATATTGAAATTGAGAAGATCAGGTACCAGGCCGATGTGCAGTTTACTGTTGAGGGAGTTACAAAAGGGGTTATGATTGAGCCTTTTTTATTCATATCTTTTATTGAAAATGGCTTTAAACACGCCATGAATGATTCGATGGTAACACCTTTCGTATATGTAACTATAAAGACAGAACAAAACAAAATCACCTTGAATGTTGTGAACAATACTAATATTGATCTTGAGACCCAATCAAAAAGAATTAACGGAACCAGCATCAGGAATAGCAAAAGTCTTCTCGAAATTTTATATCCCGAGTCGTACGAACTTAACATTATCCAGACTGATATCCAGGCATCACAAAAAAATGCCCTTCGGATAAAACATGCAAGAGAACGGCTTCGTATTTTTTATCCAAATGCCCATACCCTCGATGCAATCCTGAATAACAATGCTTTCACCGTATCCCTGGTTGTAAACTCATTTGCGGCATGACAAAATGCATAATAGTAGATGATGAAGCTCTTGCGCGCCAGGTAATTGAAAGTCACCTGCAAATGATGGAGGGATTCCAGGTAATGGCCATGTGCGCCAATGCTACCGAAGCTGCGACTGCATTAAAAATTTTTGAGATCGACCTGATATTTCTCGACATCCAGTTGCCAGGGGTTTCCGGGCTGAACTTTTTAAGAACATTATCCGATCCGCCGCTGGTAATTCTTACAACTGCGTACGCGGGGTATGCACTGGAAAGTTATGAATTCAGTGTGATCGATTATTTGCTTAAGCCAATTTCTTTTGATCGTTTTAAAAAAGCAATTAATAAGATTGTTGAGGGAAAGCTGTATACAAGACTTCCTGTTGAAAAAGAGAATTCATCAGCCGAACGGATTTTTATTAAATCGGGCAATAAATTTTTCAAGGTCAATTTTCACGAGATAATTTATATCGAGGCTATGAAAGATTATTTAAAGATCCATACACCCGATTATAAACTCGTTACCCATCAAACGATGACCGAAATGGAAAAGTTGTTGCCCGCGGGGCAATTTATTCGTGTTCACAAATCTTTCATTGTCGCCGTAGCACATATGAAGAGTATTTACGGAAACAGTATTGAAACAGAGAAAAGCACCATACCTATTGGCCTCAGTTATAAAAATAGTGTCATGAGCTTTATAGCCGGGAAATAAAATAGTTGAATTGAAATAATTGTATAATTATTCTAATACGGCCACGGTTGTTTTTGTGGCTTCAGTTTTTACTTTTGACTGGGCTTTAACTATCCTGCTCACACGGTATAGGAGGAAAATAGCTATGAAAGAAAGCCCTACAATTACATAACCCAAAGTATTGTAATGTTCAAGCGGGCTGTATTTATCTTTTTGAACGACGATTATCCCACCAATGGCCGCGGCAAATCCGCCTGCTATTTGTTGCAAGGATGAACTGATGCTCATAAACGCACCGCGATCCTGCATTTTGGGCAATGATGATGTTAACGCTATGGATGGAACCATGCGGCTCATAATCCCCATCATAAAAAAAACGTTCATGACTAAAACGATCCCGAGGGGCACCGGTGTAAGGTTGGTATAGATTATCACCATTACCATCATCCACACCGACGCGATGGTAAATATTTTAAATTTGTCAATTTTATCACTGGCGCGGCCAACAAGGGGCATTATAATTAATGAGCTTACGCCGGAAACCATAAATAATATTGGTAACTGGTGTGTCGTGACATGAAGGTTATTAATAGCAAAAGCGCTACCCCACGGCATCATCATAAAACCACCAAGGGATAACATTGCCGTTGCTAAAAAACCTATCCGGTAATTGCGTTTTGAAATGGTGTTAAGCAAATGGCTAAATGCGCTGTGATCTGTCTGAACTTTCAGGTGTTTATTGATTGGTTCAAGCTTAAGGAAGATAACTGAGCAAATAATCACCGCCAGGCCCGCTATCATAAGAAAAGGTGATTGCCATCCCCATTTATTCGCTATAAATAAGCCTATCGGGATACCCAGCACCTGGCTTGCTCCAAAACCCATTTGCATAAAACCCATCACCCGGCCCCTGCGGTCTATTGTGAAAAGATCTGCAACGATAGCCAGTGACACAGAGCCAATAACTCCACCGAATAGCCCCGTGATAATCCGGGCGGTAATGAGCATCGGGTAAGATGTTGTAAAACCACAAAAGAATGTTCCTACTATAAATCCGGTATAGAAGAAGAGCAATAATTTTTTTCGATCAAATTTGTCTGCAAATCCTGCGGTTAACAGCCCGGATATCCCTGCGCTGAATGCATAGGCTGACACTGCAAATCCAAATTGAGAGGTGGCAAGGTTCATTGATTTCATAAGCATATCACCTAAAGGCGACATTACCATAAAATCGAGTACTACCGTAAACTGTGTAAGTGCGAGTATCGTTATTACGAACTTCTCATGTGGTGAGAATTTTTTGAGCGTTTCCTGCCTGTTATTTGTCATTTTATTTTATTGCATCGTTCTTAATCGGGAAGTTCTTCACAATGATATCCCGCTTCGTTAATAGTTTTAATTATGCCGGTGGTATCACTAGATGTGGATACTACGCGAAGAATTTTATCTGCATCATCCCTGTCCACATTCCATTGTATAACAGACTTGTAAGCCGATAGCAATGGCTTTACAATTCCGAGGTCTTTTTTAAACCTGATGTTGGTCTTGAAGATCAAAATATTCATAGGCTTTTTTTATATTTTAACAGTAGCCCCGATTGCATATGAAGGGAAGTAAGTTTGCCGCAGCGATTCATTTTAAGGCTTCAATGCTTTCAAAACCAATTCGAAAGTCTCCTTCATTATCTTATCTGACAAAACGAACTTCCTCCCACCAATGCTTTGCCCCGTCATATGAAATTTAACAAGGTTGTAAAGCGGTGCGAATGCAATTGACCAATACACTTCGACGGGAACTTTTACCAGTTCCTTTCTCTTTATAGCATTCGACACAAATTCACGCATCTGTAATTTGAAATTTTCGCCCATCATGCTTGTTAATTTATCGCTGTAGGGTGAGTGGCGCAGTTGCTCGAGGAAGTGCATCTGATCGGGATATTTCATGCAATATTTTGCCCTGTTAACCCATTGCACCCGCAATCCTTCGCTAAAGCTCAGAGCCGGGTCAAAATTCTTAAAGGTAATGTCCATCATCTTTTTTCCGGCATCCCTGCATAATTGCGCAACCAGGTCTTCCTTATCTTTAAAATAAATGTAGATAGTTGCCGGCGAAACATTTGCCGCTTTCGCCAGTTTCTGCATGCTAAAGCCATTGAGGCCTTCTTCCACCATCATTTCCAGGGCTTTTTCCCTTATAATTTTTTCCTTATGGCTGTCTCTTACGCGCATGTCGAAATCAAATATAAATGAATGTTCATTCTTTTATAAATTATTTTTATCCACATTTTCGGATGCACATCTATAATAAATTCAGCCAATAAATCTTTGTGATTTATTTTTGCCGGTATAAGAAACTTAAGTTCAATGATGAATACAGGCATAACCGGTACGGCGGCAACACAGGTAAAAAAACTGGCAGAAAATACAGTTTTTTCGATTTTATTAACTATTAGTTTTTCCCACCTGCTTAATGACACGATACAAAGTTTAATTCCGTCAATATACCCGATGGTGAAAAATTCCTTTCACCTTAATTTTTCGCAGGTGGGTTTAATAACATTTACATTTCAAATTGCAGCTTCTTTGTTACAGCCTGTTATCGGTTTTTATACTGACAAAAAACCGCAGCCCTTTTTTCTTGCAATTGGTATGGGTTTTACACTTTGCGGGCTTGTGATGTTGTCACAGGCAAACAGCTATTATCATATACTGGTGTCTGTGGCGCTGATAGGTATCGGATCTTCAGTTTTTCATCCCGAGGCATCAAAGGTGGCCTTCATGGCTGCAGGGCCAAGACGTGGCCTGGCGCAATCTATTTTCCAGGTGGGCGGAAACGCAGGAAGTGCTATTGGGCCTTTGCTCGCCGCCGCCATTATAGTGCCTTACGGACAATCTCCTATTATTTGGTTTTCACTCGTGGCCCTTCTTGCAATAGTCGTACTGATAGCTGTAGGGCGATGGTACAGCAACAATATGTACCGCATTAAAAGCAAAGTTAAAACTGCAGGCTTGAATACTCATCCCGTGTTTTCAAAAAATAAGATCGCTATATCCATCGCAATATTGCTCGTGCTTATATTTTCCAAATATTTTTATCTGGCCAGCATGACCAGTTATTATACATTTTATCTTATACATAAATTTCACGTATCGGTACAGACTTCCCAATATTATTTGTTTGTATTTCTTGCAGCAGTAGCTGCAGGTACCATTATTGGCGGGCCGATAGGGGACAGGTTTGGCCGCAAATATGTTATTTGGTTCTCGATATTGGGTGTTACACCCTTTACCTTATTGTTACCCCATGTCAATTTGTTTTGGACAAGCGTGCTTTCGGTCTTTATCGGAGTGATACTTGCATCGGCCTTTTCGGCAATACTTGTGTACGCGCAGGAACTGTTGCCGGGTAAAGTAGGTACAGTCTCCGGGTTGTTCTTTGGCTTTGCGTTTGGAATGGGAGGCCTTGGCTCTGCTTTATTAGGCGCCCTTGCAGACCATACCAGCATAGATTACGTTTACAAAGTATGCGCGTTTCTCCCACTGATAGGTTTGTTAACAGGGTTTTTACCAAATATTGGCTCACCCCGGAAGGTGAGATAGTTTAATTGGACAAGCTGCGTTCCCAATCTCTTTTCGTCCTGTAACCGCTATTGATTTCACCTGTAAATAGTTGGAGCAATCCCTGTTGTTTTGGTGGTAGTTAAGAATCGATACAAAGCCCCGATTTGTTGACGATTATGCGTAACCGTTAGCGTATTAAACAGGGCTTCGATGGATTACTTAGATCACAGCACCAGTACTCTTTGTCGGGCAAGGGAGTTGAATCACTGATTGATAAAAGCGCCATTAGGATCTGGTGTAAATTCCACAGCGGAAGAATCAAATCCGTGGGTTTCGCCTGATGGTAAAACACGCTATTTTACCAACGAAAGAAATTTTGTTATCATTCCAATGAAACAGAGACTTAGCTACTCTTCAATGGAAGGCCATCTCCATGACACGGGCAATGGCCCTGGTGACATTTATGAAATACCGGCGGAGTTGGTTATTGTGCGCTTTGGGAATTAAACAGCCCTTTAGTAAATAGATACTAACCAGCAGAAAGTTCCCGAAATCATAAATTTAAAATCAACAATCCATGAGTTTATGAATTTTATGCGCACTACAATACGAACTAACTGTAATGATTAGACGCAGTATTATCAGCAAGTCTTTCCTGTTTACATTTCCCGGGAATATGCTTAACTGTAAAGCCATTAAAATTGTTAACTATCCCTATATAGATAATCGACCTCTCATATTTTATTAAAAACAATCCTCAAATTATTTGCTTGTTTCAAATTTAATTTTTAGGTTTACCATAGTATTTTCCTTGATACCCATCATCCAACGATAAACTTACCAATCTGAATTTACATCATTGCTACAGATGTAAATACTTCTACCCTTTTAATAGCATTGCGAAGACGTGTGAAATTTTTTGCAGTATTGCAAATGTGGTAGACTGTACCTGTCGATGAGGTATGATATACTCCTGGTGTGCAATACATAACTGATCAACTGTAATAAAGATTTCGATGAAATTTTGTTATGGGTACTTTATTGAAATTTCCTGATATGAAGACGAAGTAACGTAAGCCATTCCTTAATGCTAAAAATACATCAAAATGAAAATTTTAAACTCGTTCGCCTTAAACCTGTTTCGTCCAAATAAAAACGTATTTAGCTTATGCTTTTCTTTTGTATTGATAATATTGCTCCAGGATACGATCACTGCACAAAACATTACCCCGGAGCAATCGTTGTTAAGAAAGAAAATCAGCTTAGACAAGAGCAAAATCAAAAAGCCTTCATCCGCGAATTCTTTAACTGCTGCCTGTACCAGCTTTACCGTTGAGCCTGTGGATGCTACCGTGAACCCGTTATCGCAGATTATTCAATCATTAGTAGGGCCAGGAGTTACTATTTCAAATATTCAAACAAATTTGCCGGCGACCTCTGACATATACGGTTCTTTTTCGTGTGCTTCATCGGTAATTGGGATTGACCGGGGACTTATATTAACCTCGGGGAGTATCGCAAATGCAAAAGGCCCGAACAGCAGCGAGGGAGCAGGCCGCGATAATGGCCTTCCGGGAAATACACTTCTTAATGGTATTACATCAAGTACTGGATTCGATGCTGCTGTTGTATCCTTTAATATTACACCCACCGGTAAAACCCTTACATTCAACTACGTATTTGCTTCAGAAGAATATAACGATTATGTAAACAGTGAATTTAACGATGTATTTGGTTTTTTTATCAGCGGGCCCGGTATAACCGGCACTCAAAATATCGCTTTATTACCTGGTACAACTATACCTGTTGCCATTAATAATGTTAATAAGGGACAACTGGGTGAAACAGCTTCTAATCCGCAATATTTTATCAATAATGATGACCGTACACTTCCTACAATTCCCCAGCCTCCTGATCCCAATCGCTATGCAACACTGGAATACGATGGACTTACGGTGCGTCTATCAGTAAATATCACAGTCATTCCCGGGCAAACGTATACACTTACTCTTGGTATCCAGGATGTAGGTGATGGCATCCTGGATTCAGGCGTATTTATTGAAGGTGGGAGTATTCAAAGCAATGATGATTATTATTCCAAATCATCAGGAGATTTGCATAATGTGTTAACATGGGGTATTAATGCGGACGGTAGTGGAACCAATCCTCCTGATTTTGGAGCAGGCAAAACATTTCATCTTGTAAATCGTGTACCTACCTATACTATGACGGCAAATTGGACGGTCGGAGGCAGGCTGGACATACCGTCGGGAAGCCAGTTGCGAATAAATGGATTTACACTTTCAATTGCAGACCTGATCGGCACCGGATCTCTATATGGTTCACTTACTTCCAGCCTTGTTGTAACAGGTACTACCGGGAACGATGCCGGCACGCTTAAATTTGCCAGTGGTGGTAACAGCCTGAATAATTTTACCTTAAACAGAACAGGCACTGCAGCTTCAGCAACTGTTGGCACAGCACTTAACATTTATGGTGTGCTTACCCTTACTAATGGTGCATTGAATACCGGAAATAATATAACCTTAAAGAGCAACACTGCAGGCACGGCAAGGGTGGCCCCCGTAACAGGAGGTACTATCTCAGGTAATGTAACCGTTGAAAGATATATACCAGCCAGGCGCGCCTGGAGAATTATGAGTGCACCTGTAGGCGGTACCCAAAAGATCAATGCTGCCTGGCAGGAAGGCGCCACAACCTCATCAGCAAATCCGAACCCCAATCCCGGTTTTGGCACGCATATTACCGAAGGTACTGCGGCAAACGGATTCGACCACAACCCTTTAGTGGCGATGGTTTCTATTAAAAAATACGTCAGTGCATCCAACGCATGGACGGTACTTACCAATACGAATTCAACCAATGTAAATAGTGATGCCTATTTATTATTTGTACGTGGTCACAGGGCAACGCCATTAGGACTTAATACCGTGCCACCAACAAATACCGTATTAAGGTCTACCGGAACATTAAAGACCGGCAGCCAGGCATTCCCTGTAAGTGCAACAGGCTTCACGGCAATAGGCAATCCTTATGCGTCACCAATTAATTTTAAAACTATTACCAGGACCAATGTGCCCGATAATTTTTATTTGTGGGACCCAAAATTAGGTGGTGCAAACGGTGTCGGGGGTTATGTTTTATTAAGCGCTAATGGAAGCGGTGGCTATGATATCACTCCTGCTGCTGTGAGTCCCGAAAGTCAGTATATACAATCAGGGCAAGGATTTTTAGTTCATGCTACAACAACAGGTGCAAGCATAGTGATCAAGGAATCAGATAAATCTGCAACTGCGGCTACCAGTGTGTTCCGTGCAGCCAACACTACAACCGGCACTGCCCCTGTTTCAGTCCATACGACCATAGGGTTAAGGTCTACTTTGCAAATAAACGAAGAAGATCAATCGACCTCTGTACTTGATGAGACTTTCACGTTATATGGTACCGCGTTCTCCAATGAAGTTAATGACATGGACCCTGTAAAACTGCCAAACATTAATGAAAACCTGGGAATCGTAAGAAACAATCAGTCACTTATGATAGAAAGAAGAAAAGAATTTGCCGGCAATGATACTATTAACTTACAATTGTGGAACACTACTCCCAGGAACTACCAACTCCAGTTTACTCCTGTAAACCTGTCCTCTTCAAAAATACTTTCGGGTTATCTTTTAGATAAATACCTCCATACTTCTACCTTGGTAAGTCTGACCGAAGTGACAAAAGTTTATTTTAATGTAAACGGCGACGCAGCTTCCGCAAATAAAGACCGGTTTATGGTAGTCTTATCCGGACAAGGAACATTACCTGCAGAAATAATTGCTGCAAAAAGTGCAATCAGGCTTTCTCCAAATCCTATTAACGGCCGGTTAATGGGCATTCAACTGGTTAATAAAGCTGCAGGAGCTTATAAAATAACTTTGTTTAATAATATTGGCCAGGAGGTATATCGTAAAGAAGTTATACATGCGGGCGGCTCATCCACTTATAATTTACAATTGACAAATAGTATTATAAAAGGGATGTACCGGGTAAGCGTAATAAACGCCCAGGAAAAGAGTATCGCCACAATACCTGTTCTAGTGAAATAACAAGAACCACATTCAACACAAATATTAACAACAAAACTTAAAATTATGAAAGTGAGATCATTAATGAAATCTTCAATTGTTGTGTTAGCGTTTCTTTGCGTATCTACATTTGTAAAAGCTCAGCCCGGCGATGGCGGCCCCGATCCTGATCCAGGCGGGGGTGGTGCACCATTGGATCTGGGATTAAGTGTGCTGGTAGCAGCCGGCATCGGCTATGCAGTCAAAAAGAAATATGATGCAGGAAAAAGAGAAAATGTAACCCACAACCTGGAGAAATAATATATCTATATTAATTCACAAGCGCACAGATAGTGTTTAAGATTAAATAATAATTTAACCATTATGCACTATCTGCTGTTTTTTTTTTGAGTAATTAAAAGAGCTTAATGGTAATGGTTACAATGAATATCAAAGCAAATCTTAGGAGGTATATTGATGTTGATTTTTTTCTGAGATTTTTTTTCCTGTTGATGGCTTTGTACTTTTTTAATGTTTGTTATATAGCTGTTATTGAGAAGCAGGGAATGGTATACAGCGCTTTCCTTGATCATAATTTTAATTATATTTTGTGGATAAAGGATTCGCTATTATATACTTCCAATAGTATAGTCCGGGCTTTAGGGGTACATTCATCAATTTATTTTCCTGATCATTTAAGAACCATAAACGGCGCCTGGGTGGAAGTGGCGTACGGATGCCTCGGGATAAACCTGTTTTGCTTTTGGGTTGCTTTCGTGCTGGCAAATAAGGAGCCTTTCAAAAGGAAGATTACCTGGTGTATTGCCGGGGTTATCGGCATATGGTTTATTAACACCTGGCGGATAGCAATACTGTTGATAGCATTTAACAACCGCTGGAAGGTTAATGCAGTGTTACATCATGAAACAAAATTCAATATCATTGCTTATTCACTAATTATTTTTATGATCTACCTTTTTATAAAAGATGGTAAAAGACGCCTCATGCAAGGCAGGGTAAATAAAGTTCCCGTATAAAAACTCGAAGGTTTAAATGAATGTACGGGGGGAATTCCAGTAAAGATTTATCAACGAATTCACTTTATTTCAAGCCGGTAATTACCGCTGATACTGTCTTTTTATTTTTAATAACCTTTTTTAAGGGTGAACTCCGTACATCGCCGGGAATGAGATTGTCTTCGGTTTTCAATGGGGCTGTTATCGACACGCTGTCACCTTCTTTGTTTAACAATGCGCCCTTTTTGACAATAAGGATACCCCGCGAACCTCTTGCTGTGGGTAGATATCAACAATTGAAAAGCAGGCAACTTCGGGCAATTTAAGCGGAAATTTGTGGGTGTTATCTCAATTATTCTTAACTGGCTCTACGAGATCCCACTGGTTTCCATATAAGTCAGCAAAAACAGCCACTGTTCCCCAGGCTTCTTTTACGGGGCCCCTGATAATGGATACCTCTTTGTCTATTAAATTTTGATTGTCTCTTTGAAAGTCGTCAGTTTGGAGAAATAAAAACACGCGCCTGCCTGTTTGATTACCGACCCTTGTTTTCTGCTCATCGTTAGCTGCTTTGGCCAGCAAAAGAGAACTCCCCGAAGAACCTGGTGGTGCTATCAATACCCATCTCTTTGTTTCACTTAGAATAGTGT
>JBDTLZ010000089.1:0-10726 GCA_039934515.1 Ginsengibacter sp.
GCAAAGGGCTTGGTTTTTCAGAAGATGATCGCAAGGAAAATTTGCGAAGAGTGGGCGAAGTAGCCAGGCTAATGCTGGATGCGGGCCTTATAGTTATCAGCGCTTTTATTTCGCCGTGCGAAGATGACAGGATGGCTATTAAGGAAATGGTAGGAGAACAGCGGTTTATTGAAGTGTATGTAAACTGTTCGCTACAAATATGCGAGGAGCGTGATGTGAAAGGGTTATACGCCAAAGCACGACAAGGTATTATCCCGCACTTTACCGGCATCAGTGCTCCATATGACCCACCTGTTTCACCTGCAATAGAACTGATGACTGCGGAGGAAACGGTGGAAGAATCAGTAAATAAAATTATTGAATTTGTCGGGCCGGTAATCTGCATGTGATGCACTAATTTTTTATACAAAAACATACCATCATGATTGACATAAAGGATCTCCTGGACCTGGCTCAACGTGCCGCATTACAGGCAGGAAGTGCGATTTTGGAGGTATATGCTTCGGGCGATTTTGGAGTGGAAATGAAAAGCGACCAGTCGCCGCTAACGCTTGCTGATAAAGCTGCCCATACAATTATTGCTTCCCAACTGGAAGATACTGGTCTGCCCATGCTCTCAGAAGAAGGTAGCCACCTTAGTTATGACGAAAGAAAATATTGGGAATATTACTGGCTTGTAGATCCATTGGACGGAACAAAAGAATTTGTAAAAAGGAATGGTGAGTTTACCGTGAATATAGCGTTGATGCATTCCAATATTCCGGTTGCAGGAGTGATTTACGCCCCTTGTATTGATGTACTTTATTTCGGTTCCAATGAGACAGGTGTATATAAGATAGAAAAAGGAACCCGGGTGCAACTATCAATCATCCCGGAAAAAAGAACGATCCGGGAATTACTGGCTAAAGAACACATAACCGTTGTAGCGTCAAAATCGCACCTGAATGAAGAAACAAAAACTTTTATAGATCAATTCCGGAATGTAACCCTTTCTTCCATGGGTAGCTCACTCAAACTAATGTTATTGGCAGAAGGTGCCGCAGATATTTACCCAAGACTTGCTCCTACTATGGAGTGGGATACCGCAGCCGGAGATGCCATTTTACGATCATTAAACATGGGCGTTTATCAAACGGACCTAAATTCAGCGCTTTTATACAATAAGCAAGATTTATTGAATCCTTCTTTTATTGCTTTTTAGAATACTTCCTGAGAAATTATTTAAGATAAACCAGCTAAGGAATTCAGTGCCTTTGCAGGAAGCGGATGCATTGTCTTCTGCAAAAATTTTATGAAAAAAGAATAAAGGATTGTGACTGGTTGACGCATTTTAATGCAGCTGAAAATACCGTTGCAGGAACAGTTTTAAAAAAACCGCTTGCAACGAAATTACTGTTACGGGAACACTTTCGCTTAATTCTAATACCCGGGGAGCATCAATACTGCTGCGGGGGTCGAAGTGCGCTTTTTGATAACATCGGCGGAGATAACAACACTGCCATCGGGCTTGTAGCTGATGTTACTTCTGAAACACATCTTGCAATTCACGCCGCAACATTGTCAAGTGGACGGCAAAGCCGTTTTAGCAAAAATCAAAACCTGCTTTAAATAATTTTTAAGCGCTCTTCCTCCAGGTCAATCTGGTATATTTGCTGACGGATAATCTGCTCATCAATTTCCGGATCCTTATTTAATTCGGTGAGATACTTTCGCTGACTTTCCAGTAATTCTAAGAATATTGACTTCGTCTTTTCATTCATCGAACCGTCATATTCCGCCTTCGAACGTCCTTCCCATTGTTTAATAAATTGCTCTATCCCTGCGTGGCCATTCAATTCATCTTCAAATTTGTGCTTTAAAAATTCATACCTGTGTCGCTTTAGATCAAGTTTGATCTTTTGCCTGACCGACTCATCTGATTTGTCACCCGTAAGAACTTCAAATAGCCGCGAGCGCCTGATAATATATGGCAGCGTTAGTCCCTGTAAAACAAGAGTAACCAGGATAGTAACAAACGTGATGAACAGGATCAGGTTCCTCTGTGGAAATTCGGTACCATCGTCCAGGCTAATCGGTATTGCTAATGCTGCTGCCAGCGACACGACACCGCGCATTCCCGTCCATCCCAACAGTAAAGGCATCAGCCAAATTCTTCTCCTTTGGCCAAGGGTTGAAACTACACTTCGTCGAAAAACAAACGTGGCAAGCATCGCCACATAAGAACTAATAATTCTTGCAATAATAAGTACGCCAGTTGTTATTATCCCATAACCAATTGCAGTACTTATTGGTATTCCCCTTGTGCGCAATCCTTCTTCAATTTCCGGAAGTTCAAGACCGATGATCAGAAATACAATTCCATTCAATATAAATATAAAACTCTCCCACACGCTAAAGCCTTTGATACGGCTCGTACTGTTTAAAAAATAGAGGCGCCTGGACGACATAAATAATCCCCCGCTTACCACAGCCAGCACACCCGAACAATGAACCTGTTCGGCCGTCCAATACATGAAATAGGGTTCAATTAAAGTGAGTGCGATATCTGAAGAGGCATCGGTTGGTAAGCGGCGATGTGCCTGAACAAAAATCCAGGCTATCAGCAAACCTATTCCGACGCCACCAATAACCATCCATAAAAAACTGGCTGCTGCATCAGCCCAGATGAATTGACCGGTACCAATTGTCACTAATGCAAAACGAAAAACGATTAGTGATGAAGCGTCATTCAGCAGGCTTTCACCTTCCAGGATCGCAGAAGCAGATCTGGAAATCTTTACAAACTTCGTGATAGCTCCCGTACTGACTGCATCGGGCGGCGAAACGATACCACCCAGTAAAAAACCAAGTGGAATGGTAAAACCCGGAATGAAATAATTAGCGACTACTGCTACAGATAACGCAGTAAACAGTACCACAAGAAAAGCAAAACTGCCGATGATGCGCCACCACTTTTTCATTTCCTTAAAAGAAATTGACCAGGAAGCTTCAAAAAGTAATGGAGGCAGGAAAATGAAAAATATCAATTCGGGATTCACCCTTACTCCCGGCAGGCCTGGAATAAAACTAATTAGCAGTCCTCCCAAGACCAATAAAATCGGATAAGCAATTCTCAATTTAGAGGCCCACATTTCCAGCACTACAACGGCAGCAATCATAGCGAGTAAAAAAGGTAAAATGCCGTGCATAAAAGTTTTTGTATAGTTATGCCGGAAATAACCGGCCAACAGATTGTCAATTTACCCATTTTACCGTTATTGCAGATCAAACAAACATAAATCAACCCGACCCGGTCCATCAAACCCGGTCAGAAAAATCTTATATAGTTATGTCAATTCGCTTACGGCTAACAGATCAAATAATATTTTGTTAGATGATTGTACAGTTGGGGAGCAGGATATTAACCGGTGTTTCAGGCGATCGGGTTGGTTTGAAATGTATTTTACATGGTTTGCAGAGAAAAGTGTTGATAATGACACCCTAATTATATAGCTTTAGTATGACCGGTAATAACCACATGTAATAAAGTATTAATGAATTGAATTATCAAATTCTAACAATGAGAAAAAGTATTTTACTCGCCGCATTATTTATTTGTTTCCTGACAATTACAGAAGCACAAATCAGTAAGCTTGATCCTACATTTGGTATTAACGGTATCGTTAAAACGAATTTAGGCACACCATTTAATTACAGCAATATTGGTCAACAGATATTGATTGGAAAAGATGGTAGCATGTATTTGATTTTTGATGGTGCCGGTTTTACTTTAATAACTAAGAAACACACTGATGGATCTTCAGATCTCACTTATGGAAATAATGGAATTTCAGTTTCTGTCGCAATTCACAACTGCCACGCTGCCATACAAACGGATGGGAAAGTGGTTGTTGGCGGATACAAGATAAATCCAAATACATCCTATTTAAATCCAACAGATTTTGCATTGGCACGCTTCAATACGGACGGAAATCTTGATAATACGTTTGGGGGGAATGGAATAGTTACAACAGAATTTGGCCAGGATGATGCTATTAATTCTATAGGAATACAAATTGACGGTAAAATAATTGTGGCCGGCTCTTCTATTGAATCATCATATCACAACTCGGGATTTATTGCACTTGCGCGGTATAACACGGATGGTAACCTGGACACAAACTTTGGGGTAAATGGAATTGTAAAAAGTGATTTCGGCACACTTGAATATGGTTTTTCTATGGCTATTCAAAATAACGGCAAAATTGTGGTCGCTGGTTTGGTTGACTTTGTACCTATAGTTATTCGCTTCAACGACGACGGAGCTTTAGACTCAAGTTTTAATGGAAATGCAATTCAACATGTTGATTTCGGAACACAATCAACTTATATTACTTCTGTATCAGTCCAAAGTGATTACAAAATTATTGTCGGAGGAAGTACAGGTAACGGAAGTGGCGCTGGATTTGTGCTTGAGCGATTTAATTTAGATGGAAATATAGACAGCACCTTTGGTCAGGACGGATTACAGACAACAAATTTTGATGCAAGTTCCTATATAAGTACAGTCACCATTCAAAATGATGGCAAAATATTAGCGGTCGGATATACTTCAGATGGCATGCATACTAATTTTGCCATCAGTCGCTACAGAACAAATGGGGAACCAGATGATACATTTAATGGTGATGGCAAGCAAATCACTGATTTTGGATCATCCGATGATTATGCCGGTTCAGTTGCGATTCAAGGTGACGGTAAATTAGTGGCAATGGGATCTACTACTGATGGAATAAATTCATATGTGGCTTTAGCCCGTTATAATGATGATGGTAGTCCCGATAATTCATTTGATGGCGATGGTATCTTAGTTGATCACCTAAACGAGGGCGATACTCATTATACAACTACAGCAATTCAAAGTGATGGAAAAATTGTTTCCGCAGGTTATACCTGGAATGGCACAAATTACGATTTCGCTGTAGTTCGTTATAATCAAGATGGTAGCCTGGATAATGAATTTTCCGACGATGGCATAAAAATTATTGACTTTGGTCACGCCGAAGATAAATGCCGTACGATGGTCATACAAACCGATGGAAAGATTTTAGTTGCCGGTTCTTCTGGTGATAACTTTGGTATGGCACGCATTAATACAGATGGGAGCCTGGATAATACTTTTGACGAAGACGGATTAGTAACAACTGATTTCGGGATCATGGATTCAGCCTCATCAATTGCTATTCAAAGTGACGGAAAGTTAGTAGTAGCAGGAACTGTACTAACACGTTATAATGCTGACGGCTCCCTTGATTTGACCTTTAATGGAAATGGAATAATAAATATACCTTTTGGAAATTGTAATGGTGTTGCTATCCAAAATGATGGGAAAATAGTTGTTGTTGGGGGAAATGGGTCTTGCAGTATTGCAAGGTTTAATGGTAATGGCGTGCCCGACAATACTTTCGGTGAAAACGGGGTAAAGTATATTGATCTTATGGATTTGCGAATAACCGGCAAATCTATAGCTCTCCAACAAGATGGGAAAATTGTAATAGGTGGCAATTTTTTTTATGGCTCAAAGGGAGGATCAAGCGCATCTTTTGCACTTTTACGCCTGAATACCGATGGAAATCTGGACGACTCATTTGATGGCGATGGAATGATTGCATCTCCACCATCAGAATTCGCCTTTGGAACTTCGGTGCTAGTACAAAATGATAATAAAATTATATTGGCGGGTTATTCATATAACGGCTTGAATGATGATTTTTCAATTGTACGGTTTAATACAGATGGCACTTTAGATCACGCATTTGGTGTAGATGGAGTAGAAATAACAAAAACAAGTACGGCAAATAACGGAATTGCAGCTATTGCTTTAGAAAATGATAAACTATACGCAGCCGGTTATGGCCAATACCCCGGTAGTTTTGGAGTAGTTGCTAAATACCTGCTTGCTTCCGAGGGACCACTACCAGTTACGTTTCTTGATTTTACGGCAGAGTTAAAAGACAAATCAGTTTTTTTACAATGGAAAACTTTAAGTGAACATAATCTTTCACATTTTATTATAGAACATAGTCCTGATGGTAATAGTTTTTTACCGATTTCAAGCATGGTTGCCATTGGCAACAGCAACAAAAAAATGAATTATTCAACCATTGACAATCAACCTTTAAACGGAACTTCCTTTTACAGGCTGAAAATATTTGATACAGATGGAAACTTCAAATACAGCAAAATAGTTTCGGTAAATATTAATTGGCTCTCTGGTTTAAAAATATTTCCAAACCCTTTAGTCGACATTTTATTCATACAGTTCGGTAGGGAAAATCAAAAAGCGACATTTAAGATCTTTGACGTAGCCGGAAGAAAACTAAAGGAAGGAAAGGTCAATGCGAATGGAACTAATTCGTTTATCCCCATTAATACCTTATCCAAAGGAATGTACCACCTGCAGGTAAGAACAAAAGCAAAAACCGAGACCAGAACCTTTATAAAAGAATGAAAAGGCAGTATTCATAATTCGCTAGAAATAGTTTCCAGTGTTATCAATAGAAGTGATATTTTAAGGCTGACTTTAATATGATGCTGGTAGAAGTTATTTTTAACTGTAGGTGTGGGACAACAAAAGACTTACACCCTTTCTATATGCCAGGACGATAAAAGTTTTTACTCAACCGCCTACTTGTACAGAAGCTAACCCACTTGTAATGATACCGCCATGAGCCGTGGTATCTCCCTGCCGTGCCGCAGGTTTACCAGCAATCAATACCGTTGACGATCCTGTTACAATAGTATCGGGCGGGCCAATGCAAACCAACCCATCACCAACAACTGCGGCCGGCATATTACCAATAAGTACAGTGGCAACACCCGGACCAGTGATGACGCCCCCAATATGTGGAACACCACCTGCACCTATGGCCGGGCAGGTATGCATATCCGTTATTCTTGCAGCTGAAGGCATATTCTTTTTTTTAATTGATCTTGATTAATGATCCGCTTATCTCTGTGATGCCGGTTGCAGATAGCTTTGTAAGGGCTCCTTCAAGATCCAGGTTAGCATCAGCTTTACCTGAGATAGAAGGTGCTTTGACATTTACGGCCGATCCCGCGGAAAGCGTGAGATTTATGCCCGCATTTATTTCCACATTCAGTGGGCTTTCTAATTTTATACCATTGCTATTTAAACTGATCTTATTATTATTCTGGTCCCTGATTTCAATCCGGGCCCCTTCCTCGTCCAGTATGATACTATTTCCGGAAGGGGTATCAATGCTGATTGTTTTTGTTCTATCGTTAAAATATATATGCATTTTACTCCGGGTCGTAAAACCTTTTTCATCATTACTGTCATGGGCATTGATTGGAGCAGGTTTAGCGCTACTGTGCAGCATACCCAGCATAACCGCCTGCCGTGGGTCACTATTGACAAATCCAACTATCACTTCATCTCCAATTTCAGGGCGAAAGAATGCCCCGCGCCCGGATCCTGCGTCGAGACTTGCCACCCTTACCCAGGTACCTGCCGCATTGTTATCAATAACAGGCATTTTAACTAGGATCCTGTCCTGCCCATCCGGGTCACTTTCCAACTGTAACACTTTTCCTATCTGTAATCCATGAATAGAACCGATCAAACCGGCGGATGGCAGCTCGTTAACTTCGCGGTGCGCTGCTGCATAAGAAGTGGAATCGAGTCCAAACTCAAGGTAAGTATACCAGTCCCCATTACTGATCTCCTGTGTAACGGCAGCTATATATACATCGCCATTGAACCGGTCACTTATACCTCTCAAAGTTACCAGGTCACCTGGATTTACAGCCGCATTTCCCTGGATTTTTGCCCGTCCTTTTATTTTAGCAAGCTTACTGCGTAGCATAACGGCATCAGCCCAATCCTGTAATTCTGGTTGCGGCAACTGACCACCGTGATGCAGCTGAAATTTGTCCAGGCCAAGGGTAGTTGACAGTTTGCTGCTGCTGATGTTTCCCGGTTCGGCAAACGTCCATGCGCCCGAATCGATTGCTTTTAACAGGTCCTGGCTCGCATAATCCCAGGAAGTAGCTTCAACATTTTTCCATTGATAACGGGCATCCATTTCTGCCTGAAAATCAATCAAAGATTCTCCGTATACGACACTTAAAACCGGCTTGGCATCCCCGCTGGGTCGCCTTATTTTTACGGTGCCAGCATTTACATTTGCCAGCATCCCATTGGCTTCTGCTCTTAGCAAAATAAAATCCCAGTCGCTCATATGCTGTTGTACCAGTTCCTTATGTTCGACATTAGTGGCCTCGGCATCACCTGTTAATTTATAACTGCCGATCAATTGTTCAAACACGTCACTGTCTTTTAGTTGTTGGAAGTAGCGGCTATGCCGGCCGGCTGTCATTCGCACTGCTTCATCACTGCAATGAATCAGCAATTGAGAAACTCCTTTCTCTTTTATTGTCAGCGCGTGCCCGGTAATAATTCCTTTAAAGGCCTGGTGGTTCTCTCCACCGTTGCCTGCTTTAATTTCAATAACTCTTCCGGGTAACAAATCTTCACTGTCGCTGATCTCAAATTTCTGAATAGCGGGAGTACCGTCCTGCAAAACAATTTCTGCAATAGGAATGCTATTCACTTTTTTATTAATAATAATACTCAATACATTATAGGCAGAATTGAGTTCAGTGCCATTTATTAAGATGCTGTAACTGGTCATAATGTTTTGGAGCGATTTAATAGTAAAATATGACGGTTAATAAACCGCGTATTAAAGTAACGGTATGTATACTACAATAGCCCGGTAATTTTTAGAGATATAAACATAAGTGGAAAAAAAGGTGAGGGTTGGCAACAACAAAGGCATTAGACCTTTGTATGCTAAAAACAAAATTCAATGCTATCGGGATGGCGACAGGCAGGTGTACACAGCCACGGTGCACTGTGTGCAATTAAAGCAAACCGTATTGGCCGCTTTTGTTTACTATGGAGACAAAAACAAGCCGGAAATAATTATTGGAACGGATATAGAAATGGATGCTATGACTTTGCGGTATTACGGATTGCGCTTCCAGGTAGCGTTTTTAATACGGGATGCCAAACAATATGCAGGATTAGAAGACGCTCCGGCAAGAGGCAGCAAAATTACATACCTATTTTAATATTGCTATGACAGTTGTGTCATTTGCCAAAGCGACCTATCATTTATCTTTGCGGGTAGAACAAAGAAGCAGTTTTTCAATGGCCGATATTCAAATGTTGCACATGAACCCGTTAATCACAAAAAGAATTTTTTCAAACTCAGCGGTTGATTTGAGTTGTAGAAAAATAAAATTTATTTACAATCAATGTCTGAACTCCGGCAGAGTTTACCCCGAACGATCGGGGTTAATCGTTTAAATTTTTACCGGGGTAGCAATCAATTAATCTTTATGAAATTCTACATTCCAGGCTCATTATTTATTATCGTGTTTTTCCTGTTTACCAATGAAATTATTGCACAGAAAAATCAAACCGAACAAAAAGACCACGACAACCTATCTGCTAAGAATTTTTACATGCAGTGTATGGAAAATATGATGGATAGCATGCACAAGCAATCATCAATACTTTCTCCTGATATAGATTTTTTAAGCCAAATGATTGCCCATCACAAAGGAGCGGTTGAAATGGCGAAGTATGAAATTGTACATGGAAATAATTCTGAAATGATTCAGCTTGCAAAAAGCATTCTCTACGAGCAGTCATCGGAAGTTAATATGATGAATTTATGGCTAAAGATACCGTTACCCAAATCATCTATCCCGGATAATTATAAAGCTGCTATGTCTGCTTCAATGAACAGGATGATGGTTGATATGATGATCGATACTATCAATGCGGAGGAAGACAGGATATTTGCAACAATCATGATACCACACCACAATGCAGCGATTGATATGGCACGGGTGATGTTGGAATATTCATCCAACAACCAAATTGTTGCTTTTTCAAAACAACTGATATCAAATGAACAAATTGAAGTGGAGCAAATGCTCGCTTTTATAAAAAAATAAGTATATGAAAAAAGTAATCTTTTCTACCGTATGCACAACCTTGTTATTGTATGTACACGCTCAAACAAATTATGTAACAGATCGTGTTTATACAGCCAACCAGGTATCCAACACTATTTCTGTTATTGATCCCTCAACAGATCAACTGCTCGGTGAAATAAGCCTGGGCAAACCATATCCAAATGTCTTAAGCCCATTGTACAGGGGGCAGTCACTTGTGCACGGATTACGATATAGTGCGAAAAGAAAAATGCTTGCTGCAGTAGCCATTGGCTCTAATGCTTTAATCCTGATATCAACAGAAAATAATAAGATACTCAAAACAATTTATCTCGGCCGTTCTCCGCATGAGCCAACGTTTACACCAGACAGCAAGCAGGTATGGGTATCTGTTCGTGGCGAAGCATATGTAAGTGTGGTTGATGTTGATCTGATGAAAGAAATAAAACAGATCCCTGTTGCAGATGGCCCGGGAATGATCAGCTTTTCACCGGACGGTACGATTGCTTATGTGTGTTCGAGCTTTACACCTGAAGTTGATATTATCAATACAAAATCATATCAAATCATAAAAAAAATTCCTGTTGTTAGCCCGTTTTCACCCAACATCTTCACAAGCCCTAAAGGTGATTGGGTAGCCATGACTCATAAAGACGTGGGCATGGTAACGGTACTTAATACAAAAACACAAACT
>JBDTLZ010000090.1:0-18555 GCA_039934515.1 Ginsengibacter sp.
ATGTCAAAGGAGATGTTATTGTTCCACCCGTTGATTTTACTCCATGTAAAGACCTTTATTGTGCTGTGGTTCTTCCACATACAGTGCCCGGCGAAGGCAAATCGATTATCTTATGCAAATCATGGAAAGGTGGCAATTTGCAGATAGACCTTTATACGACTGAAGGAAAAAAAATGACCAATATTTACGCAGGTACAATCGGGGAAGGAGTCTTCATCACACAATGGGATGGCAAAGATCCAGAAAAGAAGAATACTTTTAAAGGAAATTACAAGATACGATGGACGATTAACGATGGATACCGCGAGTTTCCGGTAGTAATAAATTAACGGCATTGACAGGTATTTGATTCAATAAATAATCACTTCTATCCCGATATTTCATGACTATGGTAGATCAGGATTCTGCGGTTTATGATGGCATCATCCTGGGTGCCGGGCACAATAGTTTAGTGCTGCAGGCATATCTTTGTAAAGCGGGTTTAAATGTACTTTGTCTTGACAGGCGCGCTACTGCCGGTGGCGGCCTCACCACAATGGAAGATCCAAAACATCCTGGCTTCCTCCATAACACCCATTCATTTTATCACCGCTCTTTGAATCAAATGCCGTGGTACAGGGACCTGGAACTTGAACGACATGGAGCTGAATACATCGAACCCGAATTTAACGTTGCCTTGTTGCCTGGCAATGGTGAATCACTAGAGTGGTGGACCACATTTGAAAAGACCGTGCTTTCATTTAAAAAATTCAGTAAGAAAGATGCGCAGTCTCTCAAAGATTGGAGAGACCGCTTTTTGCCCATTGTAGAAAAGATCCTCATACCGGAAAGTCAATCTCCACCGATGCCACCGGACCAACGGGTTGAGTTGCTTGCGAAAAGCCGTGAAGGCAGGCTCCTGCTGGAAACCAGCGCGCTTTCTCCCATGGAATTTGTTCTCAGGGAATTCGAACATCCAACGATCCAGGCCGGCCTGCTTTTTTTTAATGGGCTAAGAGAAGTCGATTTAAGATGCAAAGGATTCGGCCATCATATTCCCGCGTTGATCGCCAGTTCCGGAAAGGCGCAAATGTGTAAAGGTGGCTCGGCAGTATTGGCCCAGGCACTTATTTCCTGTGTGGCAGAAAATGGAGGAACAGTCAAACTTCGCAAAGAGCTTAAGAAGATATTGGTGGAAGGCGGTAAAGCCGTTGGTGTTGAAACAAGCGATGGAGAAGTGTACCGCACCCGTCATTTTGTTGCCTCGGCACTAAATCCTGAACAAACATTTATTGACCTGTTGGATGAAGCTTTTGTACCCCCCGAATGGCGCAGAAAAGCACAAAATTTCGAGTACAATCTTATTGCGCCTCTTTTTGCCTTAAATCTGAATTTAAATGCTCCGCCGCGTTATAAAGCCGCGGAAAATAACCCTGATCTCGACAAAGCCTTAATGGTCATCCTGGGCCTGGAACATTTTAAACAATATCCGGCGATCGTAAACCATCATGAACAAGGGACAATACCGCCAACTGTAATGTGGGGGAGTTGCCCAACCGTCTTTGATCCTTCGCAGGCGCCCCCTGGTAAACACACAGCATTCATGTGGGAAAAGCTTCCTTATAGCTTAAATGGCGATGCAACCAATTGGGATCGGGAAAAAGATATTCATGGTAAGCATATGCTGGAATTATGGTGCCGGTATGCTCCAAATCTTGAACACGATGTCATCGATTGGTTCACACGAAGTGCATTAGATACGGAACGCACTTTTCCAAATATGAAACGGGGTGATTTGCTGGTGGGTGCTTTTACAAATGGGCAGATCGGATACAACCGCCCCTTTAACGGTGCAGGCGAATACCGGGGGCACTTAAAAGGCCTTTATCTTTGCGGATCGGCTTCTCATCCCGGTGGAAATATTACCGGCTTACCCGGATACAATTGTGCCCAGGTAATTTTTTCTGATCTTAACTTGCCGGCCTCCTGGGCGCCCTTACCACTTAAAGAGCATTTAAAAAAATTATGCTGACACTACCAACGATTACTTACCTGACAAATATTTATTTTGGCCCAGGGATGCTAAAATCGCTTCCGGAATTGCTGCAGAAATATAAAATTTTCCGGCCCTTCATAATAACCGATAAAGGCCTTGTAAAACTCGGTATTGTTGAACAGTTGGGCATTATTGATCCAATTGTTTTCGACGAGGTAGAAACCAACCCAACAGAAGCTATGGCGCTTGCGGCCCTGGAGATGTATCGTACCGCTAATTGCGACGGCATAGTTGCGGCGGGTGGAGGTTCATCCATCGATCTTGCTAAATGTGTAGCGCTGCTCGTATATCATCCGCTTCCGCTCGTACAATACGCTATCCGGCGGGACGGTGTGTCAAAAATAACTGCTAATATGCCGCCGATGATCGCCATTCCAACTACCGCAGGCAGCGGAAGTGAAGTAGGGAGGGCAGCGTTGCTAACAGTCCCGGGTGAAGGGAAGGTTGGCTTTATGAGTCATTATTTACTACCGGTTGCAACGATTTGTGATCCTTCATTGACCCTGGATATGCCTTCTTTTTTAACTGCTGCAACTGGTATGGATGCCTTGTCTCATTGTGTTGAAACATTTTGCAGCCCACGTTATAATCCTGTTGCGGAAGCCATTGCACTGGACGGACTGGAGCGGGGATTCCGTAATATATTAAAGGCAACAAAAAACGGCACTGATATTAATGCCCGGTCAGAAATGATGATGTGTTCTTTACAGGGGGGGCTCACTTTTCAAAAAGGGCTTGGTGCTGTTCACAGCCTAAGTCATCCGTTAGGCGCCGTACCAAATAAGCAGCTTCATCACGGCACACTCAACGCTATTTTTCTTCCCGTTGTTTTGCAATACAACTTTGATTCCTGTCCCGATAAAATGAATGCTATAGCCGCGAAACTGGAAATCCCTGATGCACATATGCTTCCAGGCAGATTTGTTCAATTGAATAAAGAATTGGGATTGCCGACCCAACTGCGTGAACTTGGACTATCAAAAGATGAGCTGCAACCTTTTGCAGAAAAAGCAAAAGGGGATCACTGTACTGCTACGAACCCGCGTACTTTGGAAGTGGACGATTTCCATTTTCTATATTCGGCGGCATGGTAATGTGCAAGGGGTGTTTAAATACACCTTTGTTTGCCGTTATTTACTTACTAATGTAAATACACAGAAAGGTGGAAGCATCTTTGAAAAATGCTGGCCACTAACCTTCACATCGGCGCCCTTTTTAAAATTATTAGTCGCATCACTGTAATAATAAGTTAATGAAGATATGGTTGACAGGTTTTTTAAAATGCCATCAATTGCCTGGGCCTTGTCGCTGTCATTTTTCCCTGTTATAACAACCTTTTGATCAACAGGATTATAGAATGCTGAAAAAGTGATTTTAGCGAGTTGTGTGGATATGTCAATTCTTTGAAAACCGGGCTTAACAAAGTTGTACAATTGTTTAAATACTTCATAATGAGCCCTGTGGGTGTACACGTCAGGGTGCAGTGTATCGTTAACTGCAAAAATGCCCCACATGCTCCATGTTAAAGTGCGGTGGGGATGATGATACCTGCTGTCATAGCCTTCCCAAATCTGAACTCCTGCAAGGCCGGTATTGAGATGTTGCAAGATAAATTTATAGGCCGGGCCGGCATAGGCGTCAAAACCATAGTCTCCATTGTATTGTCCGCCATCGCATCCTTTGCAAACGGCATTGGCCTCTGTCATAATTAATTGCCTGTCGGGGTATGCAGAATTCCTTATGGCATCCATGTGGGCTTTACCTTTTTCCGTTCTGTCTCCATAATCATGACAACCAAAGAAAATAAGCTTTGACATGATAGTAGGGTTCGTGAGCATCGCTTGCAGGTTAGGAGCCCAGCCATCACAGTCGTCGGGCCCAATAAGAGTAACTGCATCAATTTTATCATCGATAAGATGTGTTGCAATGCTGCTAAAAACGGTTGCGAGTTGAGTTGGGGTCATAACAGTTCCTTCATCGCCCCCGCAAGTCGTTTCATTGATTGGCGACAGCATAATGAATCGCAGGGCCGGCGTTCTGCGGTTTATTCCGTAGTTCACCATTGACGACATCATTTCGGCATATTCTTTCTCAGAGCCTGCTTGCAATTTTGTGCCACCCATCCAACCAGGCGCAGCGCCATCCGGGCTAAGCGTGATATCGGTTATGCCCTTACTGTTGAGATACTCTATTGTATTCCATACACACGTGAAGCGTGGCAGGCTATAAATGGAATCATAATAAGACCAGTTGTAAATGTTTGGGTCGTCGTTATCATTTTTATATTCCCAATCACAGTCATCGTACATAAGCCGGAAGCTTGTGCAACCTAACCCTGTAACGAGGCTGTCAATAACTTTTTTAACGGCAGCAGGATTCACGTTCCACGATTGTGGATTGATATTAACCCCAAGCCCGTGAATGGTTTGATATTTCTTCGCGCCATCGATGGTTGTGTTTTGACCAACCGTTGTGTTGACAAATATTATAACCACCAAAGCAGAAAGTAAAACGTTTTTCATTTTATTTGCTATTTAAATTATCAGCCTGATTAATAATTACATGAAATTATAATAACCGTGACTAACACCGTTACCTGATATTATCGAATCAATATCCTATTATGTATTAATTTGAACCTGCTATCGCAATTTAGCTAAAGCTATTGCCTGTAACTATTTTTTATAGATGGTATCTTACTCAGTAATACTTTACATATTCTGTGAGCAGTAACTAACACAATTAGGTATCTTATCTTTCATAATTCTTATCCGCTGGTTTCTTATTGCTTATTTACTAATGTCATGTCGACTATATTTTGACGTATTGTTATTACACGAATTTTTAAAACACGATCCGATGGCCTATCGGATAGCACGAATGAATACAGTGCTGTCCTAATTCGTGTAACCCGTGCCCGAAATTCGTGTTATCACCTTATGTATTTTGATTCGTGACATAACACCAGAATATATTGTAACAATCAACTGGCACTATTCATAAATTTCATCTTTCTTATGTCCTGTTCTAAATTTCCAATTCGTTATTTTCAGGAATATACTTTTTTCTACAAAATAGGGTAATAACTAATCCGGCTTAGGGTAGAAAATGCCGTTTGCCATGTATTATTTTTGGCAAGTCATTTCGTTTACTGTTCCATTTTGTTGTCACCAAAATTTTTATGTTATGAGAAAGCTATTACTGCTATTTATCATGCTCACAACAGGCGCTTCACTTGTTTATTCACAGGAGCATATGGTAAATGGATCTGTTACTGCCCAGGATGGGAACCCTGTTCCCTCTGCAACTGTGCGTAGTAATGTTGGTAATGTTGCTACCCAAACGGATGCGAATGGACAATTTAAAATTTCTGCCGGTGCAAATGCAATCCTTTCAATTTCATCCGTTGGTTATGACCCTATAGATGTAGAAGTGCGCGGCAGGTCAACGATCAGTATCACCCTTACTTTGAATACGAAAGCTTTAAATGAAGTTGTTGTAACAGCATTGGGGATTGAACGGCAACAAAAATCTTTAGGGTATTCAACAACACAGGTAAAGGCCAAAGACCTTGTTCAGTCACGGCCGGTAAATGTAGCCAACGGGCTTACCGGGAAAGTCTCGGGATTAGAGATTGGGACAGTAAACAATGGGATATTCGCACCAACCAGAATTACCCTGCGCGGTAATCGTTCTTTAACAGGAAATAACCAGGCTTTGATCATTGTAGACGGTGCGATCTATTATAATGACATCAGTAACCTCAACCCTGACGATATTGAATCCATTACTGTTCTAAAGGGTTCCAGTGCCGCTGCTATTTATGGATCGGATGCGTCAAATGGCGTATTGGTGGTCACTACCAAAAAGGGTTCGTCAGGCCGGCCCGTTATCAATTTTTCGTCTACTGTTCAACTTGAGACGGTTGCTTATATGCCAAAACTCCAGGATCGTTTCGGAAGTAATGGAGGTGAAAGTTTTCCACAGGATTTCGATGACCTGAGGTATTATATACCAGATGAAAATCAGCAATACGGCCCGCAATTTAATGGTAAGATTGTCCCGCTTGGAAGGCCACCGGGCGATGGTAGTTTGTGGATGGTTCCTTACTCACCAATAAAAAACGGGAAAAGAGATTTTTTCGAAGATGCGTTCACGACACAAAATAATATTTCCTACAGCGCCGGTGATGAAAAAAGCAAATTTTTTCTAAGTGCACAGGACGTGCATACAAACGGCGTTATGCCAAAAGATCATGGAAACCGTGATGTTTTCAGGGCAGGCGGATCAAGAACTTACGGTGCGTTTTCGGCAAATTTTTCTGCGAGTTACACTAACAGGTATACAAGTACTACGAATACAGGTAATGTGTATAACAATGTATTGAATGTACCGCAACACGTACCCCTTACAAGTTTAAAAGATTGGCAAAATAATAAGTTTGCAGACCCGAGCGGTTATTTTAATGATTGGGCCGATAACCCTTATTTCATTATTGATAACGAAAGAAACAAAACAACCGCTAATGACCTGGCGGCAAACGTGCAGTTAAATCTTCAGGCATTATCATGGTTGCATTTTAGTTACCGCGCTTCTGTTAATAATACAAATTCCCGTTATGAATTTATCGGTGGTATAGCGCATTATAATACACATGCGCAAACCAGCGATACAGTAATTTATTCTAATTCTGCCGGTACGGGCCTGGATACTGCATTTGAGTATGTCAAACCCCAGGCTACCGGTCCGAGTACAACACAGGCGCACTATAACACATCAACTTATTCTAACTTCCTGTTTACATCCGACTTTCTCGCAACTGCTACAAAAGACCTCAATAAAGATTTCAACCTTGCTGTTACGCTGGGGGCATCTTATATAAATAACAAAATTAATTACCTGGGTGTGAATGCAGGCCCATTATTTTTACCAGTCTATAATATAAACTCCCTCACCGGTATTCCGGCTTTGGGACAATATAACAACCAGGCAAAAAAGCTGGGATATTTTGGCGACGCAACAATAGGGTATAAAAACTATGCATTCTTACATGGTTCTTACCGAACGGATATTGATTCCCGTTTATCGAGTAAAAACCGCTACATACCTTATTATGATTTTGATGGATCAGTGGTGCTAAGTGATATGTTTCCTTCCATCACCAGTGATAAGGGGCTTAATTATTTGAAGGTACGGGCGGCACACTCTTTAACAGGAAATGCTTCAGCTTTAGGTGGCGGTTCTGCCAATATCGCCGACGGAGCTTATACAACAGAACCTACACTAAGGTCGGCGCCTGGCTTTCCCTTCAATGGATTGGGCGGTTTTCTTTTGAACACCAATATTGCTAATCCAAATATAAAACCTGAAAAGATTACCGAAAATGATTTGGGTATTGAGTTGGCCATCTTAAACAACAGAATTTCACTGGTTGCAAATATGTACCAACAAAAACTGAAGGATGGAATTGTGTACACGAATACTGCGAGTTCATCGGGTTTTATGTCATCCCTTATCAATGCAGCCAGTACCCAGACCAAGGGGATTGAACTGGAGTTAAAAGCGGCAGTTGTTAAGTCGAAATCAGTCACCTGGAACGTGGGAATTAATTATACCAATATTAAAAGTAAAGTCTTATCTATCAACGGTGACCTTCAATCTATTAATATAGGGGGTAATTCTTATGCAGTGGTAAACCGGGCATATCCGGTTATAGAAACGGGCGATTGGAGCCGTGATCCGCAAGGCCATGTAATTGTTGACCCGGTTACCGGCAACCCTAATTACGACCCCAATTTAAAAATACAAGGTAACGCAAACCCGACTGACCTCCTGGGACTTACAACGAGTGTGACCTGGAAGAATTTTACATTTAGCGCCACTGCTGATTACCGTGGAGGATATAAAGTGTTCAATAACCTGGGCAGCACCATGGATTTTACAGGAATAAGTATCACCACAGCACTAACAGGACGTCAGCGTTTTGTGTTTCCTAATTCTGTAATAGATGAAGGCGGCGGAAAATATGTTGAGAACACCAATGTAACTACCGACGATGCCGGTTACAACTTTTGGGGAGGATCTTATTTGAATGTGGGATCCAACTATATCACCAGCGGCGCCGTATGGAAGTTGAGAGAAGTGGTTTTGAGATATGATTTCCCAAAAAAATGGTACTCCAAATCGAAAATTTTCCAGGATATGAGTTTTACGCTATCCGGTAGAAACCTGCTCATGTTAAGGCCAAAGACAAATATCTGGACAGATCCTGAATTTAGCGAGGATACGGGGAATGCAGTAGGAACAAATTCTGTTAACCAAAGTCCTCCAACCAGGATTTTCAGTGCTACTTTATCATTGAGGTTTTAATGATTATTGAACTCCAAAATTTATCATCATGCGAAAAATAACAAATATAGCCTGGATGCTCAGCCTGGTGTTATCTGTAATATCAATGGGGTCCTGTAAGAAAAGTGATTTTGACATTAACAGCCCGAATCCAAATCAACCTTCTACAGTGCCACCTAACTATGTACTATCGGCTGCCTTATCAACTTCTGCTACAATTATGCTGGCCGGAGATGGCGATTTTGCCAATGGTTGGATGGGTTATTGGGCGACATATGGTGAACAGTCACCGGCGGTACTTTCCTATAATATCACCAGTGATTCTTATGCCCAAAACTGGGATGACGCCTATGTAATACTGGAAAACTATAAATTTATTGAAGACCAGTCCACAGAATCTGCCAAGGCGTATTTTTTTGCCATTGCAAAAATCATGAAGGTTTTTCACTACCAGCGATTGGTTGATTTATACAATAATATACCTTATAGTGACGCGTTAATTGCGACCAACAGTTTTCCAAAGTTTGACGATGGAGCAACTATTTATAAAGACCTGGTTTCGAAGTTGGATTCGGCCGTTGATATTATCAATAGTGCAAATGTTTTAACGGTGGAAAGCCCTGGCTCAAACGATGTAATGTTCCAGGGAGATATGGATCTATGGATAAAATTTGCACACACGCTCAAATTAAAAATCCTGATGCGGCAAACAGAAGCCTCAGGAGGTCCCGCATTTATACAAAGCAATTTATCTGGCCTCACCACCGGTGATTTTTTAGGTTCGGGCGAAAATGCAGGTATTAATCCAGGGTATTCAAATTCTTCAGTGGAGCAGCAAAGTCCTTTGTGGCGAAATGTTGGATATAATACCGATGGATCGCCGAATGGCGGACATTTTTACAACCGGGCAAACAGCTATGCTGTGGATTTTTACAAAAGCACGAATGATACACAAAGGATCAAAAGGTTTTATGAAGAGAACCGCGCCGGTATTATTAAAGGCCGTGCCTTTGGCAGCAGCGACGTGGGCCAGGGCAACGATGTCATCTCAGGCTTTGGGCCAGGTATACTCGAGGCTCCCACAATGGATGCCTATGTACTTCCTGCATTTGAAAGTTTATTTCTGCAGGCGGAAGCTGCTGAGAGGGGATTCATTGCCGGCGACGCCCCGGATTTATTTAAGCAGGCAGTTACTGAATCATTCCGGGTATTGGATGTGCCTGATTATGAAAATGCAGCTCAGAAATTTTATTCCCAGAATAACGATAAAGTGAATATTGATGTTTCAGCGAATAAGATCAGGACAATCATCTTACAAAAATGGGCAGCGCTCAACGCATTCGATCCGCTGGAATCGTATAGTGATTGGAGAAGGCTGGGAATTCCGGCCGATCTTCCTGTGTCGGAGTATCCGGGTACCACAGCCCAGCACATCCCTTACAGGCTACTGTATCCAACCAGCGAATATCATTATAATGCCTCCAATGTAAACGACCAGGGAACTGTAAACCAGTTTACTTCCAAAATATTCTGGATGCCTTAAACAAAAAAATAAATCGGTATGAAAAAAGTATATTTCTCTTTGCTGGCCTTAGTTATGCTACTGTCTGCCTGTTTAAAAGATAAACCCGCCGTTGATTTCAGTACAGTCGGGACCATCATTGAAATCTTACCGGTTGATGGTGGAGGGCTGGAAAATTTTGATGCCGCAGAATTGGCATTTGACGCCACCGAAGCAATTGATAGCGCTGCTGTTGTATTAAATATTGCCTCCCCGAATCCATTAAACGCTCCATTAACCATTAGTGTGGCAGTGAATGATGACATGCGTACTGCTTATAATGCCGCCAATACGGTTCAATATGATAAAATGCCGGATTCCTTGTTTTCTTTTCCCGTGACATCTGTTACCATTCCTGCCGGTAAACATTTAGATACACTGCACGTTTATTTTTATCCTTCAAAAATTGATACTACCCAAAATTATATGTTGCCCGTAAGCATTCATGATGCACAGGGGCAAACAATAAGTGGCAACTTCGGCACGATTTATTTCCATACAAATTCGAAATAATCATCAACCGAAAAACATCCTGCAGCAAATACATAAAATATTTTTAAGCGGTTAGTTATTACCTGCCAGCCATGAATTCCAACCAGTTAATAAATATCAACAGGCGATTTCTTATGAAAGAGTCTTCCACAAAATATACCCACGGCTGATTTTCTATTATCTTATTTTGTATCTTGTTCTTTCAAGTTTACACTGATTCAGTACAAAATAGCAGAACAATGAAACCCGCATACAAATCTGTTTCACTGGTTGACTCAAAATCTTTCCAGGTGGTCAAACAGGATAATAAACAGGAATTTGATTTCCCCTGGCATTATCACCCCGAGTTTGAGTTGACCTACATCCCCAATAGCCAGGGCATACGCTACGTAGGTAATAACATTGAAAATTTTAGTGAAAATGACCTTGTCCTGTTGGGATCAAATCTCCCACACTGCTGGATTAATTCTGCGGAAGAATTTGAACCGTCCGGTGCTGTCGTTATTTATCTGAATAAAGACCTGGTGAAATGGCTGTCCACCGATCAATTTGAGGCCATCAATGTGTTGTTTGAGAAATCAAACCAGGGTATTAAATTTGGCCGTGGCGTTGCCCTGAAATTTAAGTCCAGAGTGGACGATCTCCTGTATGCAAATTCTTTCGAAAAATATATCATCCTGTTGCAAATCTTAAATGACCTGGCTTCTACCAGCGAGTTCCGTCTTTTAAGCCAGATGGGTTTTGTATATGAACTTAATCAAACTAATAACGAACGGATAAACGCAGTATATCAATATGTGAGACAAAATTATCAGCGCAAGATCTTGCTTGCAGAGGTTGCCGCCCATGTGTCCATGAGCGAGGAATATTTTTCGCGTTTTTTCAGTAAAAGCTTAAAAAAATCCTTTATTACTTTTTTGAATGAATACAGAATTAACCGTGCTTGTAAATTACTGATCCAAACTGATAAACAGGTTAGCGAGATTTGCTACAGCTCAGGGTTTGAAAGCATCCCTTTTTTTTACAGGCAGTTTAAGAAAATCATGCACAGCCCGCCACAAACTTATCGAATGCAATACCAGGGCGCCATTAAATAAATGCGTTGTTGAGGGATTTTTTATTCCGGCTTATAAAGACTCTTTTTCTCCCCGGTCACGGTGCAATAAAGATCATATAACCTGGTCAACTACTTTTGTTCTTCTTTAGCCCCGAATGCCTTGTAATTGAAATGTTTCTTTCTATGGTATTCCTGAAAATCATTTTAGCCGCCCTACCAGGTACCGGAAAATCAGCGAGGTCAATACTTCACCTGCATCCGGCTTTAAAAAAGCTGAATAAACCCGGGGAATACGACTCCTGCTGTATTTATTAACGGTACTGCACATAATTTGCTTACGGCGATTCTTCACGATTTTTTCAAAACGAATCATCGGTTCCAAAAACATGTGGTGGAACACTCATGAAAATTACTTTTCCTTTTGTTGCCTTTTGTAGCAGAGATTTTATTTAATTTACAAGCTCGGGGCACTGTATTATTTCTACCAATAAATAAGTGGAATAAAAAAGCCCGGATGCCTAAAATAAATAACATGAAACAATTTTCACGACGTTCATTTTTACAAAATTTGAGCCTGGGTGTTGGCGCAACAACCGTTGTAGCAACGGTGCCTTCATTTATGAATGCTGCTGCAACAAATACAAAACCATATGACGGTAAAAAATTGAATATTGCTCTTTGCGGGCTTGGACGTTATGCAGGTTACCTGGCTGAAGGCCTGGAGACTGCCCAATATTGCCGGCTTGCAGGCATCATTACCGGCCACCCTGCGAAAGCCGATGAATGGAAAGCGAAGTATAAAATTCCGGACACGAATATTTATAACTATCAGAACTTTGACGGGATAGCAAAAAATAAAGACATCGACCTGGTATATGTGGTGCTGCCAAATGCGATGCATAAAGAATATACGGTTCGTGCGGCTACAGCGGGCAAGCATGTTATTGTTGAAAAACCAATGGCAATTACTGCAATGGATTGCCAGGAAATGATGGATGCCTGTAAAAAGGCAGGCGTACAGTTGGCTGTTGGCTACAGGTTACATTACGAACCTTACAACATGGAAATAAAAAGATTGGGACAGGAAAAGGTTTTCGGCCAGGTCCGTTTAATCGAGGCGTCGCTCGGCTATAAAAGCGGTGACCCTTCACAATGGCGATTAAAAAAGGCTTTGTCAGGTGGTGGCCCTCTTATGAATTTAGGTGTTTACTGTGTGCAGTGCAGCCGCTATGTTTCGGGAGAAGAACCGGTTTCTGTTACTGCACAATTTGGACCGGTAACAAATAAAAAGGTGTTTACAGAGGTGGAAGAATCCATCACATGGCAATTGCAATTTCCCAGCGGCGCACTGGCTACCTCAACCAGTTCTTATAATTGCAATATTGACAGATTTTTTGCGTCAGCCGACGACGGATTTTTTGAATTAAGCCCTGCGATAAGTTATGGCCCTTTTAAGGGAAGAACAAGTAAGGGTGAAATGAATTTCCCCGTTACAAATCAGCAAACCTCCCAATGTGATGAGATTGCAAAAGTGTTATTAGCAAATAAGCAATTACCAATGCATATTACCGGCGAAGAGGGCTTGAAGGATGCGAAGGTGTTAGCGGCCATTTATGCATCAGCCAACAGTGGTAAAAAAGTTTCATTAATTTAAATTTGAAATTTCTTTCGGATAGGTATGCGGGTCGCCGGCAACAATAGCATCATTCATTTGATTTTGTGGTAAGGTTAGCAATTTATGAAAGTGATAAGACACCATAAATAACCGGCCACACTTTTAAAATGGATAATCATGAAAGCCTTATTTTTAAACGATGGAAAATGTTAACATAATTGTTATACTGCTTTTCGGAATTACTTTTTTAGGAGTACTCAGTAATAAATATAAGTTCCCGTTTCCTATTATTCTTGTTTTATCGGGCGTGGTTATCAGTTTAATTCCCGGATTGCCGGTGGTTACTTTAAACCCGGGCGTGGTATTCGTTATTTTCCTGCCGCCATTGCTGTATGGAGCTGCCTGGAATACAAGCTGGCGCGATTTCAAAGCTGCCATAAGACCCATAAGCCTCGCATCTATAGGGCTTGTTTTTTTTACAATGGCGCTGGTGGCGGTCATTGCACACCTGCTCATTAACGGGTTAAGCTGGCCTTTATCATTTCTTATCGGTGCCATTGTTTCACCCCCCGATGCAGTTGCGGCCACTTCAGTAACAAAGGGACTTGGCCTTGTTCCGCGATTGGTTGCCATACTGGAAGGAGAAAGCCTTGTAAATGATGCAAGTGGTTTGATTGCCTACAAGTATGCACTTATGGCAGTGACCGCAGGCAATTTTGTTTTGTGGCAGGCTGGGTTACATTTTTTATTTGCTGCATGCGCAGGAATAGCGATTGGTTTAGCAATTGCTTACCTGATTTTTTTAATACATAAAAAATTTATCTGTGATCCGATCCTGGTTGTCACCCTCACTTTCCTAACGCCCTTTGCATCTTATTTATTAGCCGAGCATTGGCAGGTGTCGGGTGTGCTGGCAGTGGTAACAACAGGATTGTACCTATCGTTCCGCTCGGCAAAGATTTTTAGCAATCAAAGCAGGATAATGGCTTACGGTGTGTGGGAGGTAATAATTTTTATACTGAACAGCCTCATTTTTGTACTCATAGGACTGCAATTGCGCAGTGTAATGGAAGGTATCAGTGATTACCCGGTAAGGGACCTTGTACTATATGGAGTAATAGTGAGTTTTGTAGTTATAGCGGTTCGTTTTATCTGGATTGTACCGGCTACTTTGCTGCCGCGATGGCTCAGTAAACGCATACGTGAAACAGAACCATTCGATCCAAGAAATATGGTTGTTTTTGGGTGGGCAGGGATGCGGGGTGTGGTATCAATGGCCGCGGCACTGGCGTTGCCGCTCACACTTAAGGATGGAAGTGCATTTCCCCACCGTAATTTAATTATATACCTTACATTTTGCGTAATCCTGTCTACGTTGGTATTTCTTGGTTCTACATTGAGATGGGTAGTGAAAAAGCTGAAGCTTCAACCTTATTCCATGGTGGCCGAAGAATATGAGATACGCTCCCAGGTGGTTTCTTCCGTTATCACGCACATTGAAAAAAACCTATCGCTCGTGCCAGTTGAACTGTTGCACAACATCAAAAGTAAATACGAAGTAAAATATAACCGCCTTCAAAAAACCGATCTCCCGGCGAACTATTTCGGGCAGGGGAAAAAACTGCCCGGAAACATATTTAATGAATTTTCAAAAATTCAGATTGACCTCATTGGCGTTGAACGAAAAGAGCTTGAAGATTTACACCGCAATGGAAAAGCAAGCGAAGAGATTTTGCGCAAAATAGAACGCGAACTTGACCTCGAAGAAACAAGGCTGCAAATGGAAATGTACGTTGGCTGAGATAACAGCTCTTTATTGAAATAAGAATTGATTTCCAGGGTAAAAGTATTGAGTCAACTTAGAATAAATCATTTATTTTCATAAAACCATACCCGGAGAAACTAAAAGGATATTATATAACGGTTATGCGTAGATGATTTTGTTAAAGCGCACCTGTGGCAGGTAAAAGAAAGGTTTTTAATTAAGATTAAAGAAAGGTTATTATGATAAATTTACTAAATAAACAACTCAGGGTTCCCCGTTTAGTACCCGTAAAAAACAATGCGCTGCTTTCTGGTGAAAGAGTTATTGCTGTGGATGCCCTGAGAGGATTTGACATGTTTTGGATTATTGGAGGCCATTATATTTTTGTTGGGCTTGACAATGTGTTCCATAATAAATTTACCGCTTTCCTAAAGGTTCAATTGGATCACGTAGAATGGTTTGGTTTCAATTTCTATGATATTATCATGCCTTTGTTTCTTTTCCTTGTGGGTGTATCCATGGTCTTTTCATACCGAAAACGCCTGGCTACGGGAAAAAGTTTTAAATCTTTATGGCTGCATACATTAAAACGGGTGGCCATACTTTGGATATTGGGATTGATTGTGCAGGGCCAGCTACTCACCTACGATATCAATCAGTTGCAATTATTTTCAAATACACTGCAGGCGATAGCCAGCGGTTACCTCGTGGCTACATTGATTGTTCTGTATTTGCCCCTGTCATTCCAGGTATTGGCAACAGCCGGCCTCCTGTTATTATATTGGGCAATTGTAGCGTTGATTCCAATTCACGGAACCACAAGTGGTGCTTACGCGATGGATTCGAATGTACCATTGATCTTCGATCATATGATCCTGGGCCGCTTTCATGATGGGTTGCAATATACCTGGATCATTTCCAGTCTTAATTTTGCCGCTACAACTATGATTGGAGCATTCTGCGGATATATCATGCAGACAGGACAACAAAAAATTATAAAGTTCCGGAATTACCTGTTTTTTGGAGTTCTGCTTATTGTTATCGGCCTCATCTGGAATACCTGGCATCCGATAATTAAAAAAATATGGACGGGCTCGTTTGTTTTATTTTCCGGCGGTATCAGCGTTTTGTTGCTTGCCCTGTTTTACCTGGTCATTGATATCTGGAATTTTAAAAAGGCAACCAGGTGGCTGGTTATTATTGGTTCCAACGCCATATTCGCTTACGTAGCATGGCATTTGTTTGAGCCGGCCTTCAGAGGGGTCTCCGCAGTTTTTGTGGATGGATTAAAACCATATATTGACGGTTGGTATGAAACCGTTCTTTACACGGGAAGTTTTATGGTATTATACCTTATGCTACGGTATATGCATAAGCATAAGATATTTATAAAAATTTAAGCCATTCTTTAGAAGCCCTGCAATTATTTGTGGCCCTTCGTATCAACGAGGTATAGCACGGCATCCCCTTTAAATGGAGTTATAAAATTGTGCGACGCTGATCCGGCATTTACAGGATTTTGAATAATCGTTTCCCCGGTTGAAGGATTGAACCATTCTACCGCAAGCTTCCTCGAATTTGGCATGGCCGACAGGTTCATTGTGAAGGAACCTCCCGTTGGAGCATATACAAGATATTCAGCACCTGCGGCAGGTGTTTGGGCAAGGCAAAATCGGGTAGAACAAAGATTGCTGTCTGCGGCCATTTTAACAAGGCTAAGCCTCCGTGAATATTTCAGGGTATAGCCCATGTTATTTCTTATGTCTTCCCATCGGCGATCGGGCGCGCTGCCGATAGCGTTGACGGGGGAAATGCACAAGTTGCGCTGCTGGCGTGGATAATAAACAAGATAGGGATCCATAAATAAGACCTGGTTACCATTTGCAAAATTCTTCCACACATAATTTCTATGCTTCTCGGGGGTATCATTCCAGATCTCCCAATAGCTATGGTCACTATCATTGATGTTGACCTTGCATTTCGGCTTGCCGGTTCCGCACGACCTGGCAGGAGAAACCCGCGCAAACGGCGCAACCCAATCTGCGTCTGAATTGTTAAGGGCAGAATCCGTTTGCGGATTGAAAACCGAAGGCACACCATATCCAATGGGGTGTTGATAGCGTTTCCCTTTCTCATAAGACCCCACAAGCGAGATCAGGTGGTCATTCCACCATGTGGCGTTTTCGGGTGATTCCTGGGACACGATCCATAGTACATTTGGCAAATCATTCAACGTGTTTATTGTTTTTTTTACAAAGTCATCCTGGAATCTTGTTATGGTATTGGGCGACCGCATAGTAACGGCATTGACCCATGTCTCGGGAGGCCCGTCAGTATAACCATCATCGACACCATTTACGTTGTTGCCGCCCGAAAATGGGTATCCGTCCGTTGGGCAACGAAACCGCAATAGCCACTCAGCCGAAAATAAATATACTCCTGCATAAACGCCAACGCTATCGAGGGTCTTAACGCGGGCCCGCAGGAGATCGAAATAATTTTGATCCGGTTTAGTAAGGTCGAATTTCAACCCGCCATCGGTTGCCAATCCGGGGCCTGTCCTAAGCCAGGGAAAAGGGCTTACCGTAATTTCAGGCGGAGACGATTCTGTAGTGGGAAATCCTGCAAATTTTGGAAGTTCCGTACTCCATAACAATGTAAAGTTATGACCGTGCTCCTTTAAAAAATTTGCAAAAAAATTAAAATCGAGTTTCTGTATTGAGGCATTACTACCCCAATCCTGGAATGTATTCCAGGTTTGTGATCCGCTCAGGATGAGCGCCTTCCCACTGGCATCCTCAAAATAATTTGGATTGCCGGACTGCCGCAGCGGCCCATTAATTGGTGGCTGCAAAAGGCTTGTCCGGGTATTCCGGGCATCCGGTGTTTCCATCAATAATACCCAGTCTGCGCTGCCTTCATGATTTTTTGGCGGGGGAATGAATTGATGGTTGCCTGTATTGGCAAACGGAGAACCTGCTATCTTTGTAAAGCTACCACTGGTGGGATCAAGCCAGGACGCATGGATGCTGCCACTTATCGCGGTCATGTCTACCGTGACACCTCCCTTGTGGGCTGGCGGAATATAAGCGACCAGTAAGGCCCCTTCCGGAGTAGCCGCAGCCGAAACATAATCGGAATTTGATGGAGTGCTCCCGCCAGCAGTTATTAATGTTTTCATGCCGCTCAAACCGGAAGGCACCAATTTCCACCAGGTGATCGATTTAATAAAGTTGTTGAGCCGCTCCATATCTTTTGTTCCCTTTGTATCCAAATGCTGCTGCCATTGAGGAGCATTAAAAGGCCACACATACCCATTACCCGAAATATATCCGCCGATGGTGCTTAACCAGCCCCACCATTGGTAACGTCGCACCGGCTGGATTGCATTGGGGTTGACTTTATTACCGTCGGGCCCTTCCTCATCATAAGGTTCCTCCAGTAAATAAGAGGGTAATACCGGGTTGCGGGAGTAGCCCTTCCGACCCAAAGCCGGAACAGTACCAACTTCTTTTTGTCCCCACGTGTAGGTACCATTGAGCGTCATTTCATTGCCAAAATCTTCCTGGTCGGCGCTATTTTGGCCGGGGCTGCCTTCTGCACTATAGTCTGTTGATAATTGCCCTCCTACACGCTTAAGGCCGGTAATGAGCGCTCCTTCAGCATCTTTCTGAACCGTATT
>JBDTLZ010000091.1:0-8155 GCA_039934515.1 Ginsengibacter sp.
AATAATTTCCAAACAAATATTGATAGTTTATTTGTTGAAGAAATAAGGTCAGACAAAGGTTTATATATTCTCTCATTTATTGGTGCAAAAGGGGTCATGCCTGAATTATTTTCAAACGATAGAACGCTTTATGCTCCTGCTTTTTACCATGGCTCCTGCTCTTTTGTCCAGTATCTTGCTGGCCAGTATGATATAAAAATTTTATTGACAGGCATTTCATCATTTGGCCAGGAACAGGAAACTATAGAAAGATTAACCGGCAAACCGCTTGAGATGTTGAAGAAAGAGTGGCTCGGGAAGTTGAAAATAGTGAAATAAACGGCAGGCAACATCGCATCCGCAATTTGGGCGGCCAGTTATATTCTCAATAGTATTTCGCTCCCAATTATTAGTCATCGGCTTGACCGATTAGTAATAAGCCTCTGCAATCACAAGGAAATTTCGTTCCTTTAATAAACTGCATACCGGGCGGACACAGCAACAGATTCTCAAAATGCGGCAATGCTATGCGTTGGGTGCAACCGGCCGAATTGCGGCAAATGACAGGTAACCTCAAAAATTATATACATGAAAATCAATTCAACGTTATTGCTTCTTTTGACTTTACGACTGCTTCCAGGTTGTCAGCAAACTAAACCCATTGACGACCCACAAATTCTCAAGACCGTTTTGCGAAATTATTTTGACGGCATAAAGAATAGAGATATCAAAAAATTAAATGAGGTCACAACCAAGGATTTTGTTTTATTCGAGGATGGCAAAGTATGGTCAAATGACAGTTTGATAAACTCTCTTAGTTCGTTGACGTCTTTCAAAGGTGATTGGAAGTTCGACAACATGAAAGTGAACGTTGACAATTCAAGTGGCGATATAATTTATTATGACCATGGGGACTTTATTTTAAACGACACAATTAAAATGAGTTTGAATTGGATTGAAAGTGCCACGTTTAGAAAAATAGATGGCAAATGGAAAATGAACTTTTTGCATTCAACAGAAAAAAAATGAAAGCTAAAAAGCAGGTGCCTGCAAAGGAGTTTGGCGATGGAATAATGGCTATTGTTTTTTCAACTGTTAAGGATTTATCGAATCTGTGAATAATTATTGGCAGCGCGGAAATGTCAATACTTCTCTATGCAAAAAGTAAACCATCAAAAGTTAGGCAGCCGGTGCAGGTTGGATTTGCTAAAACTTTGCGATGTCAGCATTAAGGCCACCATTGGCATCTCCGGCAGGAGATAAAAAATAGCTACATTTGAACAACCGGGGATTTGAGATTTTGCATATTTGATATTCATTAATAAAACTTACCTTTTATGAGAATATATGTTCTGTTGGTTTTTCTTGTCATTGGTTTTTCCAGTGCCTCACAATCCCAAAAAAATATGCAGGCTGCGGCCAGCAATTTCTTAAGCACCCTTACAACGGAGCAAACGGCAAAAGCTCAATTCGCCCTGGACAGTGAAGAAAGGTATCACTGGCGTTTCGTTCCGGTAAATGACCGGCAGGGGATTACAGTAAATGAATTAAACACAACACAACGGGATGCGGCAATGAAATTGCTCCATACGGTCTTAAGCGATACAGGCTATAATAAAGTCACTTCCATAATGCAACTTGAAAATGTGTTAAAAAATATCGAAAACCGGCCGGCTGATGACCACTACCGGGACCCGGGAAAATATTTTTTTACCATTTTTGGCACACCCGCACCAGGTAATATCTGGGGATGGCGGTTGGAAGGCCATCATATAGCTTTTAATTTTTCTTCTGAGGACAATAAGCTGGTTTCCGGAACGCCTTCATTCCTTGGAAGTAACCCTGCCATAATATTATCTGGCCCTGAAAAAGGAAAACAAATCCTTAAAAATGAAACCGAGCTTGGATTTGCATTGCTTCATTCACTTGATCCGGAGCAAATGAAGTTGACATTGATGGCCACTGAGGCTCCGGCTGAAATAATTACTTCTAATGACAGGAAAGCGATGATCACCGACCCCCGTGGAATACTTTATAACGGGTTAAATATCGAACAGCAAAAAATGTTTTTGGAATTACTCAGCGTTTATATACACCGTTATACTGCTTCATTTGCAGTCTCAATGATGCAGGAAATTGAAGACGCGGGTTTAAAGAACCTGCGTTTTACCTGGGCCGGGTCTTTGCAGCCAGGTAAGGCACACTATTACCGTATCCAAGGTCCTACACTAATTATTGAATACGATAATACCCAGAACAATGCAAATCATGTTCATACAGTAATCCGTGATTTGAAACATGATTTCGGTGGTGATGAATTACTTGAACATTATAAGAGGTTTACCCATCAATAAGGTGTTTATCGAACGAAACTATGTCCATACAACTAACCATAGATCGTGCCTTCCATTATGATAACTGCAGAACCACTTATCCAAATACCTTCCTTCTTAACTTCAAATTTTATTACTGAGGGTTGTCCCATTTTTACACCCTGCAATATTTTGTAAGTAACGTTGGAATTGATATATTTTTTCTTAAATAAAAATCCTCCCAATGGAGCTGCTGCGCTGCCGGTTGCAGGATCTTCTTCAATTCCAATACCGGGATTAAAAAAGCGTGCCTCTGCAAGAAATGCCGGATCCTTATCTAAAACGGCAAAACAGTACACGCCTTCGAATTCATATGTTGCCGCCAGCTCCCGCAATAAAGTTTTACCAGGAATGGCTTTATTTAAGATGTCTGCACTTTTAACCGGTAACATCAGGTGAGCAACTTCTGTTTTAACTACGGTCGGAAGAAGGTCGCCGCTCACCAGCTCATCCGGATGCAAAGTTATGGCGGGTGCGACAATGATCGGGTCAACCGAGGCATGCATTGTCGCCGGTCTTTGCAGCATACCAATAAAGGGGCGGTTATCATAAGGATATTCTATTGAAAGATAAATGGTCTCGTCTTTCATTATAACAAATTGCTTTCCTTCCTGCTCACCAAAGATTGCCATATTACTTAAGAGAGCCGCTGATATTGCACCAAGGAGATTATGCCCGACGCCACTCACTTCAAAACCGGTTGGCGTAAATGAGCGTACCTTTAGTGCCTTACCAGGTTTTGAATAATAAATAAAAGACGTTTCAGAATACCCAAATTCTTTTGAAATATCCTGGTATACCTGTAAATCCAAATCGGAAACGGTAAATACTACGGCCAAAGGATTTCCTTTATACTTTTCTGTGGTAAAAACATCTAAAACACAATAAGGATAGCTATTCATTTTGGAGTGTTACTTTTTGATTACTGTAAGCGGTTATCTTCAAATGTATGCCACCTGTATATATTTTATGAGGTCATATTCCGTTTAAATTGGTAATAACAGCCGCGCATACTGTAAAATGAGTGCAGATAACTATACAAGGATAAAATTAAGCTGCTATGTCACAAATGGCCAACTTACAGGCATAAATACTAATTTTAATGATTCTAAAAATCCGAACTGATTGAATACCGCAAGAATATATGTTGTCTTAATACTTTTGCTGCTATACTGTGATGGGGTTTCCCAGATAAATCCTTCTTTTTCTTCTAACCTCAGGAGGAAATATATTTCTACTAAAACCAACCCTGTACACTTTGACAGCAGCAGCATCATACCCAACACGGTAATCATCCGGGGCCTTTCCAACGAAGCCTTTACGATTGATTGTGTAAATGCATTTATAACCTTTAGATCATCAACAGTACCTGATAGTGTTTTTATCACCTATCGTGTTTTTCCATTTAAGCTCAATTCGGTACGACGACATTTTAATTATGATAGTGTACGGTTTAACTTTGAGAATGAGAAGCCTTTTACAATTAAAAATACACAGCAACAAAATAATAAGATCATCGATTTTGGCAATATCAACTACAATGGAAGCTTTGGCCGGGGGATATCGTTCGGTAACAGCCAGGATGCGGTAGTTAATTCAACTTTAAATCTTCAACTTAATGGATTCATTGGTGACAGCCTTGAACTTACAGCGGCTATAAGCGATAACAATATCCCCATACAGCCCCAGGGTAACACGCAGGACATCCGCGATTTTGACAGGATATTTATGCAGGTAAAAAAACATGGGTGGCAGGCTAATTTCGGCGATATAGACATCAGGCAAAGCCAGAATTACTTTCTAAATTTTTATAAAAGGCTACAGGGGGCTTCATTTATTACTGATAACAAAATCGGTAAAAATTCAACCAATTCACTTTTAGTAAGTGGTGCCATTGCAAAAGGAAAATTTACCCGTAATGTTATCACACCGATTGAAGGCAACCAGGGACCTTACAGGTTATCGGGAGATAATGGCGAGATATTTCTGACCGTACTTGCTGCAACTGAAAGAGTGTTTATTGACGGCCAGTTACTGACCAGGGGAGAAGACCAGGATTATATTATTGACTACAACACCGCCGAAATAACGTTTACGGCTAAACGTCTTATTACAAAAGATAGCAGGATCCAGGTGGAATTTGAATATTCTGACCGGAACTTTCTCAACTCGCTGATCTATGCCAATGACGAAATAAATATAAATAAGAAGTTAAAGATCAGCATAGGTGCCTATTCCAATACCGATGCAAAAAATTCTTCAATTAACCAAACTCTCGATGCATCGCAGAAACAATTTCTTTCGCAAATAGGAAATAATATTGACAGCGCCCGTTACCCGAATGCCGTGCCGGATACCTTTTCTGTATCGAAAATACTTTATAAGAAAATTGACACGCTCTACAACGGGATACACGATTCAATATATGTATATTCCGTCAATAAAAGCGATCGGTTGTACAACCTGTCTTTCACCAATGTGGGTGCAGGCAAAGGAAATTATACCCAGGCAACAGGCAATGTAAACGGGCGTGTATTTATGTGGATACAACCGGTAAATGGCTTACGCCAGGGCGATTGGGACCCGGTAATATTTCTCATTACTCCCAAAAAGCAACAGTTGATAACGGCCGCGGCTCAATATTTTATCAATGACAAATCTTATGTAAAAGCTGAGCTGGCGTTGAGCAATTATGATATAAATACTTTTTCATCAAAGGATAAAAGTGTCGATAATGGCACAGCAGCCAAACTTGAATACAGCGGGCAACAAAAAGTATTAAGGTGGATGAAAGAAGGCCTGACCCTACAAACAACCGCAGGCTATGAATTTGTTGAAGACCGGTTTAAACCGCTCGAAAGATTGCGAAATGTAGAATTTAATCGCGACTGGAGTTTACCATTTGATGCACCGCCGGCAACAGAGCATTTGATAACGGGAGCTTTACAGCTAACGGACAAGGAAAATAATTATGTAAAATACCAGTTGACAAGTTATAACCGGAGCGATACTTTTAGTGGGATCCGCAATTCCATTGAGCACGAAATGACGGTGAAAGGATGGAAGATCACAGATAAGTTTTATATAACAAATATAAACAGTCATGTGCAGACAGGTTCTTTTTTAAGGCCATCAGTTGAAGTGTCGAGAATATTTCCGGCATTTAAAAATATTAAGATTGGCGGAGGATTTTCTGCAGAAAATGATAACCAGTTAAACAAGCAATATGATACATTGATGCCAGGTAGTTTTGCCTTCAATTTATGGCAGGTTTATGTAAAGTCTGCTGAAACAAAACTGAACAGGTGGGGTATTACTTATTTTTCAAGAACTGATAAATTCCCAATCCAAAAAAGCCTGGTTACAGGAGACAAAAGCGAAAATGTAAGCCTTATCACGGAGCTTTTAAAAAATGAAAACCACCAGTTTAAGCTAAACCTTACTTACCGTAAACTGAATGTAGTGAACCAGGCGGTAACCACACAAAAAAGTGATGAAAGTCTTTTAGGGCGGGCAGAATACGCTATACGTGAATGGAAAGGCTTTGTCACCGGCAGCATTTTATATGAGTTGGGTTCGGGGCAGGAACAGAAAAGAGAATATACTTATCTTGAAGTGCCTGCCGGGCAGGGATATTACACGTGGATCGATTATAACAACGACGGTATTCCACAGCTTAATGAATTTGAAGTGGCAGTGTACCAGGATCAAAAAACCTGGATCAGGGTTTTTACTCCTACCAACCAATATGTAAAAGCAAATTATATACAATTCAATTACAGTATTGCGCTTAACCCCGGTGCCATCATTAACAGCAATGTAAAAAACAGGCTTGCAAAATTCCTGGGTAGATTCAGCACAAATTCTGCCCTGCAGATAAATAAAAAGGACATCTCCAATAGCGGATCGTTTGAGTTTAATCCTTTTGGTAAAAACTTAGTGGACACCACTTTAATCACCCTCAGTTCTTTTCTATCCAATACGCTTTATTTTAACCGTAAAAGCATTAAGTGGGGCATTGATATTACCCATCGCCTCAATACCACCAAGTCCATTTTAAATTATGGATTTGAAAGTAACAAGCTCAGGGACCTGACTGTGAAAGGACGATGGAATCTGAATCGTTCTATCGCAACATCGTTGACCAATAAATTTGTCCTAAACCAATTAACAACTCCTTCTTTTGCCAACAGGAATTACCTTATTAAAGAAGTGTCTGCAGAGCCGTCAGTGAGCTATATCTATAAAAGTAATTTCAGGCTTAGCCTTATTTATACTTACGACATAAAACAAAATAAAATTGATTTTATGGAGAAGGCCATTAATAATGAAATAGCCGCTGAGGTAAGATATAATGTACTTTCAAACGGAACATTGAATGGAAGATTTTCCTTCAATAACATTGACTTCAGCGGAGGGAGCGGAGGCAGTGCAAGCAGCACGACCGGTTACCTATTATTGGATGGGTTGCTACCCGGGAAAAATTACTTATGGAACTTGGAACTTACCAAAAGGCTTGCAGGCAATATTGAGGTAAACCTGCAGTACGAAGGAAGGAAACCCGGCAATGCACCGACCGTCCACACCGGCAGGGCCTCGGTAAGGGCAATATTTTAATTGGCGCCCGTTGGGTTTTTTTTTGCCAACCCTGTTAAAAAATAAGAAACCTCTTTTACCAGATGTGCGATTGATTGCATGTTTAATTTCCAAAACCAGCAATTAAATTTATTGTAAGCGCAATCATGATTGTGTTATATCCAAAAGCCAGGATGCCATGCAACATAACCAGCCTCCTTAAACGCTTTGACGTTACCTGTACGTCCGATACCTGGAAAGTCATGCCCAATACAAAAGAGAAGTAGGCAAAATCAAGATAATCCGGCTTTTTATCATCAGGGAATTCTAAACCTGCTGCATGTATTTCGGGCTTGATTTTGTTGTCTCCATAAAATATGTGGGCATACCTTAATGTAAAAATTGTATGGATTAAGATCCACGATAAGATCATACCGGCAATAGCTACGATAAGATGTAAAACCCGGGTATTTTCATAACCATTCTTGGCAAGTAGTAAGAGAACTACTGCCAGGAAACTGGCAAATGTCGAGATTAAAATGATACTGAAAATTATTACCCTGCTCGAATCCTGGGCTTTCGCCAGTTCTCTTATTTCTGCAGATTTTGTAATTGAGAATGTAATCCAGGTTAGTATGATCATTCCAAGGCAGAAAGTGTCCCAACCTATCATCACATGCGTAAGCACATCCAGGTGCTCAACTTGTATCATCCCGTAAACTATACACGCCAGGATTAAACAAATTAAGATTTTATGGAAAGAATTTATTTTTTTAAATAGAGACTTTTCAGATGATTTCTTTTTGGTTTGCATGCATCCGTAATTTTACCGGTGTAAGGTATGTAATGAATATCAAAAAAAACCGACAGCAAGTTTACTCACGATGCGAATGAATTTTAGAATCATTTAACTGGTAAAAAATTCCCGCTGAAAAACATTGCGTTGAATGAGGGGATTTTCGGGATCATATATATTGTTGAGCCCAACAACATATCGCGCATCCAAACCAACACCCGATGATGTTAAGTAAACTACTCCTAAGCGTATTGAAACTGCAACCGATTTAAAATCATTCAATCAATAGTTACACTGCCTGTCTTTGTTTTGGCACCCTGCGCCTGTGTTATAAAGTTACAAAAAGTGAGTTAAGTAAGACTTCCGCCCTTTTCATAGAGTGCATTCCAATTTGTCGCTCTTGCCCCTAACCCCTAAAGGGGAACAACTCTTC
>JBDTLZ010000092.1:0-15008 GCA_039934515.1 Ginsengibacter sp.
TCAAAGCATCATGCATTATAAAGATTGATGTAAATTTCTGTACTTCTTTCCCAACTGTTGTCAATTTCCATTATAAACTTTCTTATTTCGTCTACCCGTTTCCGTTGGTCATATAGCTCGATTGCCCTGTAAATGCCATTGCAGATATCCCATACGGTGGCGCTGTTAAAAGTAATGCCATAACCTCCTTCATCCCCGAAATCTTTTACCGTGTCCTTAAGACCACCGGTGTTCCTGACCATGGGAATAGTACCATACCGCATTGCATACATCTGGTTTAAGCCGCAAGGCTCAACCCTGCTTGGCATTAATAAAAAATCAGCGCCGGCATACATCTGGTGGCTTAGTTTCTCATTGTATCCGATCTGCGAATTATAATAACCAGGAAAATGACTTCTTAAAGTTTGTAACTGGTATTCTACAACAGGGTCCCCGCTTCCTAAGACGAGGAAATTCATTCTTCCTTCCATGTGGTAGATAGAATCGGTGATTACAGCAGGTAAAAGATCAGCAGCCTTTTCTCCAACCAGCCTTCCTATAAAAACAATCAGAGGCCTTGACTCATCAAGGTTAAACTGGTCGCATAATATTTTTTTATTAATGGCCTTCTTTGTTTGAAAATCATCCACGCTGAATTTTTCTTCGATGTATGCATCCTCCGCAGGGTCCCATACGTCAGCATCAATTCCATTTAATATCCCGTAACATTTTCCCCGTTCATATTCGAATAATTTTTCCAGTCCATTGGCCTCATAACGCAATTCCTCGAGGTAACCAGGGCTCACAGTGGAAACTTTTGCAGCGCATTTTATTCCGCATGCGAGTGGGTTTATCTCCCCTTCCCACTCCAGCAATCCCGTTTTCCAGCTATCATAGTGCGGTATATAACTGGATTTATCCCACGACATCCATCCCTGGTATTGGGCATTGTGAATGGTAAGTATTGTTTTTACATATGATAAATTCCGGTACGCATAACAGTGCTGCATCATGAATGGTACCAGCGCTGCCTGGTGGTCATGAACGTGTACAATATCCGGATGATGGTTCCATTTGCTCATCCAGTCCACAACGGCAATTTGAAATGCGGTAAACCTGAGTGAGTCGTCATCATAGCCATAAATTTTTTCACGGTCAAGCAACCCGTGAATATCGACCAGGTATAAATCGAAACCGGTAACATTGTTGGCTTCTTTAATTATTGTATAGTCAAACCAGTAGTTGGCAAGACCGAATGCACCTTTATGCACCACTTCAAAAACATGCTCATATAGAAATTTAGTGCGATACATGGGCATTACTACTTTGGCAATATGGCCCAGGTTGTTTTGATATTTTGGCAAGGCGCCAACCACATCGCCTAAACCCCCGGCTTTAGCCATTGGATAACATTCGGCACTTACATGAATAATTTCCATACTTCAATATTAGCTCCTTCAAAATAAGCATCATTTTGCTATTAAAAAATTTATTAATGAAAATTCTTACCTTAAAAAAAATTCTGTTACTTTCATTTAAAATCTTAAACGATGGCTACTCCTGCTATGAATTTCTCAGCGCCCAAAGTTACCGGCGGCAAGTTTGTGCCGACAAACTATGGGGCGCTAAGTACATTAATTATCGTGTTTTTCTTTTGGGGCTTTATTGCTGCCGGGAACAGCGTATTCATTCCATTTTGCAAGCATTATTTTCACCTTGACCAGTTTCAAAGCCAGCTTATTGATTTTGCATTTTACCTGGCTTATTATATAGGGGCACTTGGACTTTTTGCGTATGGGGCATTTGGAGGAAACGATCTTATTGCCAAATGGGGTTATAAAAAAAGTATTGTCTATGGGTTACTTTTTTCTGCATTGGGGGCTGTTGCAATGATCATTGCTGTAAACGCAAATACATTTACCGGCATGCTGGTCGGGCTTTTTATAGTAGCGCTCGGATTTTCATTACAACAAACTGCTGCCCAGCCATTCGCGATTTCACTTGGCGATCCTTCGACCGGCACCGGCCGTGTAAACTTAGGAGGCGGCATCAATTCCTTTGGTACCATGATCGGTCCGCTTGTAGTTGCATTTGCTTTATTCGGCACTACGGCAAGTGTTACAGATGAACAGATAGCAGGGCTGGGATTGAGCAAAGTGATTGTTTTATATACCTGTGTGGGAATTCTTTTCATTGCCTCCGCTGCATTGTTTTATTTTTCTAAAAAAGTTCCCGCCGGTGTGTCTGCCGAAAAAACTGAAAAGGCCAATAAAGCGCTTTATTCATTGCTTATTATGACAGGGCTTCTTATCATTATGTTTGTGCCCGTTTTTAATAGTTATAAAATTGATCCGGCTACCTTAAATGATATTGAAAAGCATAACCTGGAAACGTATCGCATGGAATGGCTGTTTGGTGCGCTTGCTGTTGTTGTTATTAGCCTGCTTGTTTCAAATATGAGTGCGAGAAAAAATCCTGATGGCTGGGGAGCAATGAAATATCCGCAGTTGGTGCTGGGCATGCTGGCACTTTTTGTATATGTAGGTGTTGAGGTTACCATTGTAAGTAACCTGAGTGAGCTATTGAAGCAGCCGGACTTCGGAGGCTTTCAATCATCTGAAGCGGCTGTCTTTGTTTCCATGTACTGGGGTAGTCTAATGATCGGTCGCTGGGTTGGATCCATTGCGGCTTTCGACCTCAAACCCGCCACGAAACAGTTACTGACATTTATTGTTCCACTGGTTGCTTTCGTGATTGTACTTGCAGTGAACGCACTTTCAAAACATGATGTGAGCATACTCTATTATTATATTATATGTGTGCTTATCCAGATCGGTGCCTTCTTTGTAAGCAAGAATAAACCCGCCCGCACCCTTTTAATTTTTGGCATGCTTGGGATGATTTCAATGTTGATTGGATTGTTCTCTACTGGCCCGGTAGCAATTTATGCATTTCTAAGCGGAGGTTTATTTTGTTCGATCATGTGGCCTTGTATATTTGCATTATCGATTGCGGGCCTCGGAAAATACACAACCCAGGGAGCTGCATTTTTAATTATGATGATTTTGGGTGGTGGAATTATTCCTCCAATCCAGGGCAAACTCGCAGATTATCTTCAATCTAAAAGTGACGGTGTTGTAGGCTATGGGATTCACTATTCATATTGGGTGGCAGTGATTTGTTTTGCATACATTGCATTCTTTGGTTTTGTGGTAAAAGGGATTTTAAAAAGACAGGGAATAGATTATGAAGTTCCCGTTGACGAAGCCGGCGAGGGGAGTTCACCGGAAGGTGCCCTGGAAAGTCAGCCGGCCTGATAACTTTTATAAGAAAAGAATAATTTAAAATTATGGAATCACTGTTGGAATATGCTATTGGTATAGACGTTGGAGGCACTAATACAAAGTTTGGAATTGTTAATCATCGTGGTGAAATTTCTAATCGCGGTGACATAAGTACCAGCGGGCATACAAGTGTTGGAAAGTTTATTGATCAATTATTTGAAGAACTTAAGCCGGCTATTGCAGAAATTGGCGGGGATGAACTCATTAAGGGTATTGGCGTAGGCGCTCCCAATGGTAATTATTATAATGGCACTATTGAATATGCGCCGAACCTGCAATGGAAAGGCATTATCCCGCTGGCGAGCCTTATCAGCAAGAAATTTAATAAGCCCTGCTCACTTACCAATGATGCCAATGCTGCGGCAGTTGGAGAACTTATGTACGGCGCCGGTCGGGGTATGCGGGATTTTATTATGATTACATTGGGTACCGGGGTGGGCAGCGGAATAATCGCCAACGGCCAGTTAATATATGGGCATGATGGATTTGCGGGCGAACTGGGTCATACGATCATCAGGCCGGGTGGCCGGTTGCATTGGGGCACGGGCATGAAAGGAAGTCTTGAAACTTATGCTTCCGCGACAGGAATTGCCATTACGGCAAAAGAATTACTTGATGAGAGATTGAATGAGGAAAGTATTCTGAGAATGATACCGCATGAAAAAATAGATGCCAAGGCCGTTTTTGAAGCTGCTGTTAAAGGAGATAAAATTGCGAAAGAGGTTTTTAAATTTACGGGCCAGATCCTGGGTGAGGCCCTTGCCAACTTTATCATGTTTTCCTCACCTGAAGCAATCATTTTATTTGGTGGCGTTATTAAAGCCGGTAAAATATTAATGAACCCGGTGAAAAAACATATGGAAAAAAATCTTCTTCCTATTTTTCAAAATAAGGTGAAACTTTTGTTCAGCGAATTAAAGGAATCTGACGCAGCTATACTGGGCGCCAGTGCTTTGGTATGGGAAATAAAACCGCCTGAACAAAAACAAACGGTGTGAACGGTTAATGAGTAAATGGCACAGAAGATATAGCCGCAACTGATAACCATAGAACATCACAATTCATTCGTACCACAATTTGGGAAATTAATAAGAATTAATCCGATATTCTGAGCAGTGCGGTAATTTACCCATTCAACTCCCATTCCCTTCTTCCCCAGCCTTCTATAACATGTTTTTCTGAATGATAAGAAGACCGGACCAGCGGACCACTTTCCACATAGTCAAAGCCAAGTTCGTAACCAATTTGCCTGAATTCTGCAAACTCGCCAGGATGTACAAAACGATTTACCGGCAGGTGTTTTTTTGAAGGCTGAAGATACTGCCCTATCGTTATAACATCGACATGGCTTTCTCTCAGGTCATGCATGGTTTGTATCACCTCTTCTTTTTGCTCGCCAAGGCCGAGCATTATACCACTCTTGGTACGCATGCCACCCTGCTTCAGGATCCGCAAAGTTTCCATACTGCGCCAGTACTTTGCCTGTATTCTAACGGTGCGGGTTAAACGCTCAACAGTTTCTATGTTATGGCTCACCACATTGGGGGCCGCATCAATAATTCTTTGTATATTTTCTTTTTCAGCTTTAAAATCCGGGATAAGGGTTTCGAGGGTTGTGGATGGATTTAATGCCTGAACGGCCTTAATAGTGTTATACCAGATAATTGAACCTCCGTCTTTGATCTCATCCCTGTCGACTGAAGTTATTACCGCATGTTTCACTTTCATCAGGAAGATCGCTTCAGCAACCCGTTGCGGCTCATCCCAATCGATTGCCAGCGGGCGGCCGGTAGCTACTGCACAAAAGCCACAACTCCGGGTACAAATATTTCCAAGTATCATAAACGTGGCTGTACCCTCTCCCCAGCATTCACCCATATTGGGACAATTTCCACTCTCACAAATAGTGTGCAATTTGTGGGTATCAACAAGGTTCCTCACATGCTTGTATTCTTCGCCGATAGGTAACTTTACACGAAGCCATGATGGCTTTTTAGGCTTTATTTGCTCCTGCCCTATACTTACTTCACTCATTAGTTGTGTATTGCCTTTAATATTGAAAAGATTACTAACAAAAAGCGCTGCTATTTCCTTTTACCGAAACAGATAGCCACAAACGCGCTAAAGAAAAATTGCTTTTCAGGTGCACGGAGAAGTATTGGAATTTTTTTGGAATACAGTTCGCCCGTAATGCCCACTTCTATAGCGGAAACAATTTCATTGTAGCTTCCATAATCGAAACGCAAAGATGTTTTGGCATATAGACCTGGAGTTACTGTTATATCGCTCCAGCCTTTACCAAATGTAGGGCCTCCGACAAAAGGGCCATTTAGAAATAAAGAGCTATCCGGCGACTCATATTTTACAAAGGTAGCCTGGTTCCCTTTTTCTACCTGGATATAATAAGGCCTCAGCATCGCCAGCGATACACCACCTCCATAATTCGCCGTAATACTCACCCCGTTTTTATTGGATTTATTACCCAAAAGAATTTGCTGCTGCACTCCCAGCTTAACCGGGTAAAAAAAGTTTTGCTTACCATATATAAAAGGTATGGTGTTGGCAAACGGATTGCTCTGTTTATCTTCTTTTATATTTTTCCGCTCGCTTATTTCGAGCTGGTATAAAAGCGATTTCTTGATTGAACTTGCACGGCCTATTTCAAAGAAAATACCATAGCCATCGTTTATGAGCTTGGCACCGAAGACAAAACTTTTTTTATACGCAATAACGCCCTCTTCTTCTTCTTTAATAAGGTTGTCGATATGTGCACGTTTTTCCTGCTGTCGCTGTTTTTTAGTTTTTTGAGCAGAAACTCCAAAAGATGCAATTAATATAAAAATCAGCAGGATTATTTTTCGCATGTAATTATTGATATTTACTGGTGTAAATTTATGCAAAAATACACAATGACTGCCTCAATAGTATATACCGGAAACTTACGTTGCAAAGCCAGGCATATTCAAAGTGGAAGTACTATCGAATCGGATGCGCCTACCGATAACCGGGGCAAGGGCGAAAAATTCTCTCCCACCGATCTTTTATGTGTTTCACTGGCAACCTGCATGCTCACGACGATGGCAATAAAATCGCTGGGATTACCTATCGATATTACCGGTGCGACAGCAGATGTCACAAAGCATATGTTCAGTGACCCGCGCAGGGTTGGTAAGATTGATGTATCTGTAAATCTGCCTGCAAATGGAAGCGCTGAAGACAGGCTACTTATGGAAAAAACCGGTGACAATTGCCCGGTTATGAAAAGCATCCATCCCGGCATCGAAGTGGCTGTAACCTATAACTGGATCTGAAGACACCGGGTGAAAAGGAAGGAAAAATCGGGTGCGTTTCAATTCCAGGTCTCAGCAATTTAACAATTAATTTCATTTTATCACCCGCAACTTCATTTCAATAGCGCGTTGCCGATGGCACAATCGAGACAAAGTTTTTTATCGCAATATTCATTTTTAAGCTGGATGAGTGCCTGGGAATCAAAGGCGCTCTTATTTGCAAAATCCAGGTTTTCAAAACCTTTTGTAATGGTATTTTTTTCGGCTGACAGTTCATCAAGCCATTGTATGGCTTTGTCCCTGTAAACCTGTTCATTGTGATGCAGTCCATAAGCAAACAGCACGGGAACAATAGTATTGATGATAATGTTATTGATCATCTGCGTCCCCAATGTTTTTACTTTATATCCTGATTCCTGGTCAAAGATATAATGGTAATGCCAGTAGTCATTCGCCTTTACATTCAACATATCTTTTACCATCGTTAAAGAGGTCCCGTCTTTTATTTTTGAAAACAAATGCTCGCTTTGATGAATTAACATAGAAAGTTGCGCAAGCCTTATCGTTGGGAAATTAGCCGGGCGCATCCGTAAAAAGAATAATTCGCCGTCAAGTGGTGCCAGCTTATATTTCTTTTGAAAAAACCAATATTCCCTTTGAAGCATAATGGGATATTTTTCATGGAAATGTGAATTCAGTAATCCCGCCTGCCCGAATAATAATGCCTCGATCTGCAAAATCCTGTTTTTGTTTTTTGCCAATATTGACACCGGTAGTGTTTTTGCAATTCGCTGAAAAAACTCACCGTTCACGGTAAGTCCGAAATTTGCTGCAATAAGCCACCAGAATGTTTCTTCCCAATGAAAATTGGTGTCATACAAAACGGAAAGTACTTTTCCTGATTTCGCCATCAGCCGTTCCGCGATGAGCCGTTGTTTCCAGTTGGTCAGGATTAAGTCATTTACATGGCGCACCTGGCTTTCACATGGTATGAAACGCGCGGTGTCCATAAGCTCCCTGTACTTTTGCAGCAACATTTTCGAAACCCTGTTTTTGAGTTCAAATGTTGGCAGGTCATTTCCATTAACATCTTTTGCTGCGGTATCGTTATTCCACACGACATGGAGAATAATATTATTATAATTCGAATCTGTTGAATGCTGGTGTAATTTCCAATCAGAGGAATTAACGTGGAGTTCTATATTACCTGCCCACAATGTTTTATTGATCTTTATTTTGGCACCGGTAAAATCCGGTCCCTGGTTACTGTTGTGGCTGCCGGGATGTATTACCTGGACGGCTTCACCCGATGATGTCAATAGTTCAGATGCGTTAAAATATTGAAAACGCCAGATGTATTGCAAAAGATCTTCCCGCATCAGCAAATAGTTAATGAAGGAAATTAGAATAAATATCCTGTTTATCCTAATGTCTGCAATTCTTTTATTACCCGGCTTACAGGCAGGCCCATAACATTATAGAAGTCTCCGGTAATGGAACGGATTCCGGTTACCCCTATCCATTCCTGTATCGCATAAGCACCCGCTTTATCGTAAGGTTTGTATTTATCAACATAATATTCTATTTGTTCCTGCGAAAGCGGATGAAATTCAACAAGGGTCTCGTCCGCAAACAGCTTTTCTTTTCCTGGTGATAACATACATACTCCTGTAATAACAGAATGCGTGTGGCCCGACAAGGAATTGAGTGTATTAATGGCATCTTCGCGCCCGGACGGCTTTCCTATTATTTTATTACCGAGCACTACGATCGTATCAGCAGCGAGTATCGTGTACGTATTACCGTTAGACTGCGAATTATCAATATTTTGTTTCACAGCTATTGCCTTATTAAGAGCAATGTGCATCGCAATTTCCGGCGGAGACAGATGGGGCGGGTAACTTTCATCAGTCTCTGCAACAATTACCTCAAATGGGATTTCCGCCCACTCCAACAATTGCCGGCGGCGTGGAGATTGAGAGGCCAAAATAATCTTCCCGGTTTTCATTGAACATACATTTTTAAAAGAAAATCATCGACACAATACCTGCAAGCATAATAAATTTAACAGTGGTACTTAACTTGTGAAAATCCTGCTGTGTATGCGCCTGGTATAATTTGCGCAGCACCCACATTAGCGGAATGATTATGGCGATTAAAGCATACAGGGCTGAAAACCACCAGCCCAGGTGTATTACATAGAATTGCATAGCAGCGATTGATAGTGTTATTACCACGATCCAAACAGCCACAAAAACTTTTGAGACCTGCAGGCCCCAAACAATCGGCATAGTGGTACACCCATATCTTATATCGCCACGCATATCCTCCATATCTTTAATCACTTCTCTTATAAGTGAAATGATGAATGCAAAACCGGCATAAATAAATGAAAGTTTAAGAAGCCTTTGCCAATAAACATCATTGGGCGTTATGTGCAATTTAAACTCTGATACAGTAAGCACTAAAATAACCCAGGCCGTTAGCAGTGATATCAATATGTTACCAACAAGCAATTTTTTCTTGAAAGTGGTGGAATAGAACCAAAGACTGATAATAGCAAGCAGGTTAAAAAAAGGAATGTAGCTGTTACCAAGCATATAACCGATATAACAGCTAATTATAAAACCGGTAAATGAAAAAATTACGTGAAGAACAATGGCCCACCGCCTTTTTATATACCGGTCAACAATGAGTTTTGCCGGCTTATTAACAAGATCAATATTCACATCAAAATAATCATTAATGATGTATCCTGCAGCGGCAATACATACGGAAGCAAAAACAAGTAGAAAAAACAACGGTAATGAAAGTTTGGCGTTTTCGTATCCCGAAGGGCTGTTGGTAAAAACAAAACGCAAAATAAAAAACCTGAACAATATTTGTGTCAGGGCAATAAAAAAGAGGTTAGGCCACCTTATCAATTTAAAAAAAGCCTGCAGGACATTCATTCAGAAATATTTTAATTATGAGAGCCATTTCACGTTGAAGGAATGTTTGTGGCAAGGGGCCATTTATCTTTTAATTTTAACACTTTCTCAATAACGTCTCTCACACAGCCGCAGCCACCCCGCATAGTGGAGATATAGGAAGACACCTTTTTTATTTCAGGGGCTGCATCAGCGGGGCAACAGGCAAAGCCGGCGATCATCATACAATTGTAATCGGGTATGTCGTCGCCCATGAACAATATTTCACTTGTTGAAATATTGTTGCCTGTAAGGTACTCCTTCAAAAAACGTTCTTTGTCGGTTATTCCCATATAAACATCGGTTACTCCTAACTTGAATAACCTTTTTTCAACAGCAGCCGACTCACTCCCTGAAATTACCACAATCCTGTACCCGGTTTTCACCGCAAGCTGCAAGGCATACCCATCCCTGGTATTCATCGTGCGCAGCCATTGCCCGTTTTCTTCCAGGATAAGGGATCCATCCGTGAGAACACCATCCATATCAAACACAAATGCTTTTACAAACCGGAGACGGGAAAGAATATTCATCGCTATTGAAATTTAGGTAAAGCTACACAGCAGCAAAGATACTCCTACGTGGTACTTGTATCATGCAGTGTTGCTCCGTAATGTTGCCGGTTACTTTTCTTTTTTGTAATTGTTTCAGGCAAATTTTATTTTAAGGGCAATCCCTAAAATGGATCCTGTCAAAATTTTATTAATGAGCAAATTATTCCATTAAAAGTCCCCTTAAATCTGAAAAAATAACTTCAGGCGGTAAAACTAACACTTTACCCGGCGAAATTTTTACGAATTTCGTAAACCCTGCAAAGAGCGTGTTACCGCTTTTTTTCATGAATTTTTAAAATACTTTCAGAAAGTTTAAGATAGAGATATTTAACATGAGGATGTGCAGCCAGTGCCTGGAGGTGAAGGTTAAGGGTAATTATATCTTCACGTATCGCCGGGCCAGTCTGCACCTTATAAGGAGAATTATGGTTGATACGCGATGTGACTTCATTTATCAGCGGCAACATATTCCTGAAATCAAGATTTTCCTTTTCGCAATATCCTTCGGCAATCGCATAAAGATGATTGGTGAAATTACTTACAAATACGGCTGCGACATGATACTGCAACCTTTCCTGTTCGTTGGCGGTGATCACACTCCCGGAGATGCTTCGCGCAAATTCCACAATTTTATCCGCTGTTTCCTGGTTGTTTCCTTCGACAAGGAAGGGCACTTCCGGAATTTCCTGTGTAACCCTGGAAAGCGTTTGTAAGGGATATAACACTCCATAAGTAGTGGTAATATTTTTAAGAACGTCCATGGATACCGAACCTGCCGTATGTACCACGAATTTATTCCGGAGAGCACCGATCTTTTCAATAGAATCCAGCGCAACATCTGCCAACGAGACTATATATATATCTGCCGGCGCAAACGCCGGCTCGTTTAAGGCGACCGCCGTTGCGTTATATTTTGATGCCAGCATTCGGGCATTATCAATATTACGACTTGCCACCTGTACAATTTCATGGCCACCTTTTTGAATTAATACACTCAAAACAGTAGCAGCATTTCCGGAACCTACTATTACAACCTTCATTTGATATTATTTACCTGTCTTAGCATACAACTCGTATGCTAATAAATATTAATACAATAAAATGGGGTCTTTGAGGTGCTGTTTACTAGTTTTTTACAATAAAATATTGCAGGTTTTTCCGATATAAGAATCGCTTTTCAATAGGGGCTATTGCGAAGATAATAATGCATAATCAATATTCCTATTTAGCTTTTAAGATTCCATTTTTAATTTTTAAGCTAATATTGCAGCAAACGAAATGAATTTGATTATTGTGCGTTTCTGATATGAAACGATGCCTGAGGAGATAAATAAAAAGTAATTATGGCTAAAAATTTATTGATAGTTGAGTCCCCTGCGAAAGCTAAAACCATTGAAAAAATTCTTGGGAGTGATTTCGATGTCAGAAGTTGTTATGGACACATTCGCGATCTTGAGAAAGACGATATGGGCATAGACGTGAATAATAATTTTGCACCACGCTATAAGGTTCCGGATGATAAAGCAAAAGTTGTAAAGGAACTCCGGCAGATGGCGAAAAAAGCTGACGAAGTATGGCTGGCATCGGATGAGGATCGCGAAGGAGAAAGTATCAGCTGGCACCTTGCGGAAGTACTCGGCCTGGACATAAAAACGACCAAACGTATTGTTTTTCATGAGATTACAAAACCAGCAATTCAACATGCGGTGCAAAATCCACGTTTTATTGATATGAACCTGGTAAATTCACAACAAGCCCGTCGGGTTGTTGACCGGCTGGTAGGATTTGAACTTTCACCGGTATTATGGCGAAAAATAGGAATGCAGGGAGGCCTCAGCGCCGGAAGGGTGCAAAGTGTTGCGGTAAGACTGATCGTAGAAAAAGAACGGGAAATCAACCAATTTGAGTCGACCAACAATTTTAAAATCGAGGCACTGCTGGCGGCTGACACAGGTAATGGCAAAAACCTGTCCTTTAAGGCAGAAGATGGCAAACAACGAACTTTTGAAGAGGCAGAAAAATTCTTAACACGTTGTAAAGGAGCGTCTTACTCAGTTAAGGATATCGTGGTTAAACCGGGAAAACGAACCCCGGCGCCGCCATTTACAACGTCAACACTTCAACAGGAAGCAAGCCGGAAGCTGGGATATGGTGTAAGTAAGACCATGCTGCTCGCCCAGAAATTGTACGAGAGCGGAAAGATCACTTACATGCGTACTGACAGTGTAAACTTAAGTGATACTGCCAGAACCCAGATGAAGGATGAGATCACAAAAAATTACGGTGAAAAGTACCTCCAGTTACGTTATTATAAAAATAAAAATGAAAGCGCCCAGGAGGCCCATGAAGCGATAAGGCCCACAGAAATCCAGGACAGTACAATTAATGATGAGGAAACACGGCGTTTGTATGAACTCATCTGGAAACGAACTATAGCCAGCCAGATGAGCGATGCAATTCTTGAAAAAACCATAGCCAAAATAAAAATCAGCACTGTCGAAGATGATCTTACCGCTACTGGTGAAGTTTTAAAATTCGATGGCTTTTTGAAAATTTATTACGAGGGAAACGATGATGATGAAAATGACGGGCAGTTTATGGAAAGCGAAAGCAGGCTTCCGCCACTTTCAGTAAATCAACAATTGCAGTTTGAGCAAATGACGGCAACCGAAAAATTTTCGCGGCCACCGGCACGGTTTACAGAAGCGTCTCTCGTAAAAAAGCTGGAAGAATTGGGTATAGGCAGGCCAAGCACCTATGCGCCCACTATCAGCACCATAGTTAAAAGAAATTATGTTGAGAAAAGAGATAAAGAAGGCGTGAAAAGGGAGATAAGAATTATCAGGCTTCAAAATGATGTTATTGAAAAATTGACCACCCAGGAAAATACCGGGGCAGAAAAATCTAAACTCTTTCCTACGGACCTGGGACTTGTAGTGACGGATTTTTTGAAGCAATATTTTGATGAGGTAATGGATTATTCCTTTACGGCAAATATTGAGGAAGAATTTGATAAAATAGCTGAAGGGAAGCAAATATGGAGTAAAATGGTTGGCGATTTTTACAAACCGTTCCACAAAGATGTCGAACATACCCTTGAAAATGCTGAGCGCGCAAAAGGCGAACGGGAATTGGGACTTGATCCTGCAACCGGCAAAACTGTGATCGCCCGAATGGGAAGATACGGCCCAATGGTACAGACCGGCACCCAGGATGATGAAGAAAAACCGCGCTTTGCAAAACTAAAAGCTACCCAGAGTATCGAAACAATTTCGTTGGAAGAAGCACTTGAATTATTTAAACTGCCCTTAACAATAGGAGAACATAGTGGACTCGAAGTTTCTGTGAATGTTGGCAGGTTTGGTCCTTATGTGAAATGGGGCGAACAGTTCATTTCTATCCCCAAAGGTGAAGACCTGGCTGGCATAGATTTGGAAAGAGCTGTTCAAATTATAAATGCGAAACAGGTAGAAGATGCGCCTATCGGGTATTATGAGGAAAAGCCGATTACAAAAGGAAAAGGGCGTTTCGGGCCTTTCATTAAATGGAACGATCTCTTTATAAATATCCCGAGAGGTTATCATTTTGATACGCTTACGCAGAAGGATTGTAATGAGCTGATTGAAAAGAAGATTGTAAAGGAAGCGAATCGGTATATCAGGCAATGGCCTGAAGAAAAAATTGCTATTGAGAACGGTCGCTGGGGCCCTTTCATCCGTTTCGGCAAAAAGATGCTCAAGCTCACCGGGAAAGGGAAAAACACACCTGAGGAATTAGCAGCTATTGATCTGGAAGAGGTTAAGAAAATAATTATTGCACAGGATCCAAAAGCATTCGACAAAAAAACAACTGCAAGAAAAACTGCCGTGAAAAAATCCGCGCCAAAAAAATCCGCTGCGAAGAAAAAATAGTGCGTTTTAGTTTTGTTAATAGCAACATTATTATGAACTTCATATGCGATAACTTCTAAACTTTTTTATCTTTACATAACCAAACTTATTTTCAGGAACTGTTTTTAATGCAGGAAAATAGAGAAATATCCGCCCTATTCCATCTTATTGATGATCCCGATGAAGAGGTTTTCAGTTCGGTTAGTGACCGCATTGTTTCATTGGGGAGGGCAATTATACCCAACCTTGAAAATTTATGGGAGAATACACCCGACGAAAGTGTCCAGGGCAGGATTGAAATGCTGATCCACAAACTGCATTTCAGGGATCTTGTAAATGATTTCACCAACTGGAAAAACGGCTCGTGTGACCTGCTGCAGGGAGCATTGCTTGCAGCAAGATACAGGTATCCTGAAATGATCGCCACGACTACATTGCAGGAAATGGAAAAGATCAGACGAAATATCTGGCTTGAACTCAATAGTTACCTGACGCCTCTCGAACAAATAAATGTCATAACAGGAATTTTATACAGCTATTACAAATTAAAGGGAAATGAGGTGGCCTATGACATGCAGGAAGATTTTCTTATTAATAAAGTAATAGATAATAAAAAAGGCAATTCCATTACCAATGGAATTTTATACCTTATTATTTGTGAGCTTCTTGATATTCCGGTAAAGGCCATCAATATTCCGAAGCAGTTTATATTAGGTTATTTTGAGATTGATTATAATTTTCCAAACCCAACGAGACAAAAAAGTGAAAAAATAAATTTTTATATCGATCCTCTTAATGGGCAGATTTATTCACACAAGGATGTAGAAAATTATTTCAAAAGAATTTCTGTGCCACCTACCCCATCTTATTTTAAGCAGCTTGATAATAAGCGAATCATTCAGCACCTGCTGGAAGAATTCAGTAAATGTTTTAACAATGAATCCAGCCTGTACAAAAAGAATGACCTGCTTTTTTTGGCGAA
>JBDTLZ010000093.1:0-21600 GCA_039934515.1 Ginsengibacter sp.
CTGAGGGCCCGGGCCTTTACCACCAATTATCTGGAAGCTTTTGAAAAAAACGATGCGGCTATGAACTTAGAAGTTTACGATAATGCCCTGGAACAAATAAATTCTTTTCAACTTGAATTGGAAATGATAGTAAAAGAATTGGAATCTAACGGTCGATCGTTTTCAGATGCTTCTTCTTTACGTGTTAATATCACGAAAATGGAAAATTATCTTGGCGAAATTGTGAGTGAATACGAAGAAAACAGAATAAAAGGATTTGAGAATAATTCAATAGCAATGCAACACCTCAAAGAGATTAAAACTTTAATTGAACACACCGTGGACAAATCAGCATTCAGGTTACAATTTATTGAGCCATACAAAGTTGCTGTTGGTGCAATTCGCAGGGAATTATTGTTAGAAAATCATTCTTAATAAAGCATTATAAAAGTATACTACAATGCCACAAGTACAAGCAGGTATCATTTTGGGCGAATTTGTAAAATATTAAACTTGAAAATAGTCGATTATGAATAACGTTATTTCACCACTTCTCTTTGGATCGCAATCGCAGGCCGTTGCAGATTTGCAGGCAGCACTCATCAGCCTAAAATTTGATCAGCTTGACCAGCAGGAGATCCAGGAACAACGTTTTGGCGAAACCACCTGCAGTATGCTCAAAAATTTTATGACTGCAAACCAGCTCATCATTTTTCCATTGATGGTTGATGAAGTGGCAGCAGAACACCTCAATGACGTCCTAAAAAGAGCCAACATCCAGGAAACTATTTTACCGCCCCTTTTTTCAGGAAGCAAATCAGCAGAGGTTTTTAGAATGCAAATTGGCCTCAAACAAATGGGGTTTCCTATAGACACCCAAGAGATCGAAGGACAGCTCTATGGGGATAAAACTACGGCCATACTAGGTTCATTAACTCAATTTAATGCCTTTCCAAAATGTTGGTTAAATCTTGATACAGCCAACAAGATAAATTTATTGATAAGCCAACTGGAACCTGTTCCACCACCTGTAGATCCTCCTTCAGGCAATATCTATGTAGTATCCGGCGCTGTACTCAATGCATTCAACGAAACCATTCCGGGACAAAAGCTGGTTGCTTATGACCTGGATTTAAAAGGCATTGGTTACTATAAAAAAATAGACAATGTTAATGGGCAATGGTTTGGTGAGGGCATGCAAAAACTGGGAGAAGAAACAATATCAGGTATTGATGGCAACTACGTGATAACATTTCATGAGAGTGATTTTGCAGATGCAGAAGAGGACATGCCCGATGTGGTTGTTTTTGCCATATCAGGTGATGGTTTTCTTATAGGCCGTTCCCGCTTGAGCACAAGAACAGATTTCACCGGTAAAATAGCACTTGCAAACTGGAACGTACAAATTAATGCCCGCGCCATGAGGGGAGAAACAGAATATTCAAAACTGCTGCAGGCAGTGAACCCATTTATGGATAAAAGTAAGCTTGCTCTGCACGAGGTTGCAGGTTCGGCCGACCAGTTGGAATTTATTGCCTCAGAAACAGAACAGGACCTGGCCAGCGTTACCCAACTCGCCATGGCAAATGCCCTGTTGAATGGATCCATGGATTTGCAGGTATTAGCAAACCAGATGGTTGACAAGCCGATGGAGTTATTATATGGCCTTGCCAGGCAATCTGTAAAAATGGAATGGGAAACTATATCAAAGATTCCTGTTACAAATATGGCAGCCTTCATAAAACAATCCGCCGATGCAAATATTATTCGCATAATTGAAGGAGATGGGTTGGGATTCTTTGCAGGTCAGTTGCATGGTATTGCCATTCAAAAAACCCTTGACAATTCCACCTCCCTGCAAAACGGTATAAAGAAAATACTGAATATCGCAGTAAAGGATGACGTTGCCATGCATCGCTTTTATGCGTCCTATGTTAACCGTACAGGTACACCGAAAGAGTTCTGGGCAACGCTTCGCCAGGATCCCAACCTTAAGGATGCGGTTGCGCCGCTTTTGCTTACCAATACCCTGTCTGCCTTATCAGGTAATAATATGCCTTTGATGCAAAAGCTTATGGAAAAGACAAATAATAACGATGTCAAAAGCCTGCAGGATCTTTCCATACAGGACTGGAATGAAGCTATAGGGAATGATGTTCCCGGCTTCATTCCTGGTACTACTCCAAAAGAGAAGCAAAATAATTATCGCGAATACATGCGTGGCTTATTAAACGCCGCACATCCAAATGAAAAAGTGAGTATGATGGTTAAAACGCAGGAGGAATCCGGTATACAGGATTCAGCTGTCCGCGATGCGCTGAACGAGTTCTTAACTTCCACCGGCTTTGATTTGCGCTTAAACAGGCTAACCGATAGACCTGATCCAGCCAGCGATACTTTTCAAACAAGATTAGATGCCATAAGCGGCGAAAGGAAAGCCGATGTTAAAAAAGCATTGAACAGGGTGCAACGTGTTTTCCAGTTCAGCCCATCTCCGGATATCATGACAAAATTATTACAACGCGGCATTGACTCTGCAACAATGGTAGCCTCCATGCCGTACAATACTTTTAAAACCAACTACAAAGATGTAGGAGACGAGCCTGTTCTACTGGCGATCCATCAGCGGGCTTCACACATTGTTTCCATGATTGAATACAGCATTCTTTCATTAAACCGGTTTTCACAGAGTGCAGCAATTCCCGCAATCACAGGTCAGATTAATTCTTAATAATGTAACTATATAAAAATGGCAGACAACTCAGCACCCGATTCCCCGTCTACACAGGTAAACAACCTTATTAACGTTCAGATCCCATCCTGGAGCCAGCTCTTTGGGCAAGCTTCTAAATGTGAATGTGACGAGTGTGAATCTATAACAGGTGCCCCGCATTACCTGGCAAGCCTACTCTACTTTTTAGAACATAGCATCCCTAATGAAAATTTAGTGGTGGTTGATCCAAATGATCCTACTAAAAAAACGGGCGAAACTCCCTATGACATATTAATCAAAAGAGTACCCTATTTACCCTTCCTTCCACTCACATGTGAAAATACCAATATCCAACTTCCATACATCCAGGTCGTCCTTGAAATACTTGAATTTTATGCTGCGACAAAAAGTATCGCCAGGATACCTGCGTATGACAGTGGCGCTGATGAATGGAAGGAAGATTACCTGGCAACGGCAAAAATCGCGTATCAATTATTGAGTTCGGCCTGTTACCCGTTCACCCTTCCTTACCACCAGCCGCTTGATATTACCAGGACCTATTTATCAAAACTGAAAACAAGTTATTCAGAATTACTTGAAATTTTCGCGCCCAAAGATAATGCGGTCGAATTGCGGTTAATCAAAGAATATTTGAACATGTCTGAAGAAGAATATTCCTTGTTATCTCAATTCAAAATCGGTAACAAAGGATTTGAAGTATTTAATCTCTATGGTTTTAATACTTCTGCAGATTTTGAAAGCGCTATCTATGCGGTGGCTGAATTTTTAAAAAGAGCAGGATTGCAATATGCAGAACTGATCAATATCCTGCAAACAGAATTTGTAAACCCGGGGATAAAAGCGGTAAATTTTATTGAGAATTTATTTATTAACGGAAGTCCCGACGTTAAACCGGTATTCCAGCACTTAAAAGACATTAAGAACGCTCCGTTGGATAATTCTTTCGATACAGGTCTTGGTGCCACTATCAAAAGCCTGCTTCAACATTCAGAAAAGCCGGCTTTAGATGCAATGGCCTTCAAAACCTGGATTGACGCTAATTTTGACGATGTGCAAAGTACTGTCGTCATTGTGCCGGAATTTGATGCGGATACACAACGCTATGATCCGTGCAATTATGTGCACTCCAGGCTGGGAACTGTTCTAAATAATTTCGATTCATCAGTTGTTCCGCCGATAAGCGGCGACATCTTCAAGCGGTTATATTTCTTCATAAGGTTATTAAAAAAAACCGGGTTAACGATTACGGAGCTGGACAACATATTGCATGCGTTACCCGGCCAAACAAATGATAAGCTACTAAACGCAGTTATGGTTGCCAGGAAGCTAATGCAAAAGTTTCAGTTAAGTGCTGGCCAGGCTGCTTCCTTTTACGGTGTAATTGATTCAACAGGAGCGGCTTCTACTTACTCACAATTATTTTTAAATAATGCATTAAACAAGATCAATACCGTTTTTTTGGCAGATAAATTTGGAAATTTCATTGCTACCCCCGTCCCTTTAAAAACAGGCGATCAATATAACCCCGTGTTGCTGCTTGCCTTGCAATTTTTACCAGGTCAGTTGGATTTGTTGGTCAGCCACCTTGCCATCGGTGATGCTACAAAATTTATGCTGTCTCCCGAAAGCATAAGTGTTTTTTATAGTTATGCCTTATTGTGCCAATCGCTTAACCTCCAGTTAGGTAACCTCCTGGATATTATTGGCGTTTTTGGTAATGCAGGCGTTTTGCGTACATGGGATAAAACACATAATAAATTCAATGATGCTGATCTTATGGCTACCCTGTCATTTACCCGGTTTATTGAGATGATAAATACTTCGGAATTTAGCATTAACGACCTGTTATTTATTATAGGAAAAGAAGAGGGTGCAGCCTCAGCAACTCAAATAACTGACGAGGTGATTAAACAGATGTTGCTGGCATTGCAAAAGGGAATAAAAAATATAGATCAGCAAAACCCGGAACAGGCAAATGGTATTGACGAAAAATTAGTTACGAATCAATTATTGCCACTTTTTGATAAAGGTACTGCCATGCAATTGACAGGGATGCTTAATGGCAACATTATTTATGGGATAACCGTACCTGCCATTGCTTCTCCAAATATTCCCGATGGCCTGGCTTCAAGGATAAGAGTGAGTACTGATAATGGTACATCCAGGATAGAAGTGACAGGTGTTTTAACTTCATCTGACTGGAATACTCTGGAAACAAGCCCGGTTTTAAAAAATGCCCTTCAACCAATATTTGATAAAGCCGCTAATTTTCTTGAAGATAATTTTGCCACAATTATCGCAACAGATGAGGACAGGAATACATTGCTCGACAGAACAGCCAACAAAGCCACTTCCACTGCGGATAAACTAAAACTCTTTTATGTACGGTACCAACCCTACCTGGTAAGACAATTAAAATACAAATTGATCGTTCAGCAACTCGCGCCACTCATTTCGTTGGATGAAAAATTAACCCGGCTTATTACACAGCCTTCTCCCGTAATGGATGACTTGTATAAATCAGTTACTGCAATTGTTGCCGAAATTTCAACAGCATCAGGTTACTTTCCACAAAGTAAAATGGATGGCCTTAAAAAGATGATCATCACATTATACAAGCCGTCCCTCTTTATTTCAAAATTTGCATTAGATGCGCCGGAAGTAGCTTATTTTATGAAATCAAGCGATGATTTTTCAGGTATTGATTTTAAGGATTTCAGTATAGAGCAATGGCAAAATATCAATAATTATGTCATGCTCAGGAAACTTAACCGTTCCGCACAATTTTCGTTTATCGATCTGTTTAAGCAGGCAACAGCAGGAGGGGCCATTTCAGCCATCATTAATAGCATTGTTTTATTAACAGGCTGGCCGAAGGAAGACCTTGCCGGTATAATAAGTACGAAGCAGTACGGTACTAATGATTTCAGGAATGAAGGCGTTTTGTTTACCATTAGTACTATGATGCAGGTAGTGAATAAAACCGGGGTAAAAGCAACTCAACTTTCCACCTGGGCAGAGCAAGGCGGGGATTTTAGTTCGCTTCTTTCCCTCGCAGCAGCAATAAAAAATGCTTTGCTCCTTCAGTATGACGCCGGTGACCGGGATGAAAAGGAAACCACTATTAGTGCACAGGTATTGCAAAATCAACGTGATGCCCTCGTGGCTTACCTACTTACGCTCGATGAAATAAAGAGTGCCGGTATAAATGAGGTTGAGGCCTTGTGTGGCTGGTTCCTGATAGATGTACCTATGAGTGCATGTATGCCGACTACCCGTATCAGGCAAGCGATTTCCAGTGTACAAACATTTGTTAAGCGATGCCTTATGGGGATTGAAAATAAGAAGGATCTGAACGGCCTGGAAGTGGGTGTATTGCCGGATTATATTTCAGATTGGGATCCCATTTCTCTTTTCCGGACGTGGCAGGTAAAAATGGAGTTTTTAACCTATCCTTATCCCTACCTGAGCTATAAATACATTATTGATAAAACTGAAGCGGTAAAAACTTTCGAAGAAACTTTATTAAAAAGTGATATCACCGCAGCAAGTGTTGATGACGCTTATAGAACCTATTTCCAGGATGTGAGTAAAACAGCTAACCTGGAGATAGCTTCCATGTACATAGAAGATGATACCGATAATCAATCTTTAAAAATAATTCATGTGGTAGGCAAAACAAGATATTCTCCCCATGAGTATTATTACTGCATGAAAGATGCCAACGATAAATGGTCCTTTTGGGAAAAGATCCCCGTAGCTATCAAAGAAAATGATGCAGATAGCAACAGTCCTTCAGCGGCTCATGTGATATTTACAAAGTTTAAAAAAAGATATTACCTGTTTATGCCTGAATTTATAAAAAGAGAGAGTAAAACCCATGCTAATGACGGAACCAAATTTAGCGACCTGTTAACTACGGCATCTATTGGCGATGTTCAGGAATCAGGATATTGGGAAGTAAAAATGGCTGCAAGTGAATATTACAATGGAAAATGGGGGCCGAAAAAACATTTGCAAACAAGCGGAGATCTTGGTTATTTTCAAAATAATGTTACAGAAAAAAATATTAGTGTTTATTTTTTTACACATAACCCTGATACAAAGGATAATATTATATTTTCTTTGCGGGCTTTGGTAAATGGGATGGCAACTGAGAAATTGAAATTAACATTCGTAAGCATCAACTCCGCCATTGTAATAAGCCAGGGAGATCAGCAACCGGGTAGCCGTGATACAGGGATTTCCTACCAGAATGTAAAATTTCCGGGCCGGATGTCCTTCCCGGTGGCGGCGGGCTCAAGGGAAACTCCCCCCGTAATCTTAGATAGTCCCGGAGAGAAATTTATTAATTTTTCTCCGCAATTTTCTACAGACCTGGCCTCCGTATATAATCAGCCATTTTTCTTTCATGATAAGGATAGAAGCTTTTATGTAACCTCACAGCCTATCACATATTCGGTTGAAAAAACGGTTACGGAATATACGATGGTAACACCTACGTTGCAGTTGTCGCCGACAGTAGTTGAGATGATCAGGAACCCGGACGAATCACATTTCCTCGCATTTCATTTCCCTAATACTTAAATGTCAGTTATGAACGCAAATAAAATCGGGCCGAACCCGGCCATAAGCAAAGCTGCATTTCACACCAATGGAATAGTCACCGTACTTCCTCCCACATTTTATCATATTCCTGAAGTAGCTGTGGATGTTAAAACACAGGTTACAGAAAGCCTTAGAGGATTCAGGTTTCAGGCTTTTTATCAGCCTTATATTGAATTGCTTTTGCAGACCTTAAACGACCAGGGACTTTATGCTTTGTTCAACAGTGGCCTTTTAGTAACAACTGATGAAGATACCAATGGCAACGGGACTACTTTTAATAACGTGTATAGCCCTAATATAAAGCAGGATCCGGATGCCCTGGTTCAGCAACCACTTCCTGTTGAAAAATTCAACTTCGAGATATGTAAGCCTTTTGCAATGGATAACTGGTTTACTTTTTATCATCTTATTATTTTTATAGTGGAAACCCTCCTTGCCAATAATAAAAATGATGAGGCTATTCAATGGATAGAAAATTGTTTATATGATCCAAAAGCCATTGCCCCAGAAGCCGATCCTAAAGCCACAAACGCCAATACCAGGTTTTGGAAATTGCCGGTTTTTAAAAAATTGATTGAAGAAAATACCACAAAGTTTTTCAATGATACCAGTACGCCATGTATGCAACATTTAATGGCAAGTTTGAATAAAGATCCTTTTAACCCGTTCCTTGTTGCCTATTATCGACCACAGGAATTTATGATGTATGTCGTTGTATTGTATGTTAAAGCACATGTTGCCCAGGGGGATGTAAACTTCAGGACGGCATACAATGGCGGTGGTATGGATTACCTGAACCTTGCACTGGAATATTATAAGATTGCAAAGATCCAATTGGGTGACGGGCCACAAACTGTACCAAATGTATTAAAGAAGAAGCCGGAAACTTATCAATCACTGAAAGCTAAGAAACTGGATGAAAATGCCAACGCAAAAGTGCAGTATGAAAATATTTTTCCGTTTTGCAGCCAGGCCTCTTTAAATACAGATGATACTTCCACCGGGAGTTTACTGGGAGGCGGGTTAACATTTTATTTTAGTATCCCACCCGATAAAAATATGCTGGAACTATATGACCTGATTGACGACAGGCTGTTCAAGCTCAGGAATTGCGAAGACATTGATGGCATCATACGCAAGATCGACCTTTTTGGAACTCCCATAAACCCCGCACAATTACTGTCTGCTCTGGCCAAAGGGCTTACCCTGGGCCAGATACTGGGTGGACTCTACTCACCTGCTCCTATTTATCGGTTTAATTTTTTGCTTCAAAAGGCAGTTGAGACGTGTAATGAAGTTAAGTCGCTGGGTGGTACGATAGTAAGTGCACTCGAAAAATCTGATGCGGAACAATTATCTCACCTGCGCGCAATTAATGAAACAAATATTCTCAACAGGCTCACCCCTGTAAAAGAGCGCCAGGTATTTGAATCCAGGATGCAAAAGCAGATCCTTCTCAAATCGAGAGATACTTCCAAAGCTAAATTGGTTTATTATCAATCATTGATTGGTGCGTCAAATCAAATTATTCCTGAGTATTCCGACCTGCCCACGGCAGTGGATGATAATTCTAAGTTACCTGACGATACTGTTTTATCACCTGCATTGGTAAGTGTGGATGTAACTCCGCTCACTACTGACGAAAGGGGAGTCACTGTTATCCCTAAGGAGCAGGTGGAACTGGCCTTTCTCAACAAAGCAGCGGGAATGCATGACCTGGCTGGGGAGCATGAACTTACCGCTGCTATAATTCATGCTGTACCCGATCTCTCTCTTCATACGGCTCCATTCGGCGGCGGTATTACATTAGGATATGGGGCCGCAAATATTGCAGCCATCTATTCCGCCTTTGCACGTGACGCACAAAATGAGGCTGATAAGAGATCACATATTGCTATGATTGCGGCCAAACTTGCCGGATATATCAGGCGAGAGTATGAATGGGTGCACCAGGTAAACCTCGTTGAGAAAGAAATAATTCAAATTGACCAGCAACTGGCTGCAGCGGATGTAAGGATACAAATTGCCCAACAGGAACTGGCCAACCATAAAATACAAATTATAGAATCACAGCAGGTGCAGGACTTCATGATTATCAAAGAAAGCAATTATTTGAATTACCAGCAGGTTGTAAATGGATTAAAACCCATTCACAAAAATTTCTATGACCTTGCTATGTATTATGCAAGAAGCGCTGAGCAGGCATACCAATTTGAAAAGCCAGGGAAGGTTATTGACTTTATCAGCTATAATTATGACAACAGTATCGTAGGATGCTCTACTGTTGCAGACGGACTTCTTTCTTCGTTACGTACGATGGAAAAATCTTATCTCAATGATTCTGCCCGACCGCTTGAAATGAAGATACATATTCAACTTTCGAGGCTGGATCCCCTGGCATTATTGCAATTGAGAAAATCCGGTTCAGCCACAATCAAAATACCCGAATGGCTGTTGCTTTTAAAAAACAGGGGGATCTATAACGCAAAATGGATCTCAGTAAATTTTACATTCCCAATGGTTACCGGCCCATATATAAATATGAACGCCGTGGTTACTATGCAACATAATTTTATAAGGATAACCGATGAAGGAGTAGGCAACTTAGCGGATTTTGAAATAAAAAGTGGGAGTGATGAACGATTTGTAGAGAACAATACCCCGTTTAAAGAAATAATAGTCAGCACTGGGATGAGCGACCAGGGCTATAATCTTGATCAATCTGCTACTGCTAACGAAATATATCAACAGCAATATCATCCCTTTGTTCATGCCGGCTTTCAAAGTGAATGGAATATTGATCTTAACAGCAAAACCAAAGAATACGATTACAGTGAAATAAACTGGGATTCGCTGGCAGACGTGATCATATCGGGGGTAGTTAGCGTTGAAATAGGTAGTAACACCTATCGGAAAGCGGCAGAAAATTATCTAACTTCTTCATTTGCACAACTAGCCGAACAACCACTGATGCTTTTTCTGGAAATCAAACGCGATTTCTCGAATGAATTATATAAGTTCAAATCAGGTAGCAATTTACAACCGCTCACTATTACTTTTGATGCATCAAGGTTTCCGTATCTCGCACAAAATAAAAAGATCACCATTACAGGGTTGAGCATTATTACGGCTGACGAATTGTCCACAAATAAGGTAACCCTTGATAATTCACCGGTTGGTTTTAAAAAGGAGGGTAGTGTTGAGATAGATAATTATAACATATTTAATTCCGCAACTCAAAACGTCGATGCAAAAATGAATATTGTATTAAACCATGATCCCTTAAAATTGACTATAGATTTTGCGAAGTCTAAAGACAAAGACTTTGCAGGTGATTCTTATATTGTTGTAGAATATAAGATTGAATCAAAAGAGGCGTAATTCAAATTCCTGGCATAGGAGCGTGCAAGGGTTTAATATGTAGAAAAGTTGCTTTTTTTGAAAATAAGATAATGCGGATTTTTATTCACCTAACTTCACTTTATCAAATATTTTTACCGTTGATTTCAATTAATATTGTCGGTTAAACTATGGTTCAGACGAAATTTAGATTCCCTTAGACGCCTTATCAGTCCTAAATTGTACCTCTTTCATTGATTGGTATACTATTCATTCCTGCGTATTTTCAGTGTCGGGAAGTAACTGTGTTGAATTAAACTAAAAAAAGCAGGATATTATTGAAAAGTGATTTGGATGTACCATATAAAACCGGAACCAAAGCTTTTAACGTGCTAAAAAGCGTAAGATAAAATGATTACAGAAAGGCAATTGTCCCGGCTTACCAGGGAAGAATTTTATGAGGTGAAGTTTCAAATTGACACCTCAAAGAATAATTCGCGCAAGGTTTTACCTTATCCCTCTACAGAAAAGGGGTAGCCATGTTGAGCAGTGTTTTTAAAATTCGATAAAGCAGTAAATATGCAACGGGTTGTTCGCCAATCCCGGATATCATTTTCTTTGAGACTATCGATAAGCCGGTACAAGCTTATTAACATGGAACTTAATCGAATTGATTAAATTTTCAACGTCAAAAGGTTTGGAGACAAAATCATCTGCGTTACATATTTCAAATGCTTTGCCTTGGTCAGCATTCGCAGAAAATAATATTATCGGAATATGTGGGTCTAATACCTTTAACTCTTTGCAGACTTGTGTACCTTTTTTACCCGGCAGCATTACATCTAATAAAATAAGGTCAGGGGCGTACTGCATTACTATATCGGGAATTCCCAAACCTGTTGCATGTGTTCGTACATCGAAGCCTTTTAACCTTAGGAGGTGTTCTACCACAAATAAAATATCTACATCGTCATCCACCACAAGTATTTTTTTCATGAGACTGTATTTTATAACTAAACGTTTACACTTAGCGGATTATTGTAAATTATCAATATAATAGGAGGGCTACCTACGAATTCGTAAACCGCCTGGGTAGCAAATACACCCGGCGAAAGATCTCGCAACTGTACGAAGGAGGAACAAAAACACTAAATCAGGCAATAAAAGCAGAATTAAGTTGCAACTGGTATCGCTGGCAAGTGTAGCTACACAAAGAACCAGGCCGCATGCTTGCGCCAATTGGCGACATTCTAATGTACCCAAATTTTGATTGTCTAACAGTGTTTTAATAAAAAATAAAATCATTGAAGCCTTTTTCCCCTCCAACAAGTTCAATAGTTTTTAAAAAGATTGAACCTGCTTTCGTTTCCTGATCTGCCACTATTATTTTCCAGGCTTGTATTTGCAGCATCATGATCGGCTTGAGCCATTGCCCAAAAAAAATTATCCATCAATCCTGTAATCCGTGACTTATTATCAACATGCTAATGAAAATTACCCGGTTATCTTTCTAAGATGCTGTATGGTAAGTGAATAATTTCCCAGTCAAAGGTTTCAGTCCTGGCAGGTAGATTATTTACCCTGGCGAATTGGTTTCTTGCCGTTACTACATCCCGGGCCCATTTGCCCAATGGGTATTTTAATTCCCTGTAGACTAAATAACTCATGTCTATAGTTCTGGCCGGTTGATGATCTTTTACATCATCCACCAGGTCTAAAAATTTACGGCCATTTGCTTCAGAAACACGCGGAAACCAATCCTGGTACCAAACCGTGGTTACTGACAGCAAAACCTCATTTCGGTCGTCACGGATCATCTTTAAATGATCTAACGCCTGGTCAACCAGTGCTACGGCTGCTGGCGGATTATTGCCGGCTAAACCTGCGGAAAGTTTCAGCAGGTCATTGATCTTTTTCAGGCCGAGCAGCATTTTTATATTTTGCCGGCAAAGCTGGGCCACCGATAGCAGAACTTGCAGGTTATAATGCTGATGATCGACACTTTCCAGGTTTTGCCGCAGCAGGTTCATCAGTTCATTATTTTCTTCCAGGAATTTTTGAGCAAGAGTAAGAAGTTCTTTGTTATCGTTGCTCCAATCACTGGTTAATGATAAATCGGTGGGCGAAGAAACCGGTAAGAAAGGTAAAGTTTGATCCCTGGCTGGTTTTGCAGTATCAAAAATTCCGTATGAATTTCCAAAGATGGGTGTGCGCCAATTGGAATGTTCCCATTCCCAACTCTTGGAATAGAACTGCGCCTGGGTGCTTAATAATTGATATGCCCTATCCATATTAACAACCTTACTACCGTAAAAAGAATTGTAAAAGCGGTTAGAAAGATCCTGTGAGACCGGGGATTGGTTGTTCCATCCTGCTGCCGCAGCCGTAGCATAACCCAGCCAAAAGGTTTCGGGGCTCAAGCCTGCATCAGCCCATCCGGCTACTATCACTCCCATAAGATCGGCGTTTTGGGCTGCCACTGCTGAAGTAATGGCTTCCAGCGCCTCCGCCACCCTACCTTGGGAAGAATTATCGCCGTCCTGTTCTTCATCAGCCTTTTTAGGCGAATTATTGCCAGGAGATTTTATCCCGGGTAGCTTATAATAGTTGGGAAAGAGAAGTTCTTCTCCTTGTATTGAAGTATAAACGAGCTGGCGCATTCCATGTTCTTTGAACCTGGGTGCCCATTGGTTATCATATACACCGTTGATAATATGCGACGGAAGTGAATTAATATCTGAAAGTTTCAGCGGATATTCAGCCCAGATGATAACCTTTCTCCCTTGTTGATGCAACTTAGCGGAAATTCTGGTAATGTATTCAGCAAGCAGCTTTCCATTACTACCCAATGTTTCGGCACGCTTTTTCTCACTCTCTACCTTTCCCACAAAATAGGCCTCATCCGTAGAAAGCACTATATATTTTCCTCCCTTATTAGCCTCTACCAGGTTATTCAGCATACCTGATATAAGGTCACCTGCTTTTGAATTGGTAACACTCAATTCATAATTTGAATTAGGAGATGCCCTTAAGCCGGCATATTCAGGATGCTTTAAAATAAAAGTGACATGTGCCGGAGCATCTAAATATGGAACCAGCTCAACATAGTGGGCTCTGGCATAATCGGTTAATTCCTGGTATTCAGCAGGCGTATAAGCATAAGGTTCCACGATGGGCTTTGCTGCGGAAAACTGAAAATGACCTTCCAGTTTTAGCGAGAAGGCATTTATTTTATAGTAACTGGCCTGGCGGATGGCCCGCTTCATGGCTTCAGGCCTTTCAAGGTGATGGGCATCATCCCAATAAATCATCCTCAAATCCATAACCGGCCAGTCAGTAATTTCACCACCGTTATATGAAACACTGTTATTACCAGCCTGTAATAATTGCAACAAGGTCTGTACTCCATAGAACAGGCCGGGCGATCCATTTGCTATGATAGATATCCTGTCGGCTTCCAGCTTTAGACGGTATGCTTGTTTTCTTAGTGCCGTCCTGTTGGTGTCAACCGTATTGCCTATGATAACAGAACCAGGCTTTACAATTAATTGTATGCTATGGGCGCTGCGGCGATCGGCGTTGTTCATCATCAGGCCAAAACGCTGTTTTAAACCTGTCGTTAAACTAACAATGGCGGGATCATCTTTTGAGATAGCCCCCGCATTTATGATCCAACTATGATCAAGCAGGAAGTGTTGATTCGAAAGGAAAACCTGCTGCGGTACAGGCAACAAGCCCTGCCCTGCCTTCCCGCTATCTGAAATGCGATCAGCTTGCTTGTCTTGTGAATGGCTTTTAAAAGGCACTAGCACATAAACCAATAAAAGCAGCAATAAGTAGGATGGTTTCATAAATTATTATAGATTATAAGCTGACAATTTTAAGTAGCGCCCTGGCGTTCCCTTGCTGGTGCGCATTTATAAATCACCTTTCTCTAATTCCATCACGGCATGATCAACTGCTCCTGCCGTAAGAGGAAAATGGAGAATAAGGGTATCGGCAAAAATGCAGCGCTGGTATTGGATCAAAGCTTTTGATTAACCGAATAAGAAATAATCAAATAATTTAATAAACAGCCAAAAAGCAATTAAAAGAAATGGGGCTAAAAAAAGCAATTCAAAATACGTTTTTTGCAACGGGTTGAGTGTTCGAAAGAAAATCGTTAAAATGACTGCGCCGCTGATGATATAAGCCAGTAAAAAAGATTTATACACCCATGGGTGTTTTTCGTTTTTCATAAAAAGAAAAATGCAAATTAAAGCCAATACACCAAAAAGGATATGACAAACCGTTAGGCTTTTTTTGAAGTTGAAGTAGTGGTCTGTCATATTTTTATACAATAACAAATTTAAAATGTTGGTTTTTTTGTGTGGCCCCTTACGACCTGTAATCACCGGTTTTCACAAACAATATAGCAAGCCCATTGCCAAAGTTATTTTTCATTTTTCATTGATCATCAAACTAATCCAAAAAACTGAAAAAAAGGAGGCTGGCAGGTCTTGGCCGTGTTTTTTGTAAAATTATGGATAACAAATACCGGTTGGTACCAGGAATGGCGAATGAATATTAAATAGGCATTATCCTGTTACGGAACCTGATTGTATCGAAGCGATAAATCTTAAAATGTGGTAATGCGGATTAGAAAATAAAGACCTGGCAGGCGAAATAGAAATAAAGGAATCTATATCCGCATTGCATAATAAAAAAACCGCTAACATTGGACCTGGTCAAAATATTTCAGGGGAGTTAGGAATATAAGCCAATGTTTTGTTGTCTTAAAGGAGCAAACTCATAATATATGCATAAGGCGAAGAATTATATTTGCACTAAGAGATATGTTTGTAATAGAAATTATGGCGCTTTGTACACAATTTATAATTTAAAGACTGAAAACCTTTACCAAATTGATTTTGTTACTGTATGTATCTTACAATAAAAAATTTCTCTTGTCCCGGATGCCTTGAAGTATCACAATCAAATCTGTATTATGTTGAATTTTAAAAAAAAATACCATTCACCTGTTAATTAAATCACTCTCTGAAACATTGACACGCCATTTTTCAAAAATAGTTTTGTTCTTTTTAATAAATGCCTGGTGTTTTGCAATAAACGCTCAAAGTGGCCTTAAGGACTCATTGAAAATTGATTCCGTTAAAAAACTTTTGCAAACACAAAAAGAAGATAGTAGCAAGGTAAATTCATTAAACGACCTTAGTACAAATGCCTTAGCCAGGGAAGATTTTGATAATTCGATGCAATATGCTAAGGAAGCCTTAACCATTTCAGAAAAGCTAAATTATAAGAAAGGGAAAGCAGATGCCTTTTACAACATGGTTAGTGTTATGGGCCAGCAATCTTATACAGATCAAAGTGTATATCCTGAGATGTATAGACTGCTTTTCAATACTTTAGAATTATATGAAGAGTTAGGAAATGGAGAAGGTATTGCCCAGTGTTATGAAAGCCTTGGAGGCCTTAAGTATAATGAGGGCGATTACGCCGCCGCTTTAAAAAATAATTATACCGCTCTGAAATATTATGAGCAGTTGGGAAATAAAAAATTCCTTGCTACCATTTATAGAAAAATCGCTTATGTATATGATGTCCAGGATAATATCGGCGAAGCATTGAAATTCTACCAGTTGAGTTTACAATTGAATGTACTGGCCAGGGACAGTACGCTTATTGCAGGCAACTACATTAACATAGGCCGGATGTTTTTTTTACAGGGGGATTATTCAGCAGCCCTGAAAAAATATTTGGAGGGCCTCGAAATGCTTAAACAGATAAGAAACAAAACAGTGCTCCCTTTCTCATATCAAAATATCGGAAATGTTTATGAAAAGCAAGGCGAAATCGCATTGGCAGCAGGTGATAAGGCAACCGCTGTTAAAAAATTTTCTGACGCGCTGGAAAATTATCAAACCTCATTGAAAATGTTGAAGGAAATTAATTATGCCGATGCTCTTGCCCAGTTGTACGGAACCCTTGGAAACGTTTATATAAAACTTAATAAGCTGGTACTTGCAAGGTCTTATCTTGAAGAAAGCCTGCGCTCGTCGTTGGCCATGGGGTATAATGAACAGATCAAAGATTCTTATTTAGGCCTTTCAAAATTGGACAGTTTACAGGGAAATTACGCGAAGGCCTATGAACATTATAAATCATATATCTCCCTTCGTGACAAACTTGCTAACGAAGAAAGTACAAAAAAATCTATCCAGGTAAAAATGCAGTACGACTTTGAAAAAAAGGAATCCGCTGCAAAAATAGCACAGGAACAAAAAGATGCTGAAGCCCGGCGAATTAAAAACTGGCAATACCTGGCTATTGCGATACTCGGTGTTGTAGTACTTGCGGTTATTATACTTGCATTTATACAATGGCGCAATAATAAACAAAAACATAAGGCCAATATATTGTTACAACAGCAAAAAGAAAAAGTGGAAAGTACATTATCAGAACTAAGATCTACCCAGGCCCAACTAATCCAATCTGAAAAAATGGCTTCGCTTGGGGAACTTACAGCAGGCATTGCACATGAGATTCAAAACCCTTTAAACTTCGTTAATAATTTTTCAGAAGTAAATACAGAGTTGATCGATGAAGCAGGCCAGGAAATTGATAAGGGAAATATTTCAGCGGTGAAAACTATCCTGAATGATATCAAAGAGAATGAACAAAAAATAAATCACCACGGCAGGCGTGCTGATTCAATCGTAAAAGGTATGTTGCAACATAGCCGAAGCAGCAGTGGTTTAAAAGAACCAACCGATATCAATGCTTTGGCAGATGAATATTTGCGGTTGGCTTATCATGGATTAAGAGCAAAAGACAACTCTTTTAATGCCTCAATGAAAACAGATTATGATGCAACAATTGGTAACGTAAATATTATTCGCCAGGATATTGGGAGAGTGCTCCTGAACTTATTCAATAATGCATTTTTTTCGGTGAATGACAAAAAGAAAAAGCTCGGGGAAGTTTATGATCCCCTGGTTTCAATATCTACAAGAAAAATAAATGACCTGTTAGAAATTAAAGTCAAAGACAATGGCAGTGGCATTCCGGAAAAAGTCCTGGGAAAGATCTATCAGCCTTTTTTTACGACGAAACCCACCGGCCAGGGAACCGGGTTAGGATTGTCGTTGAGTTACGATATCGTAACCAGGGAACATGGCGGTACAATAAAAGTGAGCACAAAAGAAAATGAGTTTGCAGAGTTTGTAATTAAATTGCCAATACCTGGGTAATATTAGATCAAATATCACCGGCATTTGAATAGTTGTTTGATCAGGTAGTGGTTATTCCTGGGGAAGGGTATTGTATTTTATTTTTTGAAGCACTAACTTTATAGCGACCCTGGGCGGGCCAAAACTTTCCTCAAACAAAACCATAGAAAGATGATCGGTGAAACTTTAAAAATAATAAGGGACCTGACCATCATCATTGCTATCTATTTATATTTTATCGCCTGGGTATATGTGCATTTCTACTACCAGCAATTCGGTATCTCTACGGACGCTATCAGGATTGATTATAACAGCTATTTAATGTATTCATACAATGTTATAATTTCTGCAAGGTTTATGAGTTGGATTGAAGGATATTTTTTTGCGGCCGTTTTAATATTTTTATTTCTTTTACTCTTGAGATGGCTGTCCGGAAAATATGTTTACTTTGGAAAATTACGGGCATTTGTAGCAAATCAAATTAGTCTAAAGAAATTTAATAAGATGTATGGGCTGATATTCCTGATCGCTTTTTCCATCTTTGTTTTTCCGCAACTTTTTAGAATTTCCCGTGATGCGGCTATAGATAATTATAAAGATGACCGTTTGAACACCCATAATTTAAAAACCATTCAATTTATTTTTCGTAAAGACGCCGACCTCATGAGCCCGGCGGTTGTTTTGGATTCTTCTTTGTCCCGGGATAATATCTTTTATGCCGATATCGGGCTTATTAAAAATGACCCGCAACAACTCCTGCGGCTATTGGGAGAATCTGATACCTATTATATCGTAATGCAGCAGCGGCCGTATAATTCAAAAATAGGCGCATTGCCTTCAGGCTATGTATATTTTATTAATAAAAAAGACATCCTTCTTTCAAAGATCATTCTTCGCTCATTATAACCATCGGCAATATGAAAAATATTTCTATTCTTTTATTGGTGATGATACTCTCGGGTTGTGGCAGCCAAAATACATCCCCCGAGCCTGCTGGTTCTCAAAATCGGAACCGGGAAAATGGCACAGTAACGGATACATCACCTGGTTCAAATGAAGTTGCAAAAGGAAGCCAGGCATCTTCAAATGCTGGTAAAACGCAAGCTCGAGACGGGGTTGTAAATGAAAATAATGATGTAATCAGCGATCCTGCAGACAAAAGTAAAAATAATGACCGTAGAGGTGCAACTGAAAATAATCCGTTGCCTGTTGATGTAGATACAAAGTCAAGCGTAAAAAGTGATGATCGGCCAACGGGAATTTCTTTATCGTCAAAAGGCAATCCTGCCGCAGCAGGTTATTTGGACGACGGGGGTAAAACAATTATTTACGTCGGGGTTTTTGCAACGTGGAAACCTGGCGACGGGGATCAGTTTGATGGCAGCTATGACAGCACGCATAGTTTGTTTGTGTTATGTGGTAGCAATCATTGTCAGGAGGTGCCACACAATGAGATTAATTACCAGGTTTTTGGGAGCTGCGATACTGCAAAGGGAGACAGGATCAAGTTGTTTAAAATAACTACAAATGGTACGCTCAACCCGGATGGTATTAGAATTAAGGTTACAGGCAACAGGGGCATTATTAAAGAGGGGCTTCAAACGAGGATAATAGAATTGGATCCAGTCACCATCAAAAGGATCTATAAGGCCGATGCCAATAGAAATACCGGAGCCTTTGAGGTAACGCCGGTATTAAAAAATCAAAAGGATGCCAAAATCAGCCAGGTCGAATTGCAGCCACACGATAACCTCGCGGCTAAGGCGCAGGTGGATATGACTAAACCTGCTACCGTTATCAATGATGCCAAAATAAAAGCGGTTGAAGAAAAACGGGCTGTGATTCCGAAGCAACAAATTGATTCGAAAATTCAGGTTAAAAGCCCGGTTGCAAATCCAGGTAAAGTAATTGAAAGGGCCGGCCCGGCAGTTATACAACCGGAATTAAAAGTGCAACCGGCGATTCGAAAAATAGCAGTTGATACGGCAAAAAAGGTGTATAAAATAAAAATGTCCGGGGCGGCTGTACATAAATAAAATACTTTTTTATACATTGTCATTGGAAGTAACCAGTACAAATCAGGCTTGCTTCTTCATTCTCCGTTTCAAAAAGAAATCTTATACAATTATTTACTTGCTAATATTTCTATTCGTTCCTTTTACACTCCGGCCGATTTCAAATAATCAGCAATTATAAATGACTTTTTTGAAAAAGGGATTCTGGAACCAACAGTAAAGCTGGTGAAATTATTAAGTGGCTAAATAAAGTTTTTGATTTAGGACATGGCCATGCGCTAGCCATTTGCCACAGCTTTAAAACAAAAACCGAATAAAAGTAACGGACTTTCAAAATTGATGTTGCCTTAGTGCTGCTGTCGAACAAGGCTCAAATGAAATTACCGTTATTTTAAGACAACTTGCAAAAGTGCCAGGTTCAGGGTCTTTTGAAAAGCTGTAAACATCGCCTGCAACTCGGGGGTTAGATTTCGGCTCGACCTGCAAACCATGAACTACTTGTTTCATGATTTCAGTTTTTTAATCTTTTAAATATCGTATATGAAAGGCTTTGTAAATACTAATACCCGTACTTCGCACAAGCTCTTCCATTGTTTGAAATTTATGAGTAACAGTCTTAACCTCATGCCGGGGCAGAAATATAAAGTTATCAAAACCTTTGTGGATTTTGACCATTTAACTCATCCCATCGGGGAGACGTGGACCTTTGTTGAGACAAACTTTCTTCCATATGAAAGTGGACTAACGCTACATGTTTTACAGGAAGATCTGCCGGCTGTTTATAGGCTTCGGTGGACGCATGAAGACCAGGCGGAAATAGTCAGTCATTTTATGGATTATGTTGAGCAATGTTAATCTTCTGCCGATATAACACCGAAGGAGGGCAGACCACACCTCCTGACAATCAGCTTAGCTGCATGTTTCAGCCACAGTTCAGCCTCGCCTAAGCCTCTTGCACAGTTGTAGTAACATTGAACAATTAATTATAAATTTGAGTATAGTTGCAGGCGGTCTTAAATTCCAAACCTCGCAAAATAATAAACTTGAATAAAGCGATTATGAATTTTACCAAACTGGTTCCAAATATTTTTTATACAGATATTAATGCTGCTCTCAGGCTATTTGTCGATTGCCTTGGGTTTAAAATCGAGCATGATGAATTGATGTCAAATAACCCTTTTTGTGTTATAAGCAAAGATGGTCTTCGAATAAATTTATTTGAAAATATTGAATTAGCAAACCAGCACAATCCTGAGTTTAGACTTGTTACAGAAAATATCGATGAGGTATATAAAAAAGTGTCGGTGTCCCATCCGGAATTTCTGCATCCCAACCTGCGTGAGATCACGCTTCGGCCATGGGGAGCTAGGGAGTTTGCACTAATGGATCAACAACTAGGCGTTATAATCCAACAATGGTAATGACAATACAACAACGAAGGAGTAGCGGCTGTTTGTTAATGCGGGTAGCGAAGGGTATTTTAACGTTTATTATACCATCGCAATGCCCGGTTTGGAGCAAGTACGCGATTGAGCTTTTTCCGGGAGTACTTGTGCCACTGAATACCAGCTATCACTTAAATCACTTAATCCTTTCATTCCACAAAAGTCTCCGGAACTACTATACTTCCAATCTTCCGGCTTACTCACAAATCCCGCAGCTGCGGAATGTTGATGTATGTAATCTAATATTC
>JBDTLZ010000094.1:0-7629 GCA_039934515.1 Ginsengibacter sp.
TGTGGCAACAGGCCGGTATTACCCGTATTGTAAGTACTTACATCTATTAAAAACAGGAATGGGTTCAATGAACTATAATTCGGCCTGTCGATGCGGCGGCTAACAGATACGCCCAGCGTTTGATCTTTTGTGATATTATAATTAAAAAAGGCACTTGGAAATAACTGGAAGTAGGCCGAGTCAAACAGAATACCTCCTTTTAGCTGGTGGGTTTTAAGGCTGGTTGCCTCTCCGCGAAGGCCGAGTTGGAAATTAAATTTTTTATATTCCTTACTAAAATTAATATACCCTGCGTTGTTGTATTCTTCGTATAAAAAATGATTGGTCTTGGTGGTATCATTTTGAGGAATGCCGCTGCTGGCGTCAAAAAATTTTGCATCATTGTCTGAAGCAACATCGCTCGTTTTGAAACCAGCTTCGAATTTTGCACCATTTTTCAAAGGATTTACATAATCTGCTTTCGCAGTCTTTAATGTCAGCTTCCCATGCTGGTTTCCTAAAAGGATATAGGAAGGCTGTAAAATACCACCATCCAGTTTGTAATATTGCGTAACGTTATTAGATAAGGCATCGGAATGGAATACTCCGTAATCAATATCTGCAGTAAGCTCTGTACCCGTGCTGTCGAAAGTATGTTTAAAATTAATATTACCCAGCGTATTATCATTGCCGGATGTGCCATTTTGATGTGTTTGAAAGGTATAGGAAGGCCGCTTTTGATTGTCAATGACCGTAGAGTTATTGGTATTTAAATTTCGAAGATCAATAAAATTACTGTTCACAACGACGCCAATAATTGTTTTTTTATCGATGAAAAAATCTGCACCCATGCGGGCGAGATGAAAGTTCAATGGAAAGGTTGTGTAATTGTCTTTTTTATCTTCTCCATCAAAGGTGCCGTTTGTAAAAAAATTACGGTCCAGGATGAGATGGTTCAACCCCTTCCTATAGCCATAGCTGTAATTCCCAAATACATTCACATTTTTATTGCGGTAATTCAGGGTAGCGCCTGCATTCACTTTTGAATAAACACCCTGCCCGTAACTTGCATTTACGGTACCATTCGTGCCCAGGCGCTTGTCTTTCTTCATGTGAATATCGATGATACCTGAATTACCGGCGGCATCATATTTTGCTGACGGATTCGTGATGATATCGATACGGTCTACAACACTGGAAGGAAGGCCTTTCAAATAATTGGCGAGATCGGTACCGGACATTGGAGTGGGCTTTCCATCGATCATTATTATAATGCCTTGTTTCCCCCGCAGGCTTAGTACATCGTTTTGATCAACATTTACCCCGGGAGAACGTTGCAATACATCCATCGCGGAGCTTCCGGCACTGATAATACTGTTATCAACATTTACTACAATACGGTCAGTAAGCTTTTGTATAAAAGGTTTTTTTGCAGTCACCACCACTTCTTTCATCTCAGCCGATTGACGTGGTAATGTAACAGTTATAATAGCCGGAGCCCCTGTTGCAGAAGTGAAAGGTGCAGTATAGATGGAGCTGTGGTTCACCATAGTTGCTTTAAGAAGGTAAGTGCCAAATTCAACATGTTCGAACGCCACTTTTCCTTTGCTGTCTGAAATACCAACTTTTGCAAGCGAGGAATCTTTGCCATTACGTAATTCCACCGTGGCATCTTCAAGCGGCTGCTGTGATTCATTTTTTATGGCAACTGTTATGTTACCTGCCGGTGTGTGCTGGGCAATGAGTTTAATTCCCGGAATAAAACCAAAAAATAGCGCCAGTAACGGTTTCATGTAAATCATTTCCTGCAAAATGGCTATAAAGCAGGTCATCGCAGGTGACTAGATTATTAACTCCAAAAGTTAACCCATGAGTGGGTAGAAACTGAGAACAGGGTGTCGGAAATTTACATGAAATGCTTCTTTGCGCATAATTTTACGAAAACGGGTATCTCTGCCAAAAAGAGCTGATAAGCTTTTGAAAGTCGCTTGAATTTGGATTAACAGGTAAAATTTTTATGCAGGAACCTGGTAAACGCCGGATATTAATGATGTGATGCCTTGCCCGATAGAGAGCTATTGTTGAAGGGCTGCGGGATGGAAGCGGTAGCGCCGGGCAATACCGGGACTACAAGCGTACAGCCCGTTCTATAGCTGAATAAAGGGCTAATTGCTGATAGCCAAAAATTAAAATTGCTGGTACTTTCCGGCCTGAAATCATCGCAGGTCAACATTAGTTCCGCATAAAAAAAAGCCAGTTGGCTCCTGCTAATTGCGTTTCTCATAACCGGGTGTCCCCGGGACTTTATATCCTTTATCTTTTAAAAGCAATTTAATTTCTGTGATACTTTTTTCCAACTGGGGATCGATACCTTTCGCCATGAGCCCAAGATCTTCATCAACCAATATATCAGGATCTACTCCATGTCCTTCCCGGAACCAACTTCCATCCGGATTAAACATTCTGAACGTTGGAACAGTAATACCTCCCCCATCAATAAGAGATGGTACTCCGCTGATTCCAATGAGACCGCCCCATGTCCTGTTTCCAATTAACGGACCCAATCCTTTTTTCCTGAAATAGTCAGGGAAAGCATCCCCGCCTGAGCCGCTCCATCCATTAATGAGCATGACCTTGGGGCCAAAATTTGCATAAGGAGGCCACGGATCGCTTTTGCCATCGCGTATTGCCCAATAGGCAAGGGGTGTACGATTGAGCACTTCAATAAACCTGTCGGGGATCTGCCCGCCGCTATTGAATCTTTCATCAATCACCAGGGCCTTTTTGTTCCATTGAGCATTGAATTGTCGCATTAATTCATTCTGTCCATCGACACCTGTGCTGGGCACATAAATGTAGCCAGCCTCACCTGCAGTTTCGGCATCTACCTGTTTCCGGTTATTCTCCACCCACGCAAGGTAACGCAACCTTCCTTCGTCTTTCATTGTCTTTACTATCGCTGTTTTAGCCCCTTTCCACGAAGGAGAAGAATTGTAGGTTAATTCGACTGTTTTATCAGACAGGTCCTGGAAAAGTGCATAGGGTTCCTGGCTGGTTGTTAAGGGATTCCCATTCACCGCGAGTAAGTAACTGCCTTCGCTGATATTCACACCGGGCATATCCAAAGGAGACCGTTCTTCAGCATCCCAGGGAGCACCTCTTATAATATTTTTGATCTTATAAAAATCACCTTCAGCTTCGTAATCCACACCGAGATAACCTACATTGAGACTGTTTTCTTTTTCAAGATCACCACCTCCATAATAAGTATGAGATGCATTGAGTTCGCCGATCATTTCCCCAATAATAAAATTAACCTCCTCCCGTGTTGAAGCGGCTGAGAGCATGCCGCTGTATCTTTGTTTCACCTGTTCCCAATTGATCCCGTGCATATTAGGGTCATAAAAATAATCCCGCTCAAGCCTCCACACATCCGTAAAAATTTGTTTCCATTCTTCCTGGGGGTTAACCAGTGCCTGCATTTCTGCAATATGAATGGGTTTTTCAAATTTTTGAGTTTCTTCGGGCTTTATAACCGCCCAGGTTTGTTCCCGCTGAACAAGGAGCTTCTGCCTGTCGGCTGACATATAGTAATCATCTACATTATCAAGGATAGTTTTTTCTTCCTTTTTTTCAATATCATATATTTTTAATGAAGGTTTGCCAGCAGTTTCATCGTGGGGAGGAAATTTGAGGTACAGGATCTTATTTTTTATAGAAGCGGGTTTTCCATAATTACCGGCGGGTAAAGAAAGGATTTGAACCCTCGATTCAATTCCATCAAAATCGATATTTACCGGTTCCACCTTTACCCGTATCTTTTGAACGGTATCAACTGATGATTTGAATTTATGTTTTACTTCAACAACTTTTGTTACGGGCTCTGAAGCAATTATTTTCACGGTATCATTTTTGGGAAATAAAATTGAGCGGGTAGTTTTTTGTAAGTTAACTACTGCCAGTTGGGTCGAATTTGCGTAGATAAATGAATTATCTATATCACTGTAATACGGTGAAAAAGATTGGTTGGTGAGCAGGAAAAGGTATTTTCCCTCACTGTCAAAAACAGGATTGGTTGAATTATAGAAACCACTGGTGACCTGTTTAAGGTTGCTTGTTTTGGAATCGAAAATAAATACAGCGTTATGGTTGTTTTCAAGATCATGGCTGTAAGTAAGCCATCGCCCGTCGGGTGACCAGTTGCAGGAAAAGTTTTCCAGTGCGTCGTGAAAATAATACCTGGCATTATCAATTGCCATGATCTTGCCAGTTTCAAAGTCATATACCTGGATCCTCATTGCTTTATCGATAAACGCTATTTTTTTACTATCGGGCGACCAAAACAAGTTATACCTGAAACCCGGCCCACAACTGGTAAGCTTACGTGGCTTATCCTCATTGGCAGGAGTTATCCATAATTCGTACTCTCCGGAGCTATCGCTCCAATAAGCAATATTTTTTCCATCAGGCGACCATGCAGGATAACGCTCAGCCACACCCGAAGTTCTTGTTAAATTTTTTACGTAGCCATTTTCAGCGGGTAATGAAAATACATCTCCGCGGGCTTCCATGAGAACACGGCCTCCATCGGGGCTTATAGCCGAATGTTGAATCTCCTTATCGGCTTTTTCAATTTTTGGTTTCAATGCTGCCTTATCACTAATCACCGATATTTTTACCAGGTTCGTTTGTTTTGTAGCAAATTTGTAGAGGTATAAATTACCGCCCGTTTCAAAAACAATTTCTTCCGGCCCGGCAGAAGGGAAATGGATATCATAATCTTTAAAATTTGTAACCTGTTCTACATTTTTCGATTTTAGATCGTATTTCCAAAGATTCATCCTTACTTCAGGGCCACGATCGGATAGGAAATAGATTTCATCATTATGCCACATCGGAAACTCACTGCCTTCTTCTGTATTGAGAGAAGTTATATTTTCTGAAGTATTGTTTGCCAGGTTGAAAATATGAATGTCTGCTTTCCATCCGCCACGGTATCTTTTCCAACTGCGAAAAGCCTGTGTGCGGAACGTCACAGCCAGTTCTTTGCCATCAGGTGAATAAGAGGCAAATTCGGCATAGGCAAGGGGAAGTTTAGTAGATGGCCCGCCTGTGGGTGCTATTGTGTACAATTGATTGAACCGGTCGCGCCCGCTTTCTCTTCCCGAAGCAAAGAGCACTTTTTTTCCATCGGGTTGCCATCCTACAACACGATCGCTGTAACCATGAGATGTAAGTCGTAAGGGGATGCCGCCCGAAGCCGGGACAACATAAACATCTTTGTTACCGTCATAATTGCCGGTGAAAGCGATGCTGTTACCGTCCGGTGAAAAACGCGGGAAGCTTTCAACGCCGGGCGGCGAACTTAATTTTATTGCTTCCCCGCCTTCTTTAGGAACTACCCAAAGATCATTGGCATAGGTAAAAACAATTTGTGTTTTTGATACACCAGGATAGCGAAAAAGGCCGGAATTAGTTTGAGAAAAAAGAGGTGTAAAAAACAAGCCGGAACATACATAGAGCACAAATTTTTTCATGAAGATATTTTAAAATTTACAATTACATTACCGGCCATGCGAGGCGTGGTTTTAAAAATCAAAAGTAAAATACCAATTATTTTTTAGTGGAGAAATTTAATGTATGTGTGGCGAATGACGATATTCACCCCTTAGAACATAAGCTTTTCAAATATGATGCACACAATAGGAATTTTAACATACAAATTATGCAAATTCCCGGAAGGTCTTAGGCATTATTAAGTATTGTTCCCAGTTTTCTAAAGTGAATGATATTTTTTATACCAATTATTTAGAAGACTGGCAAGCGGCGCTTATGGAAAAGCAAGTCAAATTGCTTTAATCGATAGACATATCATAAGGTATGTAGTAAACCAATGCAGGCAGGGTATTATTCTTCACCCTCCAGTCTCGCCAGCTCCCCTTCATCAAGATCATCTGCCGGATCGGGTTCTGATGAAAGGTCAGGATCCTGCCCGATATCTTTTTCGGCCTCTTTATGTGCAGCTTCGATATGCTCATTCTCATTTTCCTGGCCCGTTTTATGAGGAGTCGTTTTGCCGGCTGTATGTTGCATAAAATAGTTTTTTGATTTTCGTTGCTAAATATATGCCAGTTTCAGGCTTTAAGCGGTGATAAAAAAAATTCGATAAGTAAGAAGCTGTTAGTCACTGCCCTTCTCGCCGGCAAACCAATGTTCTTTATTCTTAAACAACACATTAAATGTTGTGAAGGAGCCATATATTCTTGTAATGTATTGTTGCAGGTTTATTTTTTCTTCGTCGCTTAGTTTTTTCTGGCTGTTGATATTTTGTTCAAGTACCCGCAACCTGTCGCGGGCCATTACAATTTTGTGGAAAAAAATATCAATAGGAATTTCCTTTGGCTTTAGTGCTGTGTCTTTTGGTTGCAAAAGAATGGTTCCGCCAATCCATTTTTCACCAAGCTTAACTACTTCACTAACGTCGCCCCATAAGCGAAGTATTTTAAGCAGCGACCTTTCGACTTCGGAACTGGTTTCAATTTCTTCAGTTACATTTTCCGGTTGTATGTCATCCAGCTCATCATCTGTTTTATCTACTTCAATAATTCCTTTGTGAATAAACGAGATAAGGTAAGTTGCATAACGAATGCCGACAATAACACCCGGGCCGTATCTTGTATGTTGCAGCCTGGTTCCTATGCCTAAAAGTGTTTGTTCCATGAGGCTAAATATTTTCAACAAAGGAATGAAAAATTTTTAGAAGAAATAATTGTGAAAGCGCATCCTTTTTTTATGACATATTGGGCGGTGTGGTGCAGGGATAAAATTTTTGGCACCGGCAGGGAGCCACTGGTAGATTTACCGGGATGATTTTTTTCTTCGTCACTCATGATTTATCAACCCGTCGCGGCTATTACTACTTTTTATAGACCGCTCATGGAAAGCCAGCGAAATAGTATCCTCTAAACAAATTGCTGTGATCTTTGTTTATGACCTGCCGGATAACGGTTTTTATCCTCATCATTAACCAAAACATACTTATATAAATATGAAAGGTACAATGCTGCAATATTTCCATTGGTATTTGCCGCCGGATGGAAAATTATGGAAACAAATAAAGCAGGATGCGCCAAGACTTGCTTCGCTTGGGTTTACCGCTATCTGGTTTCCCCCGGCATTTAAAGCTGCCAATGGTAGCTACAGCACCGGCTACGATGTATACGACCTTTATGATCTTGGAGAGTTTGATCAAAAGGGCACGGTAAAAACAAAGTATGGAACCCGCCAGGAATACCTTGAGGCGCTGGCAGAAATACGGTCAAATGGTATGCAGGTTATGGTGGATATTGTATTAAACCACAAAGCAGGCGGCGACGAAATTGAGAGAATAAAAGTTATAAAAGTTAACCCCGATGACCGCAAAGAGGATATCTCAGCGGCTTTGGATATCGATGCCTATACAAAATTTACTTTTCCCGGGAGACAAAAAAAATATTCTGATTTCGAATGGAATTTTATGTGCTTCACCGGTGTTGATTATGCGCATGATCTTAGTGAAGAAGGTATTTACAGAATTGTAAAAGAGCAAAGCGGTAGCTGGCAGGAAATGATCGATGATGAAAAAGGCAATTACGATTACCTGATGTATAA